>NZ_JAIZ01000040.1 GCF_000710465.2 Kitasatospora sp. MBT63 | reverse complement strand
CGCGGACCGGCCGCGCCCAGGTCCGCCGGGCCGGTCGCCGGGCCGGTCGCCGGCGCGGTCACCGCGACTGCTCCGGGGCGAAGCGGGCGACCAGGTCGCCCGCGCCGAGCCGGCGCAGGGTGTCCGGCGCCGCGTCGAGCGGGCCGGGGCGGAGCCGGTAGAGCGTCCCGGACCGGCCCGCCGGCACCGGCAGGTCGCCGTCGACCAGGCAGAGCAGTCCGTCGGTCCCGGCCAGCCGGGCGGCCAGCGCCTCGCCGTCCAACCGCTCCTCGCCGTCCGGGCCGCTCAGGGTGCGCAGCCGGGCGGCGAACCGCCCGGCCGGCTCGTCGTCCGCCCGCCGCCAGGTCCGGACGGTCTTGCCGTCCCGGGCCCGGACCAGCACCTCACGCGCGTCGGCGGCGGCGGTGACACAGGCCAGGTCCCACAGGGTGGCCCGGGCGCCCGGCGCGAAGTGGGCCAGCACGTCGGCGCACAGCTGCCCGACCTGCGCGCCGTGCCGGGCGATGTCGTGGAAGCCGCCCGCGGCGGAGGTGTTGAGGTCGGTCCAGGTGTACCGGCGCTCCGCCAGGTCGACGATCATCGGCACGCACACCCGGGCGTCACCGGCCAGGTCCATCCGCTGGCGCACCGCCCTTGGGTCGAAGCCGTCGCCGGCCGGGCCGAGTGCGGCGAGGTCCATGAACCCGGTGAAGGCGTCGGTGAGTTCCTCGAAGGCGATGTCGTTGTACGCGAGGACGAGCACCACCGCGTAGCGCACACCGTGGCCGGCCAGCAGCTCCAGGTCCAGGTCGGCGAACTCGGTGGCGCCGTGCGGCGGCGGCGCGTCGACCAGGTCACCGGAGTGGACCGCGGCCCGCTGCCCGTACACCAGGGAGGTGAAGTCGCACAGCCCGGCGAGCTGCCAGTCGGCGCCGTACAGGGCGATCGACAGGTCGAGGTCGACCCGCAGCCCCTCGGGCTGCATCCAGTGCAGGAACAGCCGCAGCCGGCCGCCGTCCGGCAGCGGCTGCACGCTGCCGCGCGGCACGGGCACCAGCGTCTTGGCGGCCGCCCGTTCGGCGAACGGCGCCACCAGGTCGGCCAGTCCTTCGTCCAACAGTGCGGTCCCGGTGCCCCGCCCGGACGCCGGCCCCTGGGCCCGGCGCAGCAGTTCGGCCTCGATCAGCTCGCACACCGGCCCGCTCAGCTCCGCGGGCACCACCGTGCCGTGGTCCTCCCGGGCGTGGGCCAGCGCGACCGAGCCCCGCGGGAAGTACAGCCGCCGCTCGCCCGGGGTGCGCGGCCCGCGCAGCCGCCCGTACGCGCCGAGCAGCGGACCGGGTCCGACCGCGCGCAGCGCCTCCGCGACGGTCCGCAGGAACGCCTCGGGCAGCGGGCCGCCGGGCGCGGCGGTGGCGTGCACCCGCAGCAGGTGGTGGAGCCGGCGGACCAGCTCGCCCGGCCGGGCGGCCAGCAGTGCGGTGGCCCCGGCCGGGTCCCCGGCCGCGAGCCGGGCCTCGACCTGTCCGCCGAAGCCGGTGAAGCCGAGCCGGGTGCCGCGCTCGCGCCGGTCCACCCGCAGCGGCGCGGGCACGTCGAGGAGCCCGGCGGCGGCCGGGTGCGCCTCCAGGTCGGTCTGCCGCAGCAGTGCGAACGCGGCGGCCACCGACGGGAAGCGGCGGCGGTGCTCGGACGGGTGGAGCAGTTCGCCGGCCCGCAGCCAGGCCTGCCGGTGCCGCCGCAGGTCCTCGGCGAGCGCGGCGAGCGGCAGCGCGTCCAGCACGGCGAGCAGCGAACGGCGCAGCGGGCGCGGCAGGTTGCGCAGCCTGCGGGCGTTCGCGGGCAGCAGGTCGGGCTCGGCACCGGACAGCGCCCACAGGATGCGCAGCACGTCGGTGGCGGTGTCGACGTGGGCGCGCAGCAGCGCCTCGGCGCCCTCGGGTGCGCGGCGCACCAGGGCCGCGAGGACGGTGGCCCTGGTCTCGCGGACCGGGATCGCGTCGGGCAGCCGGTCGGCGAGGTCGGCGGGGGCGTGGGCGAGCAGCACGGCGAGGTCCTCGCGGTCCTGCGGTGGCAGCGGGGTGCGGCGGGCGAGCAGCAGCTCGAGTTCGGCCAAGGCCGCGGCGGCGGGGTCGGCGCCCTCGGCCAGGGTCAGCGGGACCAGGCTGCGCTGCCGGACCTCGGGCGCCACCACGCGGTGCGAGTACGGCGCCCGGCCGGGGCCCAGGCGGCGCTCGGCGGCCAGCTCGGCACCGCAGACCGGGCAGGCGGACAGCGGGGCGCCGTCCGCGGGGCCCGCCGGGTCCAGGCAGTCGGCGCAGACCAGGTGGGCGCAGGGCGCGAGGGCGCCGATGCCCGCCTCGGCGCCGGTGCGACCGCACCGGACGCACGGCTGGTGGGGCTGGCTCAGCAGGAACTGCCGCATCTGCTCGGAGAAGTAGGACTGCGCGTCGTCGGGCACGCTGTCGGGGAAGCCGCGGAACAGCGGGCGGTGCCGGCGGTCCGCGCCGTACAGGGCGTCCAGCCGGGCCAGCAGCGTGGAGCCGAGCAGCGCCAGGTCGGTCGGGTGCAGGCGGGCCAGGGTGGCGCGCAGCGACGCGCCGAGCACGTGCCCGCGCTGGAGCAGGTCGCCGTCGAGGGCGGTGAGCCCGGCGGCGGACCAGCTGTCGGCGGCGGCGCCGAGCAGGGCCGGCGGGACGTGGACGGCGCCCCGACGGCGGAGCAGGAAGGTGTCGAGGTCCGGGTCGGCGACGGCCTGGGTGGCGCTGGTCATGCTGGTGGGGCCCCCTGGGGTGAGAGGCGCGGGGCGGAGAGTGGGCGCACTCGGTTCATTTACAGTGAGTTGGGAGAAGGAAGCACACCGCGGAGCCGCCCCGCGCAGTCGTCACCCTAGCCCACCGGCCGCCCCGGTAGAACGGCTTTGCGGACCCGGTCAGGACACCACGTCCTTGCGGGCGAAACCGCGGAACGCCAGCGCCAGCAGGACCAGCGAGTAGCTGACGGACAGCGAGGCGCCCTGGAGCATCCCGCCCCATTCCAGCTGCGGCTGCAGCGCGTCCGCCCAGGCGTAGTTCCAGTGCGCGGGCAGCCATTCGCGCAGGCCGCCGAGGGCGGTGATGGCGTCGAGCACCCCGGTGACGATGGTCAGGAACACGGCGCCGCCGACCGCGCCGAGCGGGGCGTCGGTGGCGGTGGAGAGCCAGAACGCCAGGGCGCCGACGACCAGTTCGGCGACCACCACGAAGGCCACCGCGAGGGCGAGCCGCGGCAGCGCCACCGAGGCGGGCAGGCTGGCGCCGGTGGGCAGCAACAGGTCGCCCCAGCCGTACGCGGCGGTGCCGACGCCCAGCCCGACCAGCGGCAGCAGCACGATCGCGGCCGCCGAGAAGGCCAGCCCGACGGTGAACTTGCGGGCCAGCAGCCTGGCCCGGGGCACCGGCGCGGCCAGCAGGTAGCGCAGCGAGGACCAGCTGGCCTCCGAGGCCACGGTGTCGCCGCAGAACAGCGCCATCGGGATGACCAGCAGGAAGCCGGTGCCCATGAAGAGCATGGTGGCGGCGAAGTTGGGCCCGGAGGCGGTGGCCAGCTCGATGAAGGTGGTGCGGTCCGGGCGGTCGGGGGTGCCGCCGATCTGGAAGGCGGCCAGCACGATGAACGGCATCGCGGCGAGCACCCCGCCGATCACCATGGTCCGGCGGCGGCGCAGTTGGCGGACGGCCTCGACCCGCAGCGGCAGGGTCCGGCCGGGCCGGTAGCCCGGGGCCGCGGCGGTGTCGGCGGGCGCGGGGGCGGTCATGCCGTTCCTCCGATCAGTGACAGGAACGCGTCCTCGAGTCTGCGGTGCGGCCCGAACCGCTCGACCGGGACGTCCAGCCGGACCAGTTCGACCAGCAGCTCACCGGCGGTCAGGCCGTCGAGGCGCACCAGCAGCCCGCCGTCGACCACCTCGGCGGAGGCGACCCCGGTCAGCGCGGCCACCTTGTCGGCGGCCACCGCCCGGCGGTCGCCGCCGAACCCGGCGGGGGTGGCGACCAGCAGCACCTCGCCGGCGCCGACGATGTCCGCGACCTCGCCCGCGACGACCAGCCGGCCGCGGTCCATCACCACCAGGTGGGTGCAGCTCTGCTCGATCTCGGAGAGCAGGTGGCTGGAGACGATGACGGTCCGCCCGGCGGCGGCGTACCGGATCATGACCTCGCGCATCTCGCGGATCTGCGGCGGGTCGAGGCCGTTGGTCGGCTCGTCCAGGATCAGCAGGTCGGGCAGGCCGAGCATGGCCTGGGCGATGGCCAGGCGCTGGCGCATGCCCTGGGAGTAGGTACGCACCGCCCGGTCGAGCGCCTCGCCGAGGTCGGCGATGGCCAGCGCCTCGTCCAGGTGGGCGTCCTCGGCCGGACGGCCGGTGGCCCGCCAGTACAGCCGCAGGTTGTCCCGGCCGGTGAGGTGCGGGAGGAAACCGGCGCCCTCCACGAACGAGCCGACCCGCGACAGCACCGGGGAGCCGGCGCGGACCGCGTGCCCGAAGATCCGGATCTCGCCGGCGTCGGGGCGGATCAGCCCCATCAGCATCCGCAGCGTGGTGGTCTTGCCCGCGCCGTTGGGTCCGAGCAGGCCGAGCACCTGGCCCTGCTCGACCGTGAAGCCCAGGTCACGGACGGCGTACCGGTCGGCGGCGCCGCGGTAGCGCTTGCTCAGACCGGTGATCTGCAGCGGGACACCGGCCAGCGCCGGGTCGGGCGCCCGGTGCCGCAGGCGGCGCCGGGGCAGCAGCAGGAGGGCGGCCGCGCCGAGCGCGACCAGCGGCAGCAGCCAGGTCCGGGCGGGCAGCGGGGCGGCCTCGGTGTGCAGCGCCGCCACGGTCGGTACGGTGAGCGGCCCGTCCGCGGAGATCCGGTAGGTGGCGCTCTGCGCGGGCGAGGCGTACGCCAGGTCGGTGGCGGCCAGCACCAGGCGCAGCCGGTGGCCCGCCTCGAAGGTGTGGTCGACCGCGGGCAGCGTGATGTCGACGCTCCGCCCGCCGGGCGCGTCGGCACCGGTCACCCGCAGCGGCGCGACCAGCTGCTGGGGCAGCGCCTGCTTGCCGTCCGGTGCGACGTCGTACAGCTTGGCGAAAAGCACCGCGTCGGGGCGGTCGGCCCGGACCGTGATCCTGGTGGTGGGCGCGCCGGTGAGGTGCAGGCCCGCGTCGAGCGGCGCGGAGTCGAAGGAGGCGTACTGGCCGGGGAAGTCCAGCGCGAGGCCGGCGCCGAGCGCGGAGGCCTGGGCGAGGGCGCCGATGCCGGGCACGGTGGAGATGTCGGGCGGGGTGCCGCCCGGCGGGTTGGCGATCTCCTGCGGGGCGCCGCCCAGCGGGACGGTACGGGAGCCGGTGCCGCCGAGCCCGGGGTAGGCGGCGGCGTCGGCGCCGCGCAGCACGGCCTGGAACCCGGTGGAGTCGACGCCACCGGTCCGGGTGACCCGGAACGCCGGGCCGGTGTCGGTGCCGGTCCGCTGCTCGAGGTAGCGGTCGAACCAGGCGGTGACCCGGTCGTCGACCCGGGCACTGCCCTCGGTGCCGCCGTCGTGGCCGCCGGCGAACCAGTCGACGGCCACCGGCGCGCCGTTGGCGGCGACCGCGCGGGCGATCTCGTCGCCCTGGTCGAGCGGGAAGAGCGAGTCCTGCTGGCCCTGCACCACCAGGGTGGGGACCTT
This sequence comes from Kitasatospora sp. MBT63, assembly GCF_000710465.2. GTDB lineage: Bacteria > Actinomycetota > Actinomycetes > Streptomycetales > Streptomycetaceae > Kitasatospora. The sequence goes on along the minus strand of NZ_JAIZ01000040.1, from coordinate 6,564 downwards.
GATCCGGTCGCCGACCGAGGACGGGCTGGACCGCTCCAGCATCGCGACCGCGTCGGGGTCGGCGTGCCCGGCGGTGGCCACCCGGTCGTACATCGCGCACACCTCGTCCAGGAACCGGCCGCAGCCGATCGGGCCCTGCGCCGGAGCGCCGCCGGGACGTCCGCCGGGGCCGGCCGAGGGGTCGGCCGCCGAGCCGGTGGTGAAGAAGATCCCGGCCCACAGCTTCTTGAACACCCCGTCGGCCGCGCCGCCGCCCTGCACCCCCTGCGGGAACAGCGCGTCGGCCAGGTTCCACCAGGTGATCTGGGTGGCCACCGCGTCGATCCGGGGGTCGTACGCGGCGCCGAGCAGCGCCACCCCGCCGCCGTACGAGGCGCCGGTGATGCCGACCCGCGGGTCACCGGGTCCGTCCAGCCGCACCTCGGGTCGCTGGGCCAGCCAGTCGACCAGGTGCCGGACGTCCTGCACCTCGCGGTCGGGCGCGTCCAGGCCGATCTTCCCGCCGGACTTGCCGAAACCGCGGGCGGACCAGGTCAGCACCGCGTAGCCGGACCTCGCCAGCTGCTCGGCGCGCGCCCGCTCTCCCTCCTTGGAGCCGCCGAAGCCGTGCGCCAGCAGGACGGCCGGGCGCGGCCCGGAGCCGGTGGTGAAGAACGAGGTGTCGATCGGCACGGTCGCGGCGCTGCCCGGGGTCTCGGGCAGGTCCAGCACCCGGTCCTCCCGGCGCACCGCCTGGCCGGAGCCCGAGGCCGCCACCGCGCCGAGCCCGCCGAGGACGGCGAGCAGCGCCAGCAGCAGCCCGATCACCACCGCCCGCCGGCCCGCCGGCCACCTGCGCCACACCCCACCGAGACCCATGGTGACCGATCCTATGCACCGCTCGGGTAGGACGGTGATAAGCCCCCCGGCGGCGCACCCGCCGCGGGCGCTGGACCGGCCGGGTGGCAGCGTCCATAGTGACCACCATGGCCTCTCTCATCCGTCAGGTGACCGTCGACTGCGCCGATCCGTACGCGCTGGCCGGATTCTGGGCAGCCGTCCTGGACTCCCGGATCCACCCGGACGACGGGCCCGAGGACCCCGAGGTGCTGGTCGAGTCCCCGGGCGGCCGGGTGCTGTTCATCGCCGTCCCCGAGGGCAAGACCGTCAAGAACCGGCTCCACCTGGACCTCCAGCCGCAGGACCGGACCCGCGACGAGGAGGTCGACCGGCTGCTCGCCCTCGGCGCCGCCCTGGCCGACGACCGGCGCAACCCCGACGGCTCCGGCTGGGCGGTGCTCACCGACCCCGAGGGCAACGAGTTCTGCGTCGAGCGCAGCGCCGCCGAACGGGCTGCCACGGCCTGACGCGCCTCCCGGCCCGACGGCCCGGACCGCCCGGACCGCCCGGACGGCCCGGACGGCCCGGGTCACGGCAGCTTGGCCGCCAGCAGGTCGATCTGCCGGATGTCGGGGGCCACGGCCAGCATGGTGGGCGCCGCCTCCATCAGGGCGGCCGCGATCCGGCCCTGCAGGTGGGCGGCGCGGCCCTGCTCGTCGGCGAAGGTGTCGAAGACGCCGAAGGTGGTGGCGCTCTCCCGGAAGGAGAACCACGCCAGGGTCCGCTCCTCCTCGTTGGCGAGCGCGACGGCGTCGCGCAGCATCGCGCCGACCTGCTCGGCGTACTCGGGCTTGGCTTCGATCCGGACCAGCAGACCGATGGTCATACCGCTGCTCATGCTCACTCCTTGCCTGGACACCGTCACCCTGAGTGGTGACGCCAGTGCATCGTAGGACGGCAGGCCCGGGGCGGGAGGGAGCGCGGCGGGCCGCCCGGCGCCGTTTCGGCGCCGGGCGGGTGAGCCGGCCGGATCGGCCGAGGACCTACCAGAGGTCGTCGGGGTCGAAGTTGGCCATGTCCGCGTCGCTCTCCTCGTCGGAGCTGTGGCTCGTCTGCGCGGGCTGCTGCGGCGGCGGGGGCGCCGCGGCAGCCGCAGCCGCCGCCTCGGCCCGGGCCCGGCGGGCCGCCTCGAACCGCTCCTGCATCTGCTGCTGTTCCAGCTGGCGCTGCGCCTCCTTCTCCTCCCGCTGCCGCTGCTGCTCGGCGGCCCGTGCGGCCCTGGCCTCCCGCTCGGGCGCCTCCTGGCGCCACTTGACCTGCTCCTGGGCCTGCGAGTGGATGCTCTCGTCGGTCAGGACGTGCGGGTTGTCCATGTGCAGCAGACCCATCAGCAGCTGGTCCTGCCGCCAGTCCAGCGCCCGGCCGTTGACCTCCGAGGTGTACTGCTGGAACCGGGAGTCCGGTGTGCGGTAGCCGCGCAGCACCTCGGCGATGTCCTCCACGGCCTCGGGCTTCGGCTCGTTGGAGAGATCACCCAGCTGCTCGGAGACCTCGTTGGCGTAGAACCGCTCGTTCGCCCGGACCTCCTGCGACAGCGTCTCGAAGTTCTGCCGGACCACGTCGGAGCGGCCCAGGCTGGTCGACGGCGTCACATTGGTGCGGATCATCTCCCCTTCCCAGGTCTTCTTGTCCATCGCGAGCTTCAGTGCCTGAGCGTCGTCCGGGTCCAGGCCCCGGCTGAGGATCTCGTACACCCGGTCGAACCCTGCCTGCGTCTCGCCGGGGGTCGGCGGCCGGTCGCGGTCGGTGTGATGGGTGAGGGCGTTGCCGAAGTCCTGCAGCTTGTCGACGGGCATGGTGAACTTCCCGCCGCCCGTGTGCTGGTTGGCCTCCTTGGCCCAGCCGTCGACGATGTCCCGGCCCCACTTCACCTTGCCGAGCTGCTTGTGCGGCTCGGAGTGCTCGGCGGCGGCGGACCACTCGGTGCCCGCGTTCATGCCGTCCGTCGCCTTGGTGAGGTCGCCGTTGACGCCCAGCGCCTGCGCGGAGCGCTCCAGCACCGACGCGTCCTCGCGGGCCTGCGCCGCGGCGTCCCGCAGGGTCCGGGCGACCTGCGGGTCCGGGTGGTCCTGCGCCAGCCGGTCGACGCCGGCGGCGGCGTCCCGCAGGCTGTCGGCCGCGTTGCGGTAGTCCTCGTGCGACGGCGACTCGTTGCGCCAGGTGGCCCGGTCCCAGGCGTCCCGGGCGTGCGACAGGTCCGGCACCGAACCCTCCCCGTCCCGGCCGAGGGCGTTGGCCACCCGCGCCTGCAGCAGGTCCGCCGCCGCGGGCTCGTGGATCCGCGGGTAAGGGGTCGTACCGACGTTGGGCGACAGGTACGGACGCCCGGTCAGCTGGCTGGCGTTGGTGGTGTTGGCGCCCTCCTGGATGGCCGGCAGGTCACCGAGCTGGAACAGCTTCTCGAAGTTGGACTGCGAGGTGCCGTCGCTGCGGATGAGCAGCACCTCGCCGTCCTTGAGCTCGGACATCATCCGGGAGACGTCCTCGGCCCCCAGGTCCGCGAGGTTCGCCCGCTTCAGCCAGCTGGGCTCGAACTTCGGCGCGTAGCCGATCTCGCGCCCGCCGACCTCCACCATCACGGCCGGCTTGCCGTACGTCTTCACCCCGTCGACCTCGTGCGCGCCCGACTCGCGGATCGCGGACGCCAGGTACTCCGGGCCGCTGGCGCGCAGCCGGTCCTCCATCCGGGCCAGCCCGTAGACCGGCATCATGTCGACCTTGCCGCCGGCCACCGAGTCGGCGATCGACTGCAGCTTGGGGTCGTCGGGGAAGGCCACCTTCTCGGGCGTCCGGATGTCGAACTGGTACAGGCCGTGGTCCGGGCTGACCCCCGCGTCCATGTGGTGCGCGGTGTAGTTCGGCGTGCCGTCCTCGCCCGGCGTCCGCTCGTAGACGGCCCGCGGGTGGCCCCAGGCGTACGGCGTGAGCAGCATCGCCTTGTCGGCGCCCGTGAACGACAGCAGTGCGGCGGCCGACTTCGGGTTGGCCTCCAGGCTGTCGCTGGCCGCGACGAAGGTCGGCCCGCGGCCGAGGTCCGGCCGCACGGGCTGCTCGTACGTGGTCTCGTGGTCGAGCTCCTTGTCCACGTAGACCGGCTCGTTGACCCGGAGCTCGTCCCGGTCGAGCATCCGCTCCAGCCGCTCCCGCACGCTGTGCGGCGCGACCATCTGGATCTCGCCCCCGTAGCCCAGCTCACGCAGCGAGCGGACCAGCGTGATCGCCGCAGCCTGGTGACCGGAGCCGGGACCCGACTCGACCACGACCGTGACCGACTCGTGCTGCTGGAGCTTGTCGAAGACGTCCTGGCGGGCCTGGATCTCCTCACGCGACGGCGGGTTGCCGCCCCGCCGCTCCGCGATGACGTCGTGCAACGCCTGGGCGTGCTCGGGCCGTTCACGTCCCAGACCCCACAGCGCGTGCTCCGGGATCTCCTTGCCGAGCGCGTGCACCGCGCCCGTCCCGTGCTGGTCCACCCAGCGGGCGAGGTCGTCGACCTTGCCGTTGCGGGCGTTGCGGACCAGGTCCTGCACGTCGTGCGTCCGGTCCTCGCCGAGGCCGAGCTGTTCGCGCAGCTGGTCCGCCCGGTCCTCGGGCGAGTCCAGCAGCCGGCGCTCGGAGCCCCAGCCGGGCCGCGGCGTGCGCTCCGACGGGAGGTCCCGGGAGCCGGTGGTGTCCTCGTGCGGCGTGACGGTGTCGTGGGTGCCGTCGGTGTGGGTGTCGTGGGTCTGCGCGTCGTGGGTCTGCGCGTCGTGGGTGTCGTGCGTCTGGTGGTCCTGGGTGTGGTCCACCGTCGGGTGCGTCTGGTCGGCGGACCCGTTGCCGTGGGTGTCGGACGGCGGCATCGGGGGCGGCGGCGGGACGTCCGCGTGCAGCAAACCCTCGGGGCCGGTCCGCACCGGCGGGGCCGGCGGCGCGGGCGGCGGCGGGGGCGCCTGGGTGTGCGGGGTCACCGGATCGGCGAACGGGTCGTCCGGGTGCCGGTTGGAACCCTGCGAGGCCGACGAATCGTGCGAGTCGTGCGAGCTGATGCTGTCGGCGTCCGAGTCGTGCGAGTGCACACTGCCCGTGCCCGTGCCCGTGCCCGTACCTGTCGGGTGCACCGGGCCGGTGCCCGTGCCCGTCGGGTGCACCGTGCTGCCCGAGCCGCCGGCCGCGGCCGCCGGGTCCGGGACGGGCGGGGCGGGACGGGTCGGCGCCGGCGGCCGCGGCGGACCGGACGGGTCCTCGTCGCCGAAGAGGTTGCGCAGGCCGCGCAGACCGTCGTTCTCGTCGACCGGGTTGGCCCGGATGGGCTCCGGGTCCGGACCGTAGAGACGTTCCAGCAGCGGCAGCAGGTCGGGCTCGTTGGCCCGCACCCAGTCGGCGCCGTTGTTCCGGGGCTCCCCGGTGTACGGGTCGTTGCCGTGGTTGGTGCCGAGATAGGCGTTGGTGACCTGGGCGAAGTACTCCTGCTCGTCACGGGAGGCGTAGTTGTCGCCGTTCTGCCCGTCCGGCCGGCGCGCACCGTCGGTCCACTGGATCGGGCTCTCCTCGCCGAAGGTCCGCGCCAGGTGGTCGGCGTCGATCTTGGCCTGGTAGGAGTCCGTGATGAGCTGACGATCCGACGGGCCCAGCGCCTGCCGGTGGATGGTGTGGGCGAACTCGTGGGTCGTGGTGGAGTAGCCGTCGTCGTAGTGCGACATGCCACCGACCGTGGTGTGCTCCCCGAGCAGGTTCTCCTCGGTGGCGGCGGCCCGGCGACCACCGGAACCACGCACGTCCTCCCACTTGCGACCGCCACCCGCGTCGCCCGCGGCCTCGGTGCCCCGCAGGTTCCGGTACGGCGCGGCCTCGGTCATCGGAACGTCCTTGGGCACCACGTACATGCCCGCTCGCCCCTTGAGCAGCGTCGCGGTCACCTCCGGGTCCTGGAGCATCTGGGAGAGGTTCTTCTCCGCCTCGCTGCGGGCCGCGTCGTGGTCGCTGACCCGCGGGTCGACGTCCACCATCAGGCGGGCCGCCGTCCGCGCGAACTCCTGCGGCGACAACGTGTTGCGCAGGTTGTCGACCAGCGGTTCGTTGGAGGCCAGCCAGCGGCGGTACTCCGGCCGCAGGTTCCCGAGGGCCTCCATCCGGTCGTGCTCGCTCATCCGCGGCATGTCGGCGACCAGACGGTCGGCGTTCGGCGGCTGGGTCATCAGGAAGCGCTGTTCCCGGCCGAGGTCGGTGATCGTCCGGCCGACCTGCCCGTCGTTTTCCGTGTTCAGTCGGCCGAGTTCGGCCTCCCGCTCCAGGCGGCGCTGCTCGAAGATGTCCGGGCGCGGCGCGGTGTGCTGACCCTGGTTCTGGCCCGGGGTCTGGTTGGGGCCGTGACCGTGTGCCTGACCGGTGCCGCCACCGGCGACCGGGCCGAGGGAGGACCCGGGGTTGACCGGGCCGAGCCCGCCGTGCGCCGGCGCCGGCACCGGGGTGCCGGTCGACGTGGAGGCGTGGTTCTGGCCCTGGTTCGGCGCGGCCGGGGGCGGCGGCGGAACCTGCCCGTGGGCGCCGGCGGCGGCCGCAGGCTGCCGGGACGGAGCCGGGGGCGTGGGAGCGGGCGGAATCCGGTCGGCGCCGCGGGCGCCCGCCGGACGGTTCAGACCGCCGGTGGCCGACGGCTGCACCGGACCGAGACCGCGCTGGCCACCCTGGCCGGCGGCGGGCGCC
>NZ_JAIZ01000039.1 GCF_000710465.2 Kitasatospora sp. MBT63 | reverse complement strand
GGCGCCGACCCCATCAACCACACCGACCCCACCGGCAACGGGAAAAACAAAGTTAAAAAGAGCAAGAAAAATAGCAAGAAAAATCACCCCAAGAAGACCATCAAAAAGGATGGATCGGGCAGCAAGGGGATCGGTAAGAATAGCGGCGACTCCAATGTCGATGCCGTAACTGTCGATACAGTAGAACCACCGGCAAAAATTCAAACCATCTTCGAGTCCGGCGAGGCGTCCCGGGCGCAACTGGCAAATCTAATTTCGCCGGCAGGGAAGTTTATCGCTACTGAGTCGAAGGTGCCCATGGCAACCGTGCAGGACGCATGGACTGTGGCTCGCACAGTCCAGCAGAAGTCTGCCGGTATCTATAAGTGGGATATTGGGATCTGCGCGGTGACAACAATGTGCCTCAACTCTGCCACCGTTCTACAGAAGCCCTTGGTCCCCCTGGGTAACGCTCGCAGTTTCGCATGGAAGGAAGATCTGAGTCGCACCCTTTACGGCAACCATAGAGACCTAACTGGAGAGGAAAGGATCGGCGCGCTTAAATCCATGCTGGATTCCGACACCGGGGATCCGCGAGCCTGGAACATGCTCTGGGAAGATAGGGAGCGACGGGGCGGCCACGTGACCAGCTTTGTCGTAAATAACAAAGAAGTCTGGCATTTTGACCCGAACCACAGCTCCCCCATGAATCTCACCCAAGGCCCCGACGAGAATTATATAAACCTGGAGAAAACGTATCCGCGCATGTCCATCGTTGATGTAGGATCCATCAAGATTCCGTTCCAGTAGCACTGCATCTCTTGCAAGGTCGATGCGATCCCGAGTTGTTCATCTGGACACGACCTCTGGGGCTTGTCTGACAATTCCCGCCGGGCGCGCGACGCTCCCCCAGCCTTCGGCCGGGAGGTGCCCCAGCCTGGACGCACCGGCGAAACGTCCAAGTACGTCCAGTACGAGGACGCTTCGCCGGCACGCCCAGCCGGGCGCCCACCGCCGCGCGCTGATCCGACGCGAATTGCCAGACACGGCCTAGTGTTGTGAGTCAGGAATTCTCTTCAAATATCCTGCGAGGCGTTAGAGGATCTGGTCGGCAGTCTTGGTCCAGACGTAGGGCTTCGAGTCGGTGTTCCAGGTCGCGATCCAGTCGCGAATGTCGGATTCGAGGGCCTGGACGGACTTGTGGACGCCGCGTCGTATCTGTTTGTTCGTCAGTTCGGCGAACGAGCGCTCGGCGCGGGTGAAGTTTCCCCGTGATCTCGGACACTCGTTCTTACACGGCGAGGGTGTGTCATTGTCGGGTCTCGTGCGGGGT
>NZ_JAIZ01000038.1 GCF_000710465.2 Kitasatospora sp. MBT63 | reverse complement strand
CGTGTTCGACCCGGCCGGCCGCGGCGCCGTGGACGGCCGGCTCGTCGATGCCGGGCAGCTACGTACGCTGACGGGCACGTAGGTGGCCGACGGGCGCCGCGGCCCGGGTCCTCAGCTCGGCCGGGCAGCCGGCCGGGCAGCGGTGATGGCGGCGGCCAGGGTCTCCTTCAGCGAGGCGTGCACCGGGACCGCCGGGGCCGCCAGGCGTACCTGCTCGACCACGTCCAGGCGGCGCGGGTACGCCGGGTCGGTGCCGACCACGATCGCTCTGCGCTCGCCCAGCGCGGCGCCGAGCTCCAGCAGCGCGATCGGCTGGACCTGCTCCGCGCAGAACCAGAACAGCGTCAGGTCGGCCCGGTGCAGGTACCGGTGCTCCCACGCGATCTGGCGCGGCCCCTCGGCCGGGTCGCCGACCGGGAAGTCGGCCCGGCGCGGGTTGAACACGGCCAGATCGGCGGCGAGGAGTTCCTCGGCGGCATCCGCCTGCCAGTCGGGACAGCCGGTGATCCCACCCGCCAGGAACACGGTCGGCGGCCCGTCCGGGTCCGGGAGGTGGTCGGCGGGGGCTTCGAGGTAGTGCGTCGTCATGGAGCCACCATCCTGCCCGGCGGTGTCCCGGGGAACCGCCTTCGCGCAATTCCCCCGCATCGGCGCCGGGCACCGCCCGCATCCGTTCCGCTCCCCGCCGCGAACCCCGTGCATCGGGGGTGTGGAGACCGGCCCGACCCGATAGCGTGATCATGGACGGGCCCACCGAGGTGGCGTCCGGCCGGAAGGAGAGCGGAACGAGAGGGGACCAGGTGCACGATGAGGCACCAGGGGCTGAACCCGACCGTGCGGCAGCCGTAGGAGCTGTGGGAGCCGTGGCCGCCGCGACCGAGGCCGGTCTGGAGCTGCTGTCCGCCGTCCTCGACGGCACCCCCGCCGGCATCGCGGTCGCCGACGCCCGCCTCCACTGGCTCCACGCCAACCCCGCCTTCGAGCGCGCCACCGGCGTACGGGCCGAGGAGCTGTCCGGCCGCCCGGTTGCGGCCTCCGCGCTCGCGGCCGCCGGACCGGCCGTGGCCCGGGCGCTGGCCGACGAGCGGGGCGGCGAGACCGTCAGCGACCCGCTGCCCCCGACCGCGCTGCGGCAGCCCGGCCTGCGTCTGTCGTGCCGGCGCATCGACCTCGGGGGCCGTCCCGCCGGGGTGGTCGCCACCCTCCTCGGGGCCGGGGCCGAGACCGGGACGGGCCCTGCGACCCGGGAGCCGGACGCCGCCACCGTACGGCTGGCGGTGGCCAGGGCGGCCGACGAGGAGATCGGCACCACGCTCGACGCCGACACCACCTGCGTCGAACTCGCGGAGTTCGCGATCCGCCACGGTCTGGCCGACATCGCCGCCATCGACCTCCTGCCGGGCGGCCACGGCGCGTCCGGGGCCGGCGGCCGGATACGGCTGCACCGCGCCGCACTGACGGCCGACACCCGGCGCGGGGCCGTCACCGCGCCGTTGGCCCAGCCCGGCGAGAACGTCCGCCACCGGCCCGGCTCCCCCACCGCCGAGGCGCTCGCCACCGGCCGGGCGGTCACCCTCGACCTGCTCCCCGTTGCCCCTGCGCAGGCCGGCGCGGCGGGCGCCCCGCGGGGCGCCGATCCGGCGGCCTTCCGGGCCGCGGGCGCGGAGCGTCTGATGGTGGTACCGCTGCTCGCGCGCGGCCGCACCCTCGGGGTCCTGCACCTGGCCAGGCTCCCCGGCCCGGGGCGGCCCACCGAACCGGTCCCCGGCCTCGGACTCGACGGCGGCCCCGACGGCGGCCCGCCCGCCGTGCTCGGCGATCTGGCCGGCCATGCGGCGCTCGCCATCGACAACGCGCAGCGCTACACCAGGTCCCAGCACGTCGCCCTCGACCTGCAGCGCGCCCTGCTGGCCGAGCCGGCCAACCCACACCCCAACCTGCAACTCGCCACCCGCTACCTGCCGTCGGGCAGTCACACCGTCGTCGGCGGCGACTGGTACGAGACCGTCCGGCTGCCGTTCGGCCGCACGCTGCTGGTCAGCGGCGACGTCATGGGCCACGGGGTCGAGGCCGCCGTCGACATGAGCACCTACCGTTCGATGCTGCGCTACACGGCGGGGATGGACCTGCCACCGCACCGGATCCTGCGCCAGCTCGACACGCTCATCTCCGAGAACGAGTCGGCCCGGCCCGCCACCTGCCTGCTCGCCCTCGCCGACCCGGCCCGTCACCGCTGGACCTTCGCCAACGCCGGACACCTGCCGCCCGCCCTGATCTCCCCGGACCGGCCGACCGAACTGGTCCAGCTGCCCACCGGTCCCCCGCTGGGCACCGGGCTGTGCGACTACGAGCAGGCCCGCCGCCCGCTCACCGCCGACCAGACCCTGCTGCTCTACACGGACGGCCTGGTCGAGCGCCGCGGCGAGGACATCGACACCTCCCTCGCCCGCCTCGCCGCCCTCCCGCTGCCCGCCACCGGTGACCTGGAGGAGCTCCTGGACACCGTGCTGCACTCGCTGGCCGCCCCCCCCGCCGAGGACGACACCGCCCTGCTGGCGGCCCGCCCCCGCACCCGCTGACCCCCGGCCGCCGTACGGAGGCCCGTATGGCGGTCCGGCCGGTGGCCTGTCCCGCTCCGAGTCCCGGCTCCGGCTCCAGCTCCAGCTCCGGTTGCCGCAGTCCCGCCCCGCGCGGTTTAATAAATGAACGTTCATTTACTAATCCGGGAGGACACGGTGGCCGGACGCCCCCGAGGGGTCGAGGACGCCGCGATCCTGCGGGCGACGGCCGAGGTGATGGGCCGGGTCGGCCCGGCAGGGCTGACCCTGGCGGCGGTGGCCCGGGAGGTCGGGCTGGTGCCCGGCACGCTCGTCCAGCGGTTCGGGTCCAAGCGAGGGCTGCTGCTGGCGCTCGCCGAACGGTCCGTACAGGAGGCCGACACGCTGCCGCAGCGGGTCAGGGAGCGGCACGGCTCGGCGCTCGACGCGCTGGCGGCCCTGGTGGCGGAGTCGATGGCCCCGATGACCACCCCCGAGCGCTTCGCCAACCACCTGGCCTTCCTGTGCCTGGACCTGACCGACCCCGAACTCCACCGGCACGCCCTCGCCGTCCACCGGGCCCAGGGCCGGGCCATCGGCGCCCTGCTCGCCGAGGCCGTCACCATCGGCGAACTGCGGCCCGGGACGGACCTCGCCGCGCTGACCGGCTCCGTACAGGCGGCCACCGCGGGCGCGGGTCTGGCCTGGGCGCTGGAGCGCCACGGCACCCTCGCGCAGCGGGTCCGGCGGGAGCTCGACACCGTCCTGGCCCCGCATCTGACACCCGGACCGCACCCGGCAGCCGACCCGACGCACCCTCACCACCGGAACCCGGAGGAACCATGACCGACGACAACCGCCCCCTTGCCGGCCGGGTGGCCCTGGTCGCGGGCGGCACCCGCGGCGGCGGCCGCGGCATCGCCGTGGAACTCGGCGCCGCCGGCGCGACGGTGTACGTCACCGGGCGCAGCAGCGGCGCGCTGCGCTCCGAACTCGGCCGGCCCGAGACCGTCGAGGAGACCGCCGCACTGGTTTCGGCGGCGGGCGGCACCGGCATCGCGGTCCGCTGCGACCACAGCAGCCCGGCCGAGGTCGAGGCGCTGGTCGGCCGGATCGCCGCCGATCAGGACGGCCGGCTGGACGTGCTGGTGAACTCGGTCTGGGGTGGTGATCCGCTGACCGACTGGGAACACCCGCTGTGGGAGCAGGACCTGGAGACCGGCCTGCGGCTGCTGCGGCAGGCGGTGGAGACCCATGTGATCACCAGCCGGTTCGCCCTTCCGCTGTTGGTGGCGCGGCGGAGCGGTCTGGTCGTCGAGGTGACGGACGGCAACACGGCTCGCTACCGGGGCTCGTTCTTCTACGACCTCGCGAAGTCGGCGGTGATCCGGCTCGCCGTCGCGCAGGCCGCCGAGCTGCGGCCGTTCGGGGTGGCGGCGGTGGCGCTGACCCCGGGGTTCCTGCGTTCGGAGGCGATGCTGGAGCACTTCGGTGTCACCGAGGCCACCTGGCGGGACGGGATCGCCGCGGATCCGGACTTCGCCCATTCGGAGTCCCCCGCCTATCTGGGCCGGGCGGTCGCGGCGCTGGCCGCGGACCCCGAGGTGATGGCCAGGACCGGCCGCGCGCTGGCCACTTGGGGCCTGTACCGGGAGTACGGGTTCACCGATGCGGACGGCTCGCAGCCGGACTTCGCCGCGCACTGGGCCGAGGCGCTGGAGGACCGGCACGGCCCGCTCGGGGAGCCGCTCTGACGGTCGCCGGCCCACCCCCACCCCTGTCCTGCCCGCGCTCCGGCCCTCACCCTTTCGGGCGAAAGCGGGCGGCCGCCGCTCCGCCGTCCGGGGAGCCCGCCGGCCCTGTCCGTGGCGGCCCCGGCGCACCAACTGCCACCCTCCGAGGCCCGGTTCGCGCCACCGCGGGGTCGACGCCGCGCCGCCGCGGCTTCGCTAGGGTCCGAGTCCTCCGTACCGCAAGGACCGGCCGAAGGGGTGTGCCGTGGGCGATGTGATGTGGGTTCGGCCGGACGAGCTGGCGGCGTCGGCGCGGGTGGCGGACGCGCTCGCCGAGGAGTTCCGGGCGCCGGCCGAGGGTGCCATCGCGGCGAGCCGGGCGGCGGCCGCGCCGCTGGCCGCGTGGTCCGTCGGAGGTGCGCTGGAACGGATGGCGGACGGTTGGGCGCCCGCCCTGGACGGCCTGCGGCAGCGGTTCTGCGAGACCGCCGCGAACCTGGACCGCGCCGCCCGGCAGCACCGCGGTACCGACCGGGCGGTGGCCGGGGAGTTCCTGCGGGCCGGCCGGTGAACGCGCTCTTCCCGCAGCTGCGGTCCTTCGACCCGGACGGTGTGCGGGAGGCCGCGCAGGCCTGGCGGCGGCTGTCGGCCCACGGCGACGCCGCCGGCTCCCGGCACCGTAGCCAGGTCAACGGTCCGCTGCGGCAGAGCTGGTCGGGGCGCGACGCGGACGCCGCGTTCTACGCGATGGAGCAGAGCGAGGAGTTCCTCGACGTCCTGCGGGTCGAGTGCGAGGCCGCCGCGCTCACCCTGGACACCGTCGCCGAGCGGATGGACCAGGCCAGGACCGATCTGCTCAACGCGCTGCGCCGGGCCGACGAGTGGGACCTGCCGGTCACCGGTGACGGCCTGGTGGGCCTGCCGTCCGCCGAGCCCGGCGACCGGCACGACCCGGACGCCCGGGAGCGGTGGCAACGGCTCGGGGTGCTGCGCGGCCAGGTCCAGCAGCGGATCGACGCGGCGCTCGCCGCCGCCCGCGAGGCCAGCGACCGGGGTGCCCGCGCGCTCGAAGGGCTGGAGGGCGGCATCCTCACCCGGCCCGGGGTGTTCGGCCGGGCGGCCGAGGCCGCGCGGGATGCCGGGGAGGTGTTCGCGGCGCTCGGCCTGGGCGAGTACCTGCCCGGCAACACGGATCCGCAGCGGTCCGCCGACTGGTGGCGGTCGCTGACGCCCGAGCAGCAGCGCGCCCACCTGGCCCTGCACCCCGCCGAGGTGGGCCGGCTCGACGGCCTGCCCGCCGCCGTCCGCGACCGGGCCAACCGGCTGGTCCTGGAGCAGCAGTTGGACGCCCTCAGGGCGGGGAGCCCGCGCGGCTCGGGCCTGACGTACGGGCAGTACGACGAGCGGCAGAACGCCCTGCGGGTGCTGAAGGAGCGTCTCGACCGCCGAGACGGCGGCCCGTCGGCGCACGGCTGTTCCTGCTGGGCCTGGAACCGGCCGGGGACGGGCGGGCGATCGTCGCGCTGGGCGACCCTGACACCGCGCAGCACACCGCCGTGCTGGTGCCGGGCACGGGCACCACGCTGGCCCGGATGCCGGGACAGCTGGAGCGGATCGGCCGGCTGCAGCAGGCGGCATGCGCGGTGGCGCCCGGCCGGAGCGTGTCGGTGATCTCCTGGCTGGGGTACGACGCGCCCGAGATCCCGCCGGAGAGCCTGGGGGTCGCCGGCCGCGGCCGGGCCGAGGACGGCGCCGAGGCGATGCGGCGCTTCACCCGGGGCACCCGGGTGGCGCAGGGCGGCAACCGCAGCCATCTGACGGTGATCGGGCACAGTTACGGCACCACCGCCGTCGGGGCCGCCGCCGCGGGCGGCGAGGGCCTGGACGCCGACGACCTGGTGGCCATCGCCAGCCCCGGGATGACCACCGCCCACGCCTCGGACCTGCACGCGGCTCCCGGGCACGTCTGGGTCGGTGCCGCCGGGAACGATCCGATCCGGCTGGCCGCCGGGCGGACCCTCGGGGCGGATCCGATGGCGGCGCCCTTCGGTGGCACGGTGATCGCCACCGACACGTCCGGGCACAGCGGTTACTGGGATCCGGACAGTCAGAGCCTGCTCAACCAGGGCCGCATCATCGCCGGCAAGCAGCCGGCGACGGTGGCGGGTTAGCCGCTGCGGCGGTCCCGTCCCGGTCCGGTCGTTCCGTCGCGGCCGCGCCCGCTGCTGCCGCGTTCCCATCTCCTCGGAGGCCGTATGTCCCACCCCGCCCCGCCGGCCGGCCCGTTCGAGCCGTTGCCGGTGATGGACCGTCAGGATGCCGCCGGCTGGGCCAGGCAACTGACCGAGTACCTGGCCCGGTCGGCGGGCGTGGCGCTGGCCCCGGGGTCGGCGGGCCCGTCGTTCCGGCCGTGTGTCGGCCGGGGCGGTGAGGTGGCGGCCGACGGCCGGTACACGCTGTCGTACGCGGTGTACAGCGATGTCCCGGCGGCCCGGCATCCGGAGGCCGTCCGCAGGATCCGGGCCGCCCTGGAGCAGGAGGGGTTCGAGGTCGGCGGCTACCGGGAGACGCTGGCGGGCCGTCCCGATGCACTGCTCGACGCCTTCCGGGCCGAGGGCCGCTACCTGGTCGGCGTGGAGTCGACGGTCGGCGCCGGGCGGCTGCTGTTCCGGGTCGTCACCCGGTGTCTGATGCCCCCGGCGCCGGGGTCCGGCTGACGGTCCGCCGGGGTCAGCCCCGGCCGGTGGAGCCGTTGGCCTCCGCGACCGCGCCGGGGCGCCCGCCGCTGCCGGGCGCAGCGGGGGCGCCGGCCGGCGGGTCGAGCGGCACGCCGTTGGAGCGCAGCACCTCCCGGACGTCCAGGATCAGCGGGAACACCTCGTGGTTGCGGTCCTCGCCCTGCTCGTCCCAGGCCCGCTGTTCGGCCTCGACGGCCATCCGGTCCTGGGCGAAGACGCGTTCCGTGAAGCGCCGGATGAGCGGCCACGCCAGGTGGAGCACGCCGGGGACCGGCGGCTTCGCGATCATCAGCAGGCCGTAGGCGTGGTTGGTGCGCTGCTCGGCGTCCTCGGGCACGTAGGCCGCCCAGAGCGAGAACGCCGGGAGCTCGGCGCCCTCGGGCACGTCCCGCAGCGTCTGGTACGGGTACTCGGTGCGGATGGTGACCACGTCGGGCCGGTCCTTGCCGCCGATCCCCTCGGCGGACAGCAGACCGGCGCCGCGGTCCTTCCTCCCCCCGGCGGGGACGAACAGGTAGCGGGCCTCGACGAACCGCGGGCCGCTCTCGTACCCCAGCAGTTCGGGCTGGATCCGGCCCAGCACGCCGCGGTGCAGGAACTGGTGGTTCATGTCGAGCAGGTTCTCGTGCATGAACGAGTAGTGGCACCGCACGGTGCGGGAGAAGGTCATGGTCCGGTGGGACGCGGCGGCGAACTCCGGCAGTACCGGGAACGGCGCCGACTCGGCCTTGTCCGGATCGCCGGGGAAGACGAACACCAGGCCGTACGCCTCCCGGACCGGATAGCTCGCGACCCCGCGCGGCGGCCGCTCGCACCCCTTGGGCAGGTACGGGATCTGCGAGATGTGGCCGTTCCCGCGGTAGGCCCAGGCGTGGTAGCAGCAGCGCAGCGCGTCGCCCTCCACCACGCCCATGCTCAGCGGGACCTGGCGGTGCGCGCAGCGGTCCTCCAGGGCGTACACCCGTCCGCTCCGGCCGCGGTACAGGGCGATCCGCTCGCCGGCGAAGACGGCGGCGAAGGTCCGCTCCTTCGGCACGTTCCGAGACCGGGCGACCGGGTACCAGTGGTCCCGGTTGATCCCGATCCGCCGCAGGTCGGCGACGGCCGCGCGACGGTCGGCCGCCGGCCGGTCGGTGCTGTGACGGTCCGTTCCGGGTCGGGCGTCGGTCATGTGCTGCTCCCTTGCGCTCGGGCCGGGAGGGCGCGGCCGCCGGGGCGTCGGGCTTCCGGGGGTTACGCGTCCCACGCCGAGCCGCCTCGGCGGCATCGCGTCCGGCGTCCCGGAGGCCGGGGCTGGACCGCCGGCCGCGGCAGGACTCCACTTCCCCACGGTGGACGCGGGCAGCTGAATCGGCAACCGCGGCGGGCCCGGGCCCGGTCGGGGCCGGTCAGCCCGCGCAGACGCTGAGGCCGAGGCGTCGGGCGTCACCGTCCGCCTCGACGTCGACCAGGATGCTGCTCCCGTCCTCGAGGCGCAGGGTGAAGACCGGATCGAGCGCCATCAGGAAGGCGAACCCTTCCCGCTCGTCCTCCGTCAGCGCGGCGGGGAGTGCCGCCGCGCAGGTCCAACCGCCCTCGTCCACGCGGATGTCGAGGTCCACCTCGTACCCGCCGAGGCAGGTCGAGCGGTTGGCCCACCACTCGAGGGTCCCGGTGCCGTGGTAGGTGTCCATCACGCGAGTATCTCCCGGTCCGTGGGCCTCAGGTGGCGCGTTCGCGGAGCAGGGCGAGGGCGTCGGCGGCGCCTGTGAGCACCGAGATGTGACCGTCCTCGGGGGTGAGCCGCAGTTCGGCGCCGGGGCAGTGGCGTGCCAGCCACTCGCTGTGCGAGGCGGGCACCACCCGGTCGCGGCCGCCGTGCAGCAGGATCGGGGCCGTCACCCGGGCCGGGTCGAAGCCCCACGGGCGGACGTAGGCCAGGTCGTCGTCGATCAGCCCGCCGGGGCCGGCTGCCACGGCCGGGCCGACGACCTTCCCGAACCAGGACCACGGGCCGGCCAGCGCGGCGAGGTCGGCCGGGGTGAACTCCGGGTCGTACTCGGCTCCGGAGGCTTCGTGCCGCTCCTTCGCCTCCCGGCCGGCGGCCGCGGCGCGCAGCGAGGCGACGCCGGAGTCCGTCATCCCGGCGTACCAGTCCAGGGCGTCGGCGTCGTACGGCGCCAGCGAGGCGATGGCGACCGTGCCGACCACCCGGTCGGGCAGCAGCGCGGCGCAGGCCAGGGCGTGCGGCGCGCCGCCGGAGTGGCCCACCACGGCGAACCGTTCGATGCCCAGGGCATCGGCGACGGCCGCGGCGCAGGCGGCGCCGGAGGCGATGTCCCGGCCGGGTGCGGGCGCCGATCCGCCGTACCCGGGCCGGTCGTAGGACACCCAGCGCAGCCCGAGCCGGTCGGCGGCGGCGAACAGAGGCTCGGGCGGTGCGCCGACGTTCGGGGTGCCGTGGTGCCAGATCACGGGCAACCGTCCGCCGCGGCCGGGTCCGGTGTCGTACAGGTGCAGGGTGCGGCCGCCGCCGAGGTCGAGCTCGAACTCCGTGGTCATGGTGGAGAGGGTAGGGCGTGCCACCGACAGCCCGCGGCCGGGCACGGCGGGGGTGTCACCGCGGTACGTGCTGCGCCGGTCCGGTGTCCGGCTGCTGGTGGCGGTGGCGCCAGTACGGGTTGTCGTGCGGCAGCTTGGTGCTGACCCGGCCGTACATGCCGAAGGTGGCGATGGCGAATCCCGCCACGAAGCTGAAGACCACGTTGGGGATGCGGAAGGCCAGCAGGTTGGCGCCGGAGTCCAGCAGGGTGAGGTTGACGAAGCCGCTCAGCACGAACAGCCCGCCGACGGCGATGTTGACGGTGGAGGCGGTGTTGCCGCCGATCGACGCGCCGGCGATGAGCACCACGGCGGTGACGATCGACACCAGGCTGAGCAGTCCGTTGCTGGACAGGCCCGCGACCTGCTGGCCGCGGGTGTCGAAGAAGGCCAGTCCGTCGGCCAGGCCCAGGCAGCCGAACACCAGCAAGGCGGCGCCGCAGAGTCCGCCGCCGAGCCGGTAGACCCGGGCCAGCCGGTGGTCGACCGGTAGCTCGTCCCGAAAGTCCATGACCCCGCTCCCGTCCGCTCCGGGAGGCGAACGCCTCCGGTATCAGGATCCGCACCGCGCGCCCGAATCGGCACTTGCAGCGTTTGCGCACCGCACGGCCGCTCAGGCTGCCGGGAACGGGACGGCACCCCAGGTGGGAGGGGTGACCGGCGTTCAGTAGGATCCGCGCACCAGCACCACCCGCCCGTGGCGCCACGGCTCCCGGGGGCGATGAAAGAGGCACCATGGCGACAGCCGCAGCACCCCTGACCCACGAGCAGATACCGGCCGCCGTCGAGCCCGTCGCCGCCGCGGAGGGGCTGGGGCAGCACCGCGAGACCTTCGCCCCCCAGCGCCACGGTTTCTGGCGGATGGCCGGGCTGGTCCTGTTCGCGGTCCTCGGACTGGCGTGCTTCGTCCTGCCGGGTCTGATGTTCGTCTGGCTGCTCGTGCAGACCCCGAACCTGTCCCGCAAGCAGGCCGCCAAGCGTCTCCACCTGTTCGAGCACGGTCTGGTCGTCGCCGACCGCAGCGGCCCGACCGCGTCGTTCCGCTGGGACGCGATGACGGTGCTCCAGCAGATCACCCGGCGGTACGCCAACGGCGTCTACGTGGGGACCACGTACCTGTACACGCTGTTCCGGGCGGACGGCTCCAAGGTCAAGCTCACCAACTTCTACGCCGACCCGGAGCGCTGGGGCGCGGCCGTCCAGCACGAGATCACCCGGGCCCAGCTGCCCGGTGTGACGGCCGCGGTGGCGGGCGGGACGACCGTCCGGTTCGGCGACCTCGCCGTGGCGGCCGAGGGCATCGTCAGCGCCAAGCGCGGCGCCGCGCACTGGCACGAGATCCAGCGGATCGAGATCAAGAACGGCACCGTCTTCCTGGGCAGGGCCGGCAAGCTGCTGCCGTGGTCGAACACCCCGGTCGCGCAGATCCCCAACTTCTTCCTCTTCCTGACCGTCGCCGAGCACTTCCGCGCGGCTCACCACGGGTCGAACGGCTGATCCCGGCTCGCTCCCCGGACGGGTCGGCGCGAGCCGTCGCCCGTCCGGGGTCCAGCGGTCGCGGGGTGGGGGCGCCGGCCCGACGCTGAGTCAGAGGTGTGCCCCGGGTCGGCGGGGCCGCGGGCCCGGGGAGCGGGCCCGTGCGGGGCACCGGGGACCCGGGAAGGCGATGCGCAGCGCATGTCACAGGCCCAGCAGCGGACGCGCGACAGCCGGGTGGCCCGGGTCTCGGCCCGGCTGGTGGTCGGGTACCTGAGGATCGTCGCGGCGCTGATCCTGCTGGCCGTGGTGCTGGCGCCGCTGCGCAACCAGTTCGACCAGGTGAACACCGGCGACCTGTACCCGCCGTTCCCGCTCACCACCGGCTTCACCTCCTTCGCCCTGGCGGTGTTCCTCGCGGTGATGCTGGGTCGCGGCAAGCGGGCCGCGTGGTGGTTCGCGATCATCCTGTACGTCCTGGTGTCGCTGGTGTTCGTACTGACGCTGAGCCAGCCGGTGGTCCGCTCGCACGTGGTCAACTGGATCTCCACCGCGATCACTTGCGCGGTCACCGTGGCGCTGTTCCTGGGCCGCTCCCAGTTCCAGGGCCGGGGCGCCCCCGGCAACGCCAAGCTCGCGGTGGCCACCGCCGTCCTCGGCCTCGCGGTGGTGATCGGCGGCGGTACGGCGCTGGTGGTGGCGACCGACACCGACCCGACCGGCAGTGCCGGCGGCGACCTGGGCTACGCGGTGGCCCGGGTGCTGACCCTCTCCGGCGACGTCGACGTCCAGGGCGTCGCGGTGCCCCGCTGGGTGGACGTGGTGGTGAACCTGGCGGGCGTCCTGGTGTTCCTGCTGGTGCTGTACGTCCTCTTCCGGGCGCCCAAGAACCGCGAACGGCTGACCGCCGACGACGAGGCCCGGCTGCGCGCCCTGCTGGAGCAGTGGGGCGAGCGGGACTCGCTCGGGTACTTCGCGCTGCGCCGTGACAAGGCGGTGGCCTGGTCCCCGTCCGGCAAGGCCGCCATCGCGTACCGGGTGGTCGGCGGTGTCTCGCTGGCCTCGGGCGACCCGATCGGCGACCCGGAGGCGTGGCCCGGCGCGATCGAGCCCTGGCTGGACCAGGCCCGGGCCAACGCCTGGGTGCCCGCCGTCATCGGCGCCGGCCAGGAGGCGGGGACGGTCTACGCCCGGCACGGCCTGGACGCGCTGGAACTCGGCGACGAAGCGATCCTGGAGGTCGCCGAGTTCAGCCTGGAGGGCCGCGCCATGCGGGGGCTGCGGCAGGCGTACAACCGGGTCCAGCGGGCCGGGTACACCACCCGGATCCGCCGGCACGCCGACATCGCCGAGCGGGACATGGCTGCGCTGGTCAGGCTGGCCGACCACTGGCGGGGTGGCGAGACGGAACGCGGCTTCTCGATGGCGCTCGGGCGGCTCGGCGATCCCGAGGACGGACAGTGCGTCATGATCGAGTGCACCGACGGCGACGGCACCCTGCGCGCCCTGCTCAGCTTCACCCCCTGGGGGCGGGACGGGCTGTCGCTGGACCTGATGCGCCGGGACCGGGAGGCGGACAACGGGCTGCTGGAGTTCATGGTCCTCGACCTGGTGAACGCGGCGGACGGGCTCGGCATCGTGCGGATCTCGCTGAACTTCGCGATGTTCCGCGCGGTCTTCGAGCGGGGCTCCCGGCTCGGTGCGGGGCCGGTGCTGCGGCTGTGGCGGGCGGTGCTGTTGTTCTTCTCGCGGTGGTGGCAGATCGAGTCGCTGTACCGGGCCAACGCCAAGTACCGGCCGATCTGGGAGCCGCGCTACCTGTGCTTCCGCAAGGGCGGGGAGCTACCGCGGATCGCGCTGGCCTCCGCGCGGGCCGAGGGGTTCCTGGAGACGCCGAGCCTGCCCGCCATGTTCAGCCGCCGCCACACCGCGCCGGCGGTGCCGGACGGACCGGCCGGGGGCGGGGGCGGGCAGGCACCCGGCGGGCCGGGCAAGGGCGGCAAGGCCGAGGAGGACGGCAAGGAGGACGGCTCCGATGGCTGACCGCGCGGCCCTGCTCGCCGGGTCCGCCGCCGCTGCGGCCGACACCGGTACCAGCGTGCCGCTGCGTTCCGGGATCGGCTGGATGGTCGGTGCGTTCGTGGTGACCTTCCTGGTCACCAGGATGGTGACCAGGATGATCCGGGCCGGGAAGGGCCCGTTCCGGGACGTCTCGGTCGGCGGGCTGCACATCCACCACCAGGTGTACGGCATCTTCCTGATGCTGATCGCCGGCGCGGCCGAGTTCGCCTACCAGCCGGCCACCCCGTGGCGGTACGTGCTGGCGGCGCTGTTCGGCGCGGGGGCGGCGCTCACCCTGGACGAGTTCGCGCTCTGGTTCCACCTCGACGACGTCTACTGGTCCTCGGAGGGCCGCAAGTCGGTGGACGCCGTGCTGATCGCCGCCTCGATCGGGCTGCTGCTGATGCTCGGCGCCAACCCCTTCGACATCGGTTCCGAGGACAGCGCGCCGGCCGTGGCCGTGGTGCTGCTGCTCAACCTCGGCTTCTCGCTGTGCGCCCTGTTCAAGGGCAAGATCGCCACCGGTCTGATCGGCGTACTGATCCCGCTGGTCGCCGCCGTGGCCGCGATCAGGATCGCCAAGCCGGACTCCCCGTGGGCGCGCTGGCGCTACCCCGACGGCTCGGCCAAGCAGGCGAAGGCCCGGCGCCGCTTCCCGCCCGACCGGCGTACGGTCTGGGACCGGCTGGTCGACCTCCTCGGCGGCGCCCCGAGCAGCTGACGCACCGGAGGGGCGGCCGGTGCCGTGCCGGCCGCCCCGTCAGTGCCACCGGCGGCCCGGCCCCGGGGTGGGGGCCGGGCGGGTGCGTGCCGGGGGCACCGTGCCGCGCCCCGGTCGGGGACGCTCACCCGGTCAACGACGCACGGCCGCCGACGACACGCCCGGACCGGGCCGGGCCGGATCAGGTCCTGGACACTTCGTCCAGTCCGGACGTACAGTCCAGGCATGGAACTGGACGAGAGCACCCCCGACCCGCGGGTGCGGCTGTGGTCGCCGGTGTGCCAGGCGGTCGCCCTGCTGCTCGGCCCGTACGCCGAGGTGGTGCTGCACGACGCCGGGCGCGACCGGGTCCTGGCGATCTGGAACCCGATGACCAGGCGCGCCGCCGGCGACCCCTCGCTGCTGGGCGAGCTGGACCGGCTGGAGCCGTCGGCGCACGACGTCTACGGGCCCTACGAGAAGCTGCTGGCCGACGGGCGGCGGCTGTCCTCCGTCAGTGCCGTGCTGCGCGGGCCCGACGGCGAGCCGTCGGCGGTGCTCTGCGTCAACCTCGACCGCACGCCGCTCGACCGGGCCGCCGCGCTGCTGGCCGGGTTCGCCGCCCCCACCGCGCCCCGCCCGGAAGCGCTGTTCGAGCAGGACTGGACCGAGCGCGTCCACCAGATCGTCGGCGGCTTCGTCCGCACCCGCGGACGGCCCGTGGAACGCCTCGGCCGCGAGGACCGGCTCGCCGTCCTCGCCGAGCTCGACCGGGCCGGTGTCTTCACCGTCCGGCGCGCGGTCCCGGTCGTGGCCACCGCCCTCGGGGCCTCGCGCTCCACCGTCTACGCCCTGCTCGCCGAACTCAAGGACCGGAGCGACCCCCGATGACCCGACTTCCCGACTTCCGGCTGGAAACCTACTTCTCCCGCTGGGAGTTCACCGCCCGCCACCACCTGACCGCCTCCGACGCCCAGACCATGACCATGCCCGAACTGCTCGCGCTGGCCGACCCGGAGGACCTCCGGGCCTGGGAGACGCTGTCGTTCGGCTACACCGAGACCTTCGGCGACCCGGGCCTGCGGCAGGCCATCGCGCAGATGTACACCCGGGCCGGGGCCGACGACGTGATCTGCTTCGCCGGCGCCGAGGAGGCGCTCTACCTGGCCATGCAGGTGCTGCTCGGCCCCGACGACCACGCCGTCGTCCTGACGCCCAACTACCAGGCCGCCGAGACCGTCCCGCTGTCCCTGTGCGAGGTCACCGGCGTGGCGCTCGACCCGGCCCGCGACTGGGCGCTGGACCTCGACGAGGTGGCCGCGGCGCTCCGGCCGAACACGCGGGTGGTGTCGGTCAACTTCCCCAACAACCCGACCGGGAAGGTGATCGACGCGGCGGACTTCGCCGCGCTGGCCCGGCTGTGCGACGAGCGCGGCATCCGGCTGTTCAGCGACGAGGTCTACCGCGGGCTGGAGCGCGACCCGGCCCGCACCCTGCCGCAGGCGGCAGACCTGTCCGAGCGGGCGCTGTCGCTGAACGTCACCTCCAAGTCGCTCGGCCTGCCGGGACTCCGGATCGGCTGGATCACCTGCCGGGACCGGGAGTTGCGCTCCCGACTGGAGCGCGCCAAGCACTACACCACCATCTGCAACTCGGCCCCGAGCGAGGTGCTGGCCCGGATCGCCGTCAAGGCCAGCGAGCAGATCCTGGCCCGCAACCGGGCCGTCATCGCCGCCAACCTGCCGGTGTTCGACGCCTTCTTCGCCCGGTTCCCCGAGCTGTTCGACTGGCGGGCACCGGACGGCGGCTGCGTGGCCTACCCCCGCTACCTCGGCCCGGACGGGGTGGAGGCGTTCTGCACCGAACTGGTCGAGCAGGCCGGGGTCCTGCTGCTGCCGGCGAGCATCTACCGCTCCGAGCTGACCGCGACTCCCGCCGACCGCTTCCGCATCGGCCTCGGCCGCCGCGACCCCGAACCCGCCCTGGCCGCCTTCACCGACTGGCTCGGCACCCGGGGCTGACCCGGGCCCCCTCGGTGGGCGCCGAACAGGTGCGGTTTCCCGCCCGCGGTCAGTGCCAGTTGCCGATCGGCACGTCGTGCGGATGCGGTGCGCCGGTCCCAGTCTCCAAGAGGGACTTCAGGCTCATCAGGAAGGTCGCCCACTTGGTGCTGCAGTGGTTCATGAACTCGACCGGCTCGCGCCAGCCCCGGTGGGCGAACATCACGATCGTCCACTGCCCGTCCTGGGTCAGGTCGAAGCTCACTGTGGTGCCGATCCACTCGGCCGGGCCGTCGACCACCTCCCACCGCACGCCCGTGTCCGGCCGCAGCTCGAGGACCTTCATGTCGAAGCCGCCGACCTCGCCGAAGCGGAAGGCCAGGACCCCGTCGGTGTCGCCGCTCGTGTCGGCCGTCCACCAGGCGGCCAGACCGTCGACGGTCGTGAGCGCCTCGTAGACCTTCTCGGGCGGTGCGATGATTCCCACCCGGTGCAGGATGTCCACCATGTCGCTTCTCCTTGCTCGTCGGCCCTACGCGTGAGGGTCGTTCTCGGGGTTGTTCTCCGGTTTGCTCTCGGTGTGCCTGGCCCGCTGGATCGTCTCGGCGAGGGTCTTGATGCGCCGCAGTCGGGCGTCCCAGAGCTCGCCGACGGCGTTCAGCTGGGCGACGGCGCGGGCCAGTTGCGCCTCGTCCACGTGGTAGCGCTTCTCCCGGCCGGACGGTGCGGAGCGGACCAGCCCGACCCGGTCGAGCACGGCCAGGTGCTTGGTGACGGCCTGCCGGGTGATCGGCAGGTGCGCGCTGAGGGTGGTCGCGGTGCCCTGACCGTCGCTCAGCAGCAGGTCGATCATCCGGCGCCGGGTCGGGTCCCCGATCGCGGACCAGAGCTCGTCGTCGACGGCGGTGCTCATCGCGGTGCCCGTCGCGCGGCCACGAGCCGGGCGGCGGAGGCGGCCAGCCTCGCCAGGTAGAAGTCCCAGCCCTGCCGGTGGTCGTTGTAGTACGCCTCCAGCACGGCGGCCTCCCAGCCCCGCTCCCGGTAGCCGGTCTCACGGAAGCGGACCAAGGTCCCCTCCCCCGCCGGGACCAGCTCGAAGGTGACCAGCAGCGAGTTGCCCGGACCGGCGGTCTCGCCCTCGTCGTACGTCCAACGGAAGGAGAACGTGCGCGGCGGGTCCGCCCGGACGACCGTGAACGGTGCGGTCTCCCGCCGCCCGGTGTCCTGGTCGGTCCAGGTGAGGCTGCCGGTCGCACCGGCCGCCGGTTCGAACGCGGTCTCGGCGCTCCACCAGTCCCGGATGTGCTCGGGGGTGCTGAGCACCTCGAACACCACCTCGGGCGAGGCGTCGATGTGCAGTTCGCGCTCGATGCTGCCGTACTCCATGCCGGTCTCCGACCTCTCGCAACGTTCGGTTGCGTATCACGGTAGTCCGGCCCCGCCCGATACGCAACCAGAAGTTGCACTTACGGGCGGGGCCGGGACAGGTGCTGAGGCCGGGACGGCTGCCGGGGCCGGTCAGGAGGGGCGCGGGTCCGCCGTGCGGCGCGCGAGCGCCCGACTGCCGGCCGTGAGGGCGAGCGCGACCACGATCAGCACCGCCGCGACGGCGAAGGTCACCCGCATCCCGGTGGCGACCGCGCCGGGCGCGGCCGCGGTGACGTCCCTGGTGTCGGAGGCGAACGCGAAGACCGCGCCCATCACCGACGCCCCGGTGATCAGGCCGAGGTTGCGCGACAGGTTGAGCATGCCGGAGACGACACCCCGCCGGTCCGGCTGGACGTCCGCCATGACGGCGGTGTTGTTGGCGGTCTGGAACACCGCGTAGCCGGCCGTGGCCAGCCCGATGGGCACCAGGTAACCGGCGACCCCGAGCGTCGGGGGCAGGACGGCCAGCAGGAGCGAGCCCGCCGCGGTCCCGGTCAGCCCGGCCACCGTCATCCGGGAGGCCCCGAAGCGGTCGACGACCCGGCCGGCCGGCACCCCGGTCAGCGCCGCGACGAGCGGGCCCACCGACAGGGCGAGGCCGACCACGGCCTGCCCGAGCCCGAGTGCGCGGGCGAGGTAGAACGGCCCGACCACCAGCGTGGCCATCATCACCGTCGAGACGAGTGCGCTGGTGGCCAGACTCGCGCCGAGTGCCGGGTCGCGCAGGGCGACCAGCCGGATCAGCGGGGAGGCGGCCCTCGCCTCGGTACGGACGAAGGCGCCGACCCCGGCGGCGGCCGCCAGCAGCAGCGCCAGGTTGAGCGGACCGAAGGAGCCGCGCCCGATCGTCATCGCCAGCGCGTAGGCCGCCAGGGTCAGCGCGAGCAGCAGCGTCCCCGCCCGGTCGAAGCGGGCCCGGTCGGCCCCCGGCCGCAGCCGGTCGGCGGGCAGGTGACGGTACGCCAGCAGCAGGGCGACGGCGCCGAGCGGCGCGGTGACGAGGAAGACCGCCCGCCAGCCGAACCCCCAGATCAGCAGGCCGCCGAGGGACGGGCCGAGGGCGGTGCCGATCGCGGAGGTGGTGCCGAGCAGGCCCATCGCGCTGCCGGTCCGCTCCTTCGGGACGATCTCCCCGACGAACGCCATGGTGAGGGCCATCATCACGGCCGCGCCCACGCCCTGGGCGGCCCGGGCCGCGACCAGCAGCCAGAGCGCGGGCGCGAGGCCGCACAGCACCGAGGCCGCCGTGAACAGCGCGAGGCCGGCCAGCAGCAGGCGTCGGCGGCCGATGAGGTCGCCGAGCCGTCCGACGCTGACGATCAGTGTGGTGACGGCCAGCAGGTAGGCGAGGACGATCCACTGGATGTCCTGGAAGGAGGCGGTGAACGCCCGGGCCAGGGCGGGCAGTCCGACGTTGGCGATGCTGGTGCCGAGCGAGGACAGCAGCATCGACAGCGAGAGGCCGGCCAGCGCCCAGCGCGCGGACGGTGTCCCCGGGGTGGATCGGGCTGCTGCCGGAACCGGTCCGGCCGTGAGGGGCTTCAACGGGTGGTCCGTTCTGTGAGGACGGGCGACGGGTGGGCGAGCGGGCGGGCGAAAGGGCAGGTCAGCCGCTCGGGCGCACTCCGGTGAAGACCGTGACGGCGGACAGCAGGAAGGCGTCGGGCCGCAGCAGGACGCCCTCCGGCGCCGCCGGGTCGATCAGCAGGTCGAGCGTCCCGAGGTCCTCGGCGTCCAGCAGGTCGTCCGCCGCGCCGCGCAGCCGGGTCAGATGGCTGAGCAGGAACTCCCGGGCCGGGCCGTCGAGCGGGGCCGGAAGGTCCACCAGGGTGGTGAAGCTCCCGACGTCGGCGAGTCCGGCGTTCCGCAGCATCGCCGGCCAGTCCTCGACCACGGCGACGCTGCCGGGCAGCTCGGCCCGCATCCGGTCGTACCAGTGCTCCTGGGCGGCGTCGAGCCGGGCCTGGAGGCCGGGGCGGCCGATGCCGATGTCGCGCGGGAGGTAGCGCATCGGCAGGCCGCCCTCCGCGACGGCGAGCAGGCCGCCGGGCCGCAGCAGCTCGGTGAGCGCGCCCAACGCGCCCTGCTGGTCGCCGAGGTGGTGCACGGCCCGGCTGCTCCAGAGCAGGTCGGCCGTGCCCGGCCCGTCGGCGTCGACGTCGGCGGCGGCCAGGCCGGCCGGCAGCTCGGCGTGCCGGACGGCCACCCGGCCGGTCAGGCCGAGCCGCTCGGCCCGGGCCAGGGCGCGGTCCAGCAGACCGGGCGCGCCGTCCACGGCGACCGCCTCGGCGCCCGGGAAGGTCTCGGCCAGTACGCAGGTCATCACGCCCGGGCCGCTGCCGATGTCGAGGATCCGCCGGACCTCCCGGTCCGGGCCGAGCCGGTCCCGCAGCCGGGCCGCCGCCCGGCGCAGGGCCGGGAGCTGGAGTTCGGCGTTGCGCTCCAGGTGGGCGGCCATCACCTCCCAGTCGATCTCGGTGCGGCCGTGGTCGTGCCCGTGGCCGTTGCCCTGCGCCGGGGCCCCGTGCCGGTGGCGGCCGTCGTCGTGCTGGCCGTGCTGGTGCTGGCTCTGCTGGTGCTGTCCGTGCTGGTGCTGGCCGTGCTCGCGATGGGTGCTCATGTCGGGAGGGTGCACCCGGATCCGGCCGCGCGGCAATTCTTGTTGCCAATCCTGGGACAGCGGGGGTGGAATGTCCGCATGGACGAACCCGAGCAGTACCGCACGGTCCTCGACGAGGTCGGCCCGCGGCTCAAGGCGCTGCGTGCCAAGCGCGGTCTGACCCTGGCCGGGCTCTCCGAGACGACCGGTATCTCCAAGAGCACGCTCTCCCGGCTGGAGTCCGGGCAGCGCCGTCCCAGCCTGGAGTTGCTGCTGCCGCTCGCCGGTGCCTACCGGGTGCCGCTGGACGACCTGGTCGGGGCGCCGGAGGTGGGTGACCCGCGGGTCCGGCTGACCCCGCGCACCCTGCCGAACGGCGGGTCGGTCGTCCCGCTGTCCCGCGGCGCCGGTCCCCTCCAGGCGTACAAGATGGTGATCGCCGACCGGGGTACCGAGCCGGACCTGCGTTCCCACGAGGGCTACGAGTGGCTGTACGTACTGGACGGCAGGCTGCGGCTGGTCATCGCCGAGCACGACCTGGTGCTGGGTGCCGGCGAGGCCGCCGAGTTCGACACCCGGGTGCCGCACTGGTTCAGCAGTGCGGACGGGCGCCCGGTGGAGCTGCTCAGCCTGTTCGGGCGGCAGGGCGAGCGGATGCACGTCCGCGCCAGGCCCCGCAGCCGGGAGGCGGACGGCGGCCCGCGGTGACCGCCCTACCGCCCTGGAGCCGGGGCGGGGTGCGCACGGGGTTGGGGCCCGTCGTCCGGACTCCGTAGGCTTGCCCCGGTGAAGGCGGTACGGGCGTGCGGTCCGGGCCGCGGGCGGACGACGGAGGACCAAGTGACGCAGGCCGAGCCGCCCGGCGGCAGCCCGGACGGCCGTACCGAGCGGGGGCGGCAGACCCGCGAGCGGATCGCGGACGCGATGCTCGCGCTGCTGGAGGAGGGGCGGACCCGGTTCCCCGCCGACCGGGTGGCCGAGCGGGCCGGGGTGTCGCGGCGGCTGCTGTTCCACCACTTCGCCGACCTGGCGGAGCTCACCGATCTCGCCGTGCAGCGGCGCCTTGACCGGCTGATGGCCGAGGTCAGGCCGCTGCCGACGTCCGGGCCGCGGGCGGAGCGGGTGGCGGCGCTGGCCGAGCAGCGGTCCCGGATCCTGGAGGGGCTGACGCCGACCCGGTTGGCGGTCCTGCGGCTGGAGAGCCCGTCGCCGCGGGTGGAGGCGGTGATCCGGCAGGTGCTGGAGTTCGCCCGGCAGCGGCTCGCCGAGGTCTTCGCCGAGGAGCTGGCCGGGCTGCCCGAAGGCGCGCGCGCCGACCTGCTGAACGGGCTGGACGCGGTCACCACCTGGAGCGCCTGGCACCACTGGCGCTGCGGCGGCCTGGACGTGGCGCGGGCCCGGCGCACCATGGAGGTCACCGTGCTCGCCCTGCTCGCGGCCGCCGGGACGGCCGGGGGCTGACCCAGGCCCAGGGACTGACCCGCACGGAAACCGGCCCGCCCGAGTGGTGCGGGCCGGTCCCCGGGCGGGCCGGAGCGGTCCTCAGAAGCGGGCCGGGCCGACCGAGAAGGCCCTGATCCGCAGGTCCGAGTTGTCGGCCCGTACGCCCACGCCGCCGGGCGCGGTGATCCGCTCCCCGCCCTGGTCCTTGACGTCGAGCAGGACCCGGCCGTCGACGGCCAGCCGCAGCCGGACCGCGCCGGTCAGGGTGTCGGCGACGCTCGCCTCCACGCTGTGCCAACTGCCGTACTCCATGGCGTGCTTGGCTTCGGCGATGGTCTCGTAGCTGCCTTCGGCGTCGGCGGCGCCGTGTTCGTCGGGGGTCTTGCGCTTGACGACCACGACGCCGTCGCGGCGGCGGAAGCTCACGGCGTACAGCTCCTGCGGGCTGCGGTAGCGCAGCCACAGGTGTCCGCCGTCCCAGTCCTGCGCGGGGGTGCGGGAGGTGGTGACGGGCGGCTCCAGCAGCACCTCGGCGCGGACCGTGCAGTCGGCGAAGTCCCGGCGGCGGGTGACCAGCCGGAAGACCGCGGAGTCGGTGTGCCGGGCGGAGGCCGGGTCGGGGCTCTGGCCGTCCGGGGTGCCGGTCCACAGGGCGCCGCCGTCGGCGAACAGCGAGCCGCTGGTGACCACCCAGTCCGGGTCGGGGTGGGCGTCGGGGGCGTCCGGGTGCCGGAAGGCGTACTCGTTGGTGAGCAGGCCGTCGTGGGGCAGCGGCCGGGCGGTGAACGGGCGCAGCGGTTCGGGCGCGGAGTCGGCGCCGAACACGACGGCGGCCACCGCCGCCGCCCCGCCGAGCAGCAGCGCTCGGCGGGGGACGGCGGTGTCGTCCGCCCGGTGGGGGGTGGCGGGGACGGTCATTTCACCTCGGCCGGGGTCACCTTGAGGTTGCGGACGGTGGGCCAGGCGTGCCGGGTGACGTCCCGGTAGGCGGAGTAGGCCACGCCGCCGGTCTCGCCCTTGGCCGGGAGCATCAGGTGCACCGCGTCGTCGACGGTGATCCAGGTGGCCTCGGCGCCGACGGTGATGGTGACGTCGTGGTGGTCGGCGTCGGCGAGCGTCTTGGAGGCGACCACCTTGCGGTTGTCGGCGCTGCCGGACAGCACCTTGACCCCTCGTCGGCTGACCTCGACGCTGACCGCCTGCGAGCTGCCGACCCGGGCCCACAGTGCCCCGCTGACCTGCGGGGTGTTCAGCCGGGCGACGGTTCCGCGCACGGTGTAGCGGGTCCAGGAGGCGGTGCGCAGCTGCTCGTACGCGGCGTAGTCGGACAGGGCGAGGCCCTGCGGGGACAGGCCGTCGCCGCCGACCTTCATGCTGGAGGACTCGCCGGGTGCGAACGCCCAGCTGGCGGCGGGGTCGAGCAGGACGGCCTTCGCGATGTCGAGCTGGCTGGGGCCGGCGGTGGCGCCGGTGGCGGCGGTCTGCTTGACGGCGACCTTGGAGAAGGCGGGCCACTTGCCGCCGGCGCCGTTGCGGACGTTGAGCGCGATGCCGCCGGTGGCGTTGCCGCCGACGGCGGTGCCGGTGGCGGTGAGCTCGGTGCGGCCGTCGATGGTGAACCGGGTGGTGGTGCCGGTGACGGTGACCTCCACGGTGTGGGTGGCGGCCGGGACCAGGGGCTTGCTGGCGAGCTGTTCGCGCTTGTCGCCGGTGCCGCGGTAGAGCACGGCGGTGTTGCGGCTGACGCTGACCGAGATCGGCTCCAGGCTGCCGACCCGGGCGGTCAGGCCGACGTTGGTGTTGTCGGCGAGGTCGGTGACGGTCGCGGTGGCGGTGTAGTCGGTCCAGTCGGCGGAGGCCATCGGCAGGTAGTCGGCGGAGACGTAGGTCGCGCCGGCGGGGTAGGGGCCGGCGCCGGTGAGGACGCCGGTGCCGGTGTCGTTGCTGCCGTCGCTGCGGGTCCACTGCTCGGCGTGGTCGAGGGCGGCTTCGGCGACCGGCGGGACCAGGGTCCAGCGGGCGACGTCGGCGACCAGGTCCTTGGCGGTGGTGTGCTGGTAGACCTCCAGGCGCTGGACCTGGCGGGCGGCGGCGGCGCGGCGGCCGGCCGGCAGCGGGCGCCGGCTGACGTCGGTGAGGGTGGCGGCGAAGGTCTTCTCCAGCAAGGACTGGAGGGACGGTCCGGGCACCGGCAGGTTGCCGCGCTCGCTCATCTCGGAGAACGGGTAGGCGAACATCTGCGGCTTGGGCAGGTCGTGGTCGGCGAAGTCCTGGACCGAGCGGGCGAGGTCGGCGCCGATCCGGGCGACGTACTCGTCCGAGGTCTCGTCGCGCTTCTGGTCGGGCAGCCACAGCCGGTTGGCCAGCGCGGACGCCTCGGTGCCCTTGTCGTCGACGACGCCGCGCCAGTGCAGGTCGTGGGTGTGGTCCTGGAAGTCCCAGCGGCCGGAGGAGGCCATCCGGGAGATCTCGTCCCAGGACAGGTAGTAGGGCCGGTTCTTGCCGACCTTGCCGGTGATCAGGTACGAGGCGGCGTGCATGTGGTGGCGCGCCAGGATCCGGTCGGCGTAGACCCACAGGCCGTTGGTGCCGTCGTCGAAGGTGATGTAGACCGAGCGCGGCGGGGCGGGGCCGCCCTTGAGGTAGTCGACGAACTCGTCGGTGGTCAGGGTGCGGTAGCCGGCCGTCTCCAGGGCGCTGAGCTGCTGGTCGAATGCGTCGGGGGTGACGATGTACTGGCTGTCGCTCTTCGGGCTGATGTCGTGGTAGGTCAGCACCACGGGCGCGGCGGTGTCGGGCAGCGCGGCGGCGCCGCTCTGCCAGGCGGCCTGTTCGGCCTTGGGCAGCCGCACCGGGTCGGCGAGCGCCGCCTGCGGGGTGACGTCGCGGCGGAAGACGTAGTACTTCCAGCCGGCGTAGAACGGCAGCGCGAGGACGGTGAGCGCGACGGCGGCGAGCGCGAGCCGGGCCACCCAGTGGGTCAGGCCGCGCCGGCGGGGGGCGGTGGACAGATCGGTCACAGCAGGCTCCCTCGGGAGAGCACGATCGCGTAGACGGCGACCACGGTGGCGGTGGCGAGCACCGCGGCGATCGCGCGCAGCAGGGCGCGCAGGGCAGATGTCACGTCGCGCTCCTGGACCAGACGCCGCGTCGGATGGTGAGCAGGGAGTAGGGCAGCAGCCAGGCGAGCAGCACCGAGGAGAGCAGGCTCATCACCGGGCGGTAGCGCCAGCGGGGGTCGCCGGGGTTGTCGACCTTGAACGCCAGGCCCCAGACGGAGCCCTTGAGGATGACGCCGCACAGGTAGAGCATGGTCAGGAAGGCGGCGCCGTGGATCGGTGCCCAGAGCAGGTGGCGGAAGGCCATCACGGGGGCGGCGACCACCCACAGGGCGTGGCCGTAGTAGAGCAGGGCGGGGCCCAGGCCCCGGCGCCACATGAAGGTGCCGGTGAAGCAGAGGTTGCGGATGAAGCTCTTCTTCCAGCGGATCTGCTGCTTCATGAACGGCCGGAACCGGGCCGGCACGTTGGTCCACACCCGGGCGGACTCGACGTAGCCGATCCGCCACTGGCGCTCGGGGTAGTCCTGTTCGGTGACGAACGGCGAGTCGGCGTACTGGCGCTTGAGCGACTTGCCCTTCCACTTCTGGCCGAGCACGTAGCCGGTCAGCTGGCGGTCGGTGGCGAAGCGGAACGGCGCGCCGAGGAAGCGGTCGCCGGCCCAGGCCGGGAGGTAGTTGTAGATGGCGTCGCGGCGGAAGACCGCCAGCGGGCCGGAGACGCAGGTGACCGAGCCGAAGGTGGACTCGGCGGCCTTGGCGACCCGGAACTGGCCCTCGTACCAGACGTCCTGGGCCTTGGTGAAGATCGAGACCGGGGCGTTCAGGGCGCGGCAGTGGCCGCTGACGGCGCCGAGTTCCGGGTGGCGGACCAGGGCGTCGACGCAGCGGCGCAGCGCGTCGGGGGCGAGGATGCAGTCGGAGTCGGTGAAGGCGATGACGTCGCCGTCGGCGATCTCGCAGGCGCGGACCAGGGCGTGCTTCTTGCCGAGGTTCTTCTCCAGGTAGAGCACGGTGATGCCGAGTTCGTGCTCCAGGCGGCGCAGGACGTCGCGGGTGCCGTCCTCGGAGAGGTCGTCGACCACGATGATCTGCAGGTCGGGGTACTGGGAGTCGGCCATCGAGCGGACGCAGTCCTCGATGCACTCCTCCTCGTCCTTGACCGCGAGCAGGAAGCTCACCCGGGGCAGCGGGGGCAGTGCGGGGAAGTCCTCCAGCCGGCGCGGGCGCTTGCGCAGGACGCGCACCGAGGGGTCGTCGTACTTGCTGTACGCGATGTACAGCATGGCGATGGTGCCGGCCAGCACCACGAACCCGTAGCCGAGCACCAGGGGGCTCTGCGGCAGCCGGGGCGCCTCGCGGGCGAGGATCAGCAGCAGCGGCAGGATGCACAGCAGGGTCAGTACGCGGCGGACGCCGTGGCGCAGCGCCGGGTCCATCCGGTCCATCGCGCGGCCGAGCGGGCCGGGGCGGCGTTCGCGGGCGCGGACGCCGGGGGGCAGCTGGGGCAGCAGCCGTTCGGCGCGGCCGGCGGGCGCGGCGGGGGCGGGGGCCTGC
>NZ_JAIZ01000037.1 GCF_000710465.2 Kitasatospora sp. MBT63 | reverse complement strand
GCCCCCGTCCCCGGATGCTGTTCGCCGCCCTCGCCGCCGTCGCGCTGGCCACCGCCGCACCCGCCCCCGCCCAGGCCGGCGAAGGGCCGGACCACCGGCTCCAGCAGCGGCTCGCCGAACTCGTCGACGCCCCCGGCGGGCCGCCCGGCGCGATCGCCGTGCTGCGCCGCGGCGAGCACACCGAGGTGGTCCGCGCCGGGGTCTCCCGGGTCGGCACCGACCGGCAGCCGGAGCCCACCGACCACATGCGGATCGCCAGCACCGCCAAGGCGTTCAGCGGAGCCGTCGCGCTCGGCCTGGTCGACCGCGGCCTGCTCGGCCTCGACGACACCCTCGCCGAACGGCTCCCCGCCCTACCCGCCGCGTGGGGTGCGGTCACCCTGCGCCAACTGCTCCAGCACACCAGCGGCCTGCCCGACTACACCGAGGCCCCGGCCTTCCTGGAGCTCCTGGCCGCCGACCCGCACCACCACTTCGACTCCCGCTGCCTGCTCGACTTCGTGGCCGACCGGCCGCTGGGGTTCACCCCCGGATCGGCGTACCACTACTCCAACTCCGACAACATCGCCGTCGCGCTGATGGCCGAGGCCGCCACCGGCCGCCCGTACGAGGAACTGCTCCAGGAGATCGTCGACCGGCCGCTCGGCCTGCGTGAGACCACCCTCCCCGACGGCTACCGGCTGCCCCGCCCCTACCTGCACGGCTACGTCGTCGAGCCGCCCGCGGCGCCCGAGGACGTCAGCACCGCGCTCGGCGCCTCCGGGGTCTGGGCCTCCGGCGGCATCGTCTCCACCCCGCTGGACCTCGGCACCTTCATGGGCGCGTACGCCGGCGGGCGGCTGATCGCCCCCGAGGTGCGGCGCGAACAGCTCACCTTCGTCGACGGCGCCTCCGAGCCCGCCGGGCCCGGCCGCAACGAGGCCGGGCTGGCGATCTTCCGCTACACCACCCGCTGCGGCACGGTCTACGGCCACACCGGCAACTTCCCCGGCTACACCCAGCTCGCCGTCGGCACCCCGGACGGCAGCCGCTCGCTCACCTTCTCCGTCACCTCGCAGATCAACAAGACCCTCGACCCCGAGCGGCTGGCCGAACTCCGCGCCGTCCAGGAGGACTTCGTCTGCAGCCTGCTGAGGGGCTGAACCACCGAGCGGGTGGGCCGTCCCGTTGCATAGAGTGGCGCACCGGACGACAACCGCAACCGCCCGGAGGATTCGATGAGCCCCCGCCCCGTGCCGGCCGCCGGCCCGGAGGCCGGACCGGGCCGGGCGCAGCAGCCCCGCACGGCACAGCCCTGGAGCAGACAGCGCCTGCGCAGCAACAACGAGTGGCTGCTGCTGGAGCTGCTGCGCACCGGCGGACCCTCCTCCCGGGCCCAGCTGGCCCGCGACACCGGGCTGTCCAAACCCACCGTGTCGGCCGCGCTGGCCACCCTCGAGCAGGCCGGCCTCGCCCGCGAGGCCGGCCTGCTGGCGCCCGAACGCGGCCGGGTCGCCGTGCTGTACGAACCCGACCCGGCCGCCGGGCACGTGCTGGGCATCGACATCGGCCGGGCCCGGCTGCGGGTCGCGCTCGCCGACCTGGCCGGCCGGATCGTCAGCCGGCAGGACGTCCCCAACCGCGGCCGCACCGCCGACGCCGTCGCCGACGCGGTGGTGGCAGCCGCCCGCACCGCCACCGCCGAGGCCGGCCTCGCCCCCGGCGACGTGGTGCACGCCGCGATCGGCAGCCCGGGCGTCTGGGACGAGACCCAGCAGCGCGTCCAGTACGCGCCGAACCTGCCCGGCTGGGGCCGGCGCGGCCTGTTCGAGCGGATCGAGGCCCGGCTC
Organism: Kitasatospora sp. MBT63; assembly: GCF_000710465.2. Classification (GTDB taxonomy): domain Bacteria; phylum Actinomycetota; class Actinomycetes; order Streptomycetales; family Streptomycetaceae; genus Kitasatospora. The sequence continues at coordinate 4,531 of NZ_JAIZ01000037.1, read as the reverse complement.
GCCACCCGGATCAGCGTTCACAACGACGCCAACCTCGCCGCCCTCGGCGAGTACGCCCGCGGCGCCGGCGCCGGCAGCCGACTCTTCGTCTACCTGCTGATCGGTACCGGCCTCGGCATGGGCGTGGTCGCCGACGGCGAACTGCAGCGCGGCGCGCACGGCGCCGCCGGCGAGATCGGCCTGCTCCCGCTGCCCGGCGGCGGCACCCTGGAGGGCGCCGCCGCCGCCGAGTCGGTGGTGCGCACCGCCCGTGAGCTAGGCCTGACCGGGCCGCTGACGGCCAAACAGGTCTTCGCCGCCGCCCGGGCCGGCGATGAGCGGGCCGCCGAGGCCGTCCGCCGGGAGGCCGAACAGCTCGGCTACGCGCTCGCCGTCGTCTCCGCCGTCCTCGACCCGGACCTAGTGGTGCTCGGCGGCGGCCTCGGCCACGGCGCCGACCTGCTGCTCGAACCCGTCGAACAGACCCTGCACCGGCTCGGCCCGCTGCGCCCCCGGGTCGCCGCCAGCCTGCTCGGCGACGAGGCCGTGCTGCAGGGCGCGCTGGCGACCGCTTTGGGCACCGCCCGCGCCGAGGTCTTCGAGCGCCGCACCGCCCACCTCGGCTGATCGCGGCGTCCGCGGGGAAATTCGGGTGCGATGCACCCGGGTGGCTCTGGTAGCTTCCCGGCTCGTGGCGGACAACGGGGCAGGGCTCGGCGGACGGTTCGGAAAGCTGTGGGCGGCGGCGACCACCTCGGCGCTCGGCAGCGGACTCGCCCTGGTGGCGACGCCGCTGCTGGTCGCCGCCAGGACCGACGACCCGCTGCTGGTGTCCGCCGCGGCCGGCGTCGGCTGGCTGCCCTGGCTGCTGTTCGCGCTGCCCGGCGGGGTCCTGGTCGACCGGGTCGACCGCCGGCGGCTGATGGTCGCCGTGGACTGGGTACGGGTCGCCGCCCTCGGCGTGCTGGCCGCCGCGATCGCGGCCGGGCGGGCCGGCATCCCCCTCCTGTACGCCGTGCTGTTCGTGGTCAACACCGGCGAGGTGGTGTTCCGGGCGGCGAGCCAGGCGATGATCCCCGCCGTGGTGCCCAGGGAGCGGCTGGAGCGCGCCAACGGGCTGCTGGCCGGCGGGGTCACGCTGATGCAGCAGATGGTCGCCGGACCGCTCGGCGGCCTGCTGTTCGTGCTGTCCGCCGCCCTGCCGTTCCTCGTCAACGCCGCCACCTACGGCGCCAGCGCCGTGCTGATCGGCCTGGTCGGCGGGGTCTACCGGGCCACCTCGCACCCCGGGCCGCCGGCCGCGCCGGTGCGCCGGTCGGTGGTGGCCGAGATGGCCGAGGGGTTCCGCTGGCTGATGCGGCAGCGGCTGCTGCGCACCATGGCGGTCCTGATCGGCCTGCTGAACGTCACCCTCACCGCGGCCACCGCCGTCCTGGTACTGCTCGCCTCGCAGCGGCTGCACCTCGGCTCGGTCGGCTACGGCCTGCTGTTCACCTGCATGGCGGTCGGCGGCGTGGTGGGATCGGTGGCCGGCGACCGGGTGGTCGAGCTGGTCACCGCCACCTGGACGGTCCGGGTCGGGCTGCTGGTCGAGGCCGGGCTGCACCTCGCGCTGGCGGCGTCCCGGGACCGGTACCTGATCGGCTTCGCGCTGTTCGCCTTCGGGGTGCACGGCGGGCTGTGGGGCATCGTCGCCAACTCGCTGCGCCAGCGGCTCACCCCGCCGGAGCTGCTGGGCCGGGTCGGCAGCACCAACCTGTTCGTGGTGGCGGGCGGGAACTGCCTGGGGGCGCTGCTCGGCGGGGTCCTGGTCGACGCGTTCGGGCTGACCGCGCCGTACTGGGTGGGCTTCGTGGTCGCGCTGCTGGTCACGGCCGCGACCTGGCGGGTCTTCGACCGGGACACCGTCGCCGCGGCATACGCGGCCCGGCCGGAGCCGGCCGGTGCGGACCCCGCCGGTGCCCCGGTGGCGGCGGGCTGAGCGGGGCCGGGCGCGTTGCCCGGCCCCGGTGCTGACGGCGCGTCCGCCGCGTCAGGCCTCGGCGGGGAGGTACTCCTCCCGGACCTCGACGGGCGCGAACGGCCAGACCCGCTCCACCTTGGACCAGATCAGGAACGCGACGCTGCCGGCCGCGACCCAGACCAGCGACCACTCGATCGGGTGCAGGCCGGGGGCGTTGCGGTCGGCGTAGCCGTAGATGGCCAGCCAGCCGACGGCGGCCAGGATGCTGGGCGCCGGGTAGAGCCACATCCGGTACGGGCGCGGCAGTCCGGGCTGGCGGCGGCGCAGCACGGTGACGGCGAGGATCTGGGCGAAGGCCTGGACGATCACCATGACGGTGGTGAGCAGGCCGATCAGGGTGGCCAGGTCGGTGTGCCGGCCGATCAGGAAGCCGACCGCGGTCATCACCACCATGGCGACCAGGCCGAGGACCGGGAACCGGTGACGGCTGTGCAGCTTCCCGAAGGCGCGGAAGAACACCCGGTCGTTGGCCGCGTCGAAGGGCACCCGGGAGCCGCCGAGCAGGCCGGTGAAGACCGAGGCGAAGGCGGTGACCAGGATCAGCACGGTGACGGTGTCGGCCGCGGCGCTGCCCCAGACCCGCTCCAGCACGGCGGAGGCGACGGACTTGGAGGCCACCGACCCGGGGTCCAGCATCTCGTGCCAGTCGATGACGCCGAGCACGCCGATCTGCAGCAGCAGGTAGATGGCCATGATGCCGGTGATCGAGAGGATGATCGCCCGCGGCAGCACCCGGCCGGGCTGCTTGACCTCGGCGCCCAGGTAGGCGGCGGTGTTGTAGCCGAGGTAGTCGTAGATGCCGATGGTCAGGCCGGCCGCGAAGCCGAGCCAGAACTGGCCGTGGGTCAGGTCGACGGCGTGCGCGGGCCAGGTGAAGGCCTTGGCGGGCGAGAAGTCGCTGTACGAGGCGACGATCACCGCACCGACCGCGACGATCATGACGCCCCACATCACGGTGGTGAGCTTCGCGATGTTCTCCACCCCGCGCCACAGCAGCAGGGCGACCAGGGCGAGGACGGCGAGGCCCACCGCGTCGCCCTCGCCCTGGCCCATGGACGGCCAGAGGTAGCCGAGGTACTGGACGAAGCCGACCACCCCGGTGGACATGATCAGCGGTATGAACAGCATCGCCGTCCAGACGAACAGGAACGGCATCAGCCGCCCGGTCCGGTACTGGAAGGCCTCGCGGAGGTAGACGTAGGAGCCGCCGGAGCCGGGGAGCGAGGCGCCGAGTTCGGCCCACACCAGCCCGTCGACCAGGGCGAGGACCGCGCCGGCGATCCAGCCGATCACGGCCTGCGGGCCGCCGAAGGCCGCGACCATCAGGGGGATCGTGACGAACGGGCCGATGCCGCACATCTGGCTCATGTTGATGGCGGTGGCCTGGAACAGGCCGATCCGTCTGCTGAGCGTCCCGGACATGGGAACTCCGTGGGGGTGAGAGGGGGCGAGTGCACGCGAGGGTCCATAAGTTAAGTTTCCTAACTTGATGAGTCAAGGTCCGGTCCGGGCTATTGACCGGGGGTGCGGGCGGCACTACCTTCGCGGCATGCGTTAGGAAACCTTCCTAACGATGCCCTCGTCCATGCCGGGCTGACGGGCCGCCTGTGGGGGCGGCCCGTCAGCGTTCCTCCAGCGCCGCCCGCAGGCGGGCGGGGGCGACCAGGCCGTAGGCGGCCGTCAGCAGGTCGGCCAGGTGGGGCCAGTCGACCTCGACGTCCAGGTGGACGCCGAGCCAGCCGCGGTGGCCGACGTACGGCGGCCGGAAGAACCGGTCGGGGTCGGCGGCGACCAGGTGCTCCTGCAGGCCCGGGGGAGCGGCCAGCCAGCAGGCGGTGCGGTCGTCGTGGTGGTGGTCGGCGAGGGTGGCGAACATCCGCTTCCCGCCGGCGAACCAGGCGCTCTCGCCGTGGCTGGGCCGCTCCTCGCACTCGGGCAGGGCCAGGCACAGCGCGCGCAGCCGGTCCTGCGGGGTGGCCGGCACGGCCGTCAGCCGGCCGGCGGCGGGGTCGGGCGCGGCTCGCCGCGGTAGGTGCCGAAGGACCAGTGGTTGCCCTCCGGGTCGCGGGCCGCGAAGTCCCGCGAGCCGTAGTCGGTCATGTGCAGGCCGGTGATGATGTCGGCGCCGGCGGCGGTGGCCCTGGCGTGCACGGCGTCCGGGTCGGCGGTGACCACGTACGCGCCGAAGTGGCCCGGGCGCAGCGGCCACTTGTCGTCCTCGTCCTCGGGGCGGGCGGAGCCGAGCATCAGCCCGCCGCCCTCGGGCCAGGCCAGCTGGGCGTGGTGCACCTGCTCGCCCTCGCCGTAGACGACGACCTCCTCGAAGCCGAACGCGTCCACCAGGAACCGGATCAGCGCCCGGGCGTCGGTGGCTCGCAGCGAGGGCCACACCTGCGGGGCGGGGGGCTGGGGTGCGGGGGTCTGGTCGGTCATGATCGTGTCCCTCCTGGGTCCGTTCCGGCCAGTCTGTCCGCTCCCGGGCCGCGGGGGCTTGGACGTTTGGGAACAAGTCACCCGCCCGGCGGCAGT
>NZ_JAIZ01000036.1 GCF_000710465.2 Kitasatospora sp. MBT63 | reverse complement strand
ATCACCGGAACCGCCCTCTACCGCAAATTCCGCAACTGACGGCCTTGTACAGCGGGCCTTTACGGTCAGTCGAGGGCGGACTGCTGCAGCAGCTCACCAAGCGCGTGCCGGAGTCCGCTCCGGAGGGTGAGATGGTGTTGTCGCTGTCCGCTGGTGGTCCGACCGTCGCCGGTCTCGGTGGTGTCAACCGGGCCATCTGTTCGTGAGCTCGCCCCGCGTGCGCACCCCCAGTTTCGGGTAGATCTTCCCGAGGTGGTACTCCACCGCCTTCGCGCTGATCAACAGCTCCTCGGCGACCCGGCGGTTGGTCAACCCCGCTGAGACCAGCCGGGCCACCTCCGCTTCGCGCTCGGTCAGATCGACGAACGGGGGCCGCGAAGCCACGGGGGCAGCGGCGCTGATGTCGTGCTCGCCACGGCGGGCGAACGCGAACGCACCGAGTGATACGAAGATGTCCTGGGCCCGCTGCAGCCGTCCGCGTCCCTCCGCCGACCGCCCGAGAGAGCACAGGAACCGGCCGTACGCGTGCTCGATCTGAGCCACCTCCAGGCGCGGGACCCGGATACCCGTTGTGACGGTCCACAGGCCCGCCCGGTACTCGCGTTCCGCCAGTGCCGGCTCCTGCCGATACTCGGCCGCCCGGCCTGCGAGTCGGTGGAAGGTGGCCATCAGGTGGGGGCTGCGACCGCCGCACCGGCGCAGCTCGTCCAGACTCGCCTCCGCCTCCACCTCGGCTGTCGCCCCCGCCCTCGCCCCCGCTGCCGCTGCCGCTGTCTCGACCATCGCCTCCGCACGGGCGGGTAGCCACAGCGGTGCGAACTTCTGCGGTGCGTCGTGCAGATCGTGGGAGTCGTCGGTCAGTGGCGTGGTCGCCCTGAGCACGTCCGCGTAGCGGCGGCGCGCGAGCAGGCCGATGGCGTCCGCGGACACGGCGATGACGAGGCGCTCGGGGTCGTCGGCTTCGAACGCCCTGCGGTGTGCCGGTACCGGCGTTCCGCTCGGTGGTGACGTGGTGGCCGATCCGCGCGCGGCGAGCAGCATCGTGCGCAATGCCTGTCCGGCCGTGCCGCCTCCGGCCGCGTCGATGCGCTCGACGGCGTCATCGGCGCCCTGCCAGTTCCCGTCCAGGAAGTGTGCCAGCGCCAGTCGTTCCAGCGCGCGCAGCCGTACCGGGTGCCCCCGGTGTCCGGTGTGACGTTGGACGAGGCATTCCAGATCGCTCGTGCCGGCCGCGAATTCGCCCACCAGTAGTCGGCTCTCTCCGCGTAGGAGCAGCAGTTCCGGTTCCAGGTGCTCCGGTGGCCGCACCGGCACGGTCGCCGGCGCTGTCACGGCGAAGTCCTGCTCGCCCAGGGCGGCCAGGACTTCACGAGGGCCGGCGGTGTAGGAGTGGCCGATCAGCATCAGACGCCGTGCGGTGCGGGTCTGGACCGTGTCCCGGCTCGCGGCGTTGAGCGCCTTGCCCGCGGCGTCGACGGCTGCTGTGCCCCGTGCCGTGCGGCACGCCAGGGCGGCCGCCAGGGTCTCGATCGCCGCGAGCGCGAAGTACGGGTCCTCCCCTCGGGGATGCGCATGTGGTTGGTCGCCGTCGCCGTCGCCCGGTGCCGGGGGCGCGGTTGTGGCGGCCAGGGCGTCGCGGGCGGCCTGCAGTCGGATCCCCGCCGTACGGAGCCGGCCCTGGAGGAGCGCGCGGCCGGCCAGTGCGCAGCATCGCAGAGGTGACGGCGGCAGCGTCTCGATCCGCGTCCACAGGGTTCCGTTCCCGGGCACTCCCTCGTACACCTCGTGAAGTGCGGCCAGCAGCAGTCGGCGTTCCCGTTGCGCGCGGGTGGTGCTGAGGTCGGCTGCCCACACCAGGAGTTGGCGGGTTGCGACGGAACGGGCGCCGAGGGGCCCTTGGCCGTTCAGGGCGGCGTCCTCCAGCGCTGCGGCCAGGGCCGGATCGGGGCGGTCTGCTGCCAGTGCGCGGTGGGCGAGTGCGTGGTCTGCGTCGTGGGCCTGGGCGGCACGGTGGAGGGCCCGTAGTCCCGTGGGGCGCAGTTCGGGTGCCGCGGGTGCCACGTCGTGGTCGTTTTCCCGGTCGGGCGAGGTGCGGCAGGCCTGGGCACCCCCGGTGACGTGGATCCATGTGAGCCCTGGACCCGGGGGCCGTGCCGGTGCCGGGGCGGTGCGGGTCACTTCGGTCACGGGCCGGTTCCGGGTCGGCGATCGCATCGCTTTCCGGAGCGGGATGTCGTCCTCGGTGGGGACCGTCCGGCGCCACCTCGGTCCGTCCCCGGGCGGTGTCCCGGCCCCGGCCCACGGCCGGATCGCCTGGTCTCCTCGGTCTGCCGGGTGCACGGGTTCTCCCTTCGCTTGCGACGGCACCGCCGGGTGACCCGGGCGGTCGGCTCTCCCCGGTCACGAGGGGGCGGTTCGATGACGGTGCTGTGCGAGGTCCGGAGGCGGTGCGGGTGGCGGGCGGGGGAGCGGGTGTGCTCACAGCGGTGAGGATGGCTGAAGTGTCGCGCCCATGACAATGCTTTGAAATAGTCTTTGCCGTTGCCGTCGTCGCTGCGTGCCGGATCCTCCGGGTGGTGGTGGTGCGGATGCCGGCCTTCCGGGCCTTTCGAGCGCTGCTCAAACCGGCACGACTGATTGTGCGGTGCCGTGTACGGCGAGGACGATCGCCTTCGACGGTGATCGAAACCGGGAGCAACCGGTGGAGCGGGGGAGGTGGTGCGGCCGATGGCCGTGACCTCCGGGCTCCGGCCGCCTACGGGCCGACCCGCGATCGAGGCCGGACCCGGCCGGCTCGCTCGCAAAGGAGGAAAGGAGGGTCAGACCCGGTCGAGGGGCCGATGCGGCTGGTCCGGGAGCTCCACCGTGATGGTGTCGCCGGGACGCACCACGCCGCCTTCTCGGACGACGCCCATGATGCCGGCCTTACGTACGATGGTCCCGGCCTCGTCGCGGCCGACGAGCCTCTTCAGCAGGCCGTCCTTGAAGACGTCGATCTGCAGGCAGGGATTGCGCAGGCCGGTGACCGCCACGATCGCCTCGTCGCCGAGGTGCAGCAGTGTGCCGACGGGCAGGCCGAGCAAGTCGATTCCGCTGGTGGTGATGTTCTCGCCGAGTTCGCCGGGCGATACGGAGAATCCCTCTTCCCCGACTTCGGCGAAGAGCTCCTCGTGGATGAGGTGGACCTGACGCAGGTTCGGCTGGGTGGGGTCCTGCGCGACACGTGAGCGGTGTCTGACCGTGACGCCGGCGTGTACGTCCCCCTCCACACCGAGCCCGGCAAGCAGCATGATGCCGGCCCGGTTGGGCTTGGTGAACGAGTACTCGCTGTTGCTGCTGACCGCTGTCACAGTCCCGCCCATCCCGCGGACCTCCTGCTCGGTGGCGATGATCTCGTCAGGAGCCTAGCCCGCGGCCCTCGGAGCACAACACCCGGCCGGACAGCCGCGGGGTACGACCTCAGGCCGGCCCGTATGCCTCCCGGCGTACCGCCGTCAGCATGCGGAGACTGGCGGGCAGTTGGCGGCGGGAGGTGATGCCGAGCATGGCGAAGATGTTTCCCAGGTGGTACTCGACCGTTTTGGGGCTGACGAAGAGGCCGTGCGCGATCTGCTGGTTCGTCATGCCGTCCGAGGCGAGCCGGGCGATGTGGTACTGCTGCTCGGTGAGGGCGGTGGGGGTGCGGTCGGCCGTCGGCAGGTTCGCGGTCCTGTCACCCGTCGCCGGCTGAGGTATCTCCACACCGACCTCCCGGAGCTGTCTGACACACCGTTCGGCGAACGGCCGCGCGCCGAGTTCGCGGTAACGCTCGTGCGCGGACACCAGGGACCTGATCGCGGACCGCCGGCGCCGGGCGCCTTGCAACAACAGCTGCCTGCCGTACTCCTCGTCGAGTTCGGCCAGGGCGAGAGGGGAGTCCTCGCCGGCCGCGCGCTCGATTCCCAGGGCCAGGTGGTCGGTCGCGGTCGCCGGGTCGCCCTCGGCCGCGGTGAGCCGGCCCTCGAGCCGGGCCAGGGTCGCCGTCAGGCGGGCGCCGGGCTCGGCGGCGGTGCGCAGGCCGGCGAGTGCCGGACGTGCCTCGCGCAGTCTGCCGGTCCTGACGAGGGCCTCGACGTGCAGTGGCCGCCACCACAACTGGTGCAGGGAGAACAGGTCCGGCTGTGCGGCCACCGGGGTGAGCGCCGTGAGCATGCGGCTGGGTTCCTGGCGCGCCCGGGCCAGTGTCGCGGCGGCCAGTGCCGGGAACACCCCGAAGTGGGCCGGTCCCAGGGCGCGGTGGTCCGCGGTGACGGTGTCCGTGTGGGCGGCCGCCATGTCCCAGTCGCCGCGGAGCGCGGTGATGCACGCGGCCAGCGCGGTCGCCGGGACGGCGTCACGCCGGTCGTTGCGCGCATCGGCCGCCCGGATCGCCTCATGCGCCTCGCGCAGTGCAGCCGACCAGTCGCCGAGTTGGAAGTAGGCGTAGCCGAGGTGGGCATAGGTCAGGGCGAGGACGCGCTCGGCCGCGCCGTCGTGGGAGCGCAGCGCACCGTGCAGGTCACCCAGCGCCTCGGCGGGCCGTGCGCTCTGGGTGAGCCAGGTACCGCGCGCCCAGAGCAGCAGGCCCCGGTCGGTCCGGTCGCCGGGTGAGGAACGGAACCCCGGTGCGAGAGCCTCCAGCCGGTGCAGAGCGGCGACGGGCGAGTGGTGGATCCTGCCGTGTGCGTCGGCCGCGAAGTACAGTGCCCACTGCCGGTGTTCGTCCCGGAGTCCGCCGTGTGCCAGGAGCGACAGCGCGACCTGCTCCTCGGCCTGCACGGCTGCGGTGTCCGAGTGCAGGGCCGCGGTCGCCAGGTCGACGTCCGCGCGGGCCGGTGCGGGCAGGTCGCCGGCGAGAGCGGCCGCCTGGTCCAGCAGGGCGCGTGCGGTCGCGTAACGGGCCTCGCGGGTGGCCAGACGGCCGAGGAACAGGTTGCGTTCCACGCTCGGTCCGATGAGGGTGAGGCGCTGTCCGAGGGGCGCGGCCCATACCGCGGTGGGCGTCCGCTCGCCCCACCGCGCCACCTGGCGGAGCCGGCGTTCGCGTTCCGTGTGGTCGGCCGACACGTCGGCGGACCACAGGAGCAGTGTCCCGGCCTGTTCGCTGTCCCCGGCGTCGTGGTAGCGCACCGCCTCTTCTTCCAGCCGGGCGGCGAGCGCGGGGTCGCGCCGACGGGTGCCGAGCAGCGCGTGCCGTAACCCCCCGACGCCGCTGATCTGCTCGGACGCGGCGAGATGCAGGGTGCGGCGCAGCGACAGAGGCAGGTCCTGGTACACGGCGTCGCGGAGCGCGGCCGAGGCGATGGCGACCGGTTCGGTGAGCCCCAGCGGGAACCAGGTGACGAATCCGGCCTCCACGAGGTCGTCGAGCGCCGCGCTGGGATCGGCCAGGTCGGCGATGACCGCGAGGACGGGCAGCGGGGTCTCCTGGTCCACCACGGCCATCGCCGCCAGCAGCCGTCGGCTCGGCTGGGACAGCGCCCGCAGTGATCGCGTGAACGCGGTGTCCGGCCACGGCTCGTACGCGGTCCCGGACCGGTCCGCTTCCGCGTCGACGGGCGTGGTCTCGCGCGGACCCGACGACGGGACCGCCTCCGACCCGGGCTCCGGCCGGAGGCGGCGGGCGGGTGGAAAGGACCAGACACCGATGGCGGTCGACAAGGGGCCTCCTGCTCTGCACGGGTGGCCGCCGAGGCTGGTGGTGCACAGCGCCGACGACGAGGCTGGAGCCGAACGAGTTGGCTGGATCTGATCGTGACGCGTCATCAGATCAGACCTTCGCGGATGGCGTAAGCAACCGCATGCGTTCGGTTACGCAGCTGGTACCGGACCGTGATGTCGTGCACCACACTGGTCACGGTCCGCTTGGAGTAGGCGAGTTCACCTGCGATCTCGTCGGTGTCGAAGCCGTCCGCCGCCAGCCGCAGCACCCGCCGCTCACGGTCGGAGAGCCCGCCCAGCGACAACCCCTGGGGGCGCAGCACGTCGTGCTGGATCCTGCCCACCCGCTTGAGCAGCCGGGTCAGCAGATCGGAAGGCAGGGCCGCCTCGCCGGTGGCCGCTCTGACCACCGCCCGCGACAGCCACGTGGTGGTGGCCTCCCACCGCCACAGCACCGAGCACGCGCCCGACTCCACGACGGCCAGCAACTCGTCGTCGGACAGGGAGGAGATGACGAGGACGACCTGCGTACCCTCCCGTGAGCGCATCATCCTGATCAGTTCGAGGGACGACGCCGTCAGCGCGTCGAGCGCCAGCACCACCACCCGGGCCGAGCCGCCGGCCGTGGGTTCGACGAGTTCGATGTCCGGGCGTCGGCGCAACTCGGTCGCCAACCCCGTGCGGGTGAGCGGGTCATCGGCGTAGATCGCCACCTGTACACGGCCTTCCACGGAAACCTCCAGGTCCGACGGTGGCCCGGCGCTCGTACGCGGGCAGCGGTGGCCGGGCTCGCACCACCGCCGGGATTCCGTCCGCTCCGGGGTGAGCCTCCAGCCCCCACAAATGTCCATGTCATGATCGCCCGTGTCGACTAGGGACATCCCTAGCCGGTACCTAATCGCGCACCCGCCTCGGCGGGATGGAGAAGGCGCCGCGCCCTCATCGCGCGGCACCGCAGGCCCCACGGCTGCGCAGTTGTCTGCCGTTTGACGCAGGCCCCCGGCTCCGGCGTGCTGCCAGGCTGATCCACCACGGGACGCCTCGAACGCCCTGTCATGCGCCGGCCGCGTCGTCCCCCGGACGGCCCCGCCGGCCCGACCGGCCGGCAGCACGCCTTCGGGGGCCGCGGAAGGAGAAGAGCAGATGGGTGTTTCGGTCACCTTCGAAGACGGCAGCGACGCGGTCGAGGTCGTACCCGGTGAAGAGACCGCCTGCGTCCTGCGCGTCGAGAACACCGGCATGGTGGTGGACCAGATCCTGCTCGACGTGCTCGGCGAGGCTGCGCAGTGGGCGAGCGTCGAACCGGCCCGCGCCAATCTCCTGCCCGGAGCCTTCGAACGCATCCGGGTCACCTTCCGGCCACCGCGAGCCGCCTCCCTGACCCCGGGCGAACTACGCTTCGGTCTCCGCGCGATGTCCAAGGAGGACCCCGACGGCTCGTGCATCGAGGAAGGCACGGTCCATGTCGGGGAGTTCGGCGAACTCGGGGCGCAGCTCGTGCCCAAGAGCTCGACCGGACGCCGGGCGGCCCGGTTCAAGCTGGTCGTGGAGAACCGCGGAAACCGGCCTGAGCGACTGCGGATCGAGACGCTCGACCCGGACGTCAAGCTCGGCTTCCGCACCAGGCCCGCCGTCTTCGTGGCGCGCCCCGGCACCGCCACGTTCGTCAGAGTCAAGACGGTACCCCGCAAGACCTTCCTCAGAGGACCGAACCGCACCCTCCCGTTCGAGGTCCACGCGGTACCCGAACAGGGACAGACCACGAAGACCGAGGGAGTGATGCTGGAGAAACAGACCCTCCCCGAATGGCTGCTCCCCGCGCTGGCGATCTCGATCGTGGCCGCCGGCCTGCTGTTCGCGCTGTGGATCAACGTGCTGCGCCCGGTCGTGCACTCCGCCGCTACCGCCGCGTCCGCGGCGGCGCACGCGCAGGACGCAGCGGACTCGGCGCAGTCCGCCGCGGCCGGCGCGGGCGACAAGCAGAAGGAGAGCCCCAAACCGGCACCGCCGACCGCGCTGGCCCTCAAACTCGCCTCACCGACCCTCGTCACCGGGGCGAGCGACCTCGCCACGGTGACCGGGACCTTCACCTCCGGGTCCGGGCCGTTGCCCAAACTGGTGTGGACCTCCTCGGCCCCCCGTGTCGCCACGGTGTCCCAGAGCGGCCAGGTGACCGCGCTCAGCCCGGGTTCGGCGACCATCACGGCCACCAGCGCCACCGCCACCGCGTCCCCGGCGGCCACCAACGCCCCCGCGCCACCGAAAGCCTCCGACGGCGCCGCCCAGAGTCCCGCGGCGGACCCCTCCGGCCCGCCCGTCCTGTCCGGCTCGGTGATGGTCACCGTCGTCGGCCCGGTGTCCGTCTCCACGACCGACCTGCCGCAGGCCGCACTCGGCAAGCCCTACACCCACACCCTCGCGGGCGCCGGCGGCACCGCCCCGTACACCTGGACCATCAGCACCGGAGCACTCCCACCGGGCCTGTCCCTGGCCCCGGGCACAGGCGTGATCAGCGGAACCCCGACCGCAGCCGGAACCGCCTCCCTCACCGTGCACCTGGCCGACGCCGGACCCCCCTCCCAGTCCGCCACCAGAGCGGTCAAACTGACCGTCCTCAGCACCCTCGCCGTGGACAGCTCGTCACTGCCGTCCGCCACCACGGGCACCGCGTACACCCAGACGCTCGCCGCGGTCGGCGGCACCGCACCCTACAAGTGGGCACTCGCACCGGGACAGGGAACCCTGCCGAGCGGACTGAGTCTCGACGCCACCACCGGGGCCATCAGCGGCGCACCCACCCAGGCCGGCAGCTCCGACCTGACCGTCGAGGTCACGGACTCGGCCTCACCCAACCAGTCCGCCACCCAGCACCTGTCCCTGACCGTCGCCAAGCCCCTGCTGATGAGCACCCTCGCCATCCCCGACGGCGTCGCCACCGCCCAGTACTCGCAGACCCTCGGCGCGTCCGGCGGAACCGGCCCGTACACCTGGTCCGTCTCCGCCGGCAAACTGCCGGAAGGACTGACCCTCGGCGCCGCCACCGGTACCGTCAGCGGAACCCCGCAGATGAACGGCTCGTCGACCTTCACCGTCCTGGTGACCGACGCCGGAGCGCCGGCCCGCACCACCTCCCAGGCCTTCACCACCAAAGTGGTGACCGGCTTCGCGACCACCACCTCCAGCCTCCCGGCGGCGGCCATCGGGCTCGGCTACTCCGCGCAACTCACCGCCGCGGGCGGATCCCCGAACTACGTGTGGACACCAACCGGTACCCTCCCGCCGGGCCTGACCCTGGCACCCAACGGAACCATCACCGGAACCCCCACCGCGACCGGCAGCTTCCCGTTCGGCGTCCGGGCCACCGACACCAGCACACCCCCGCTGACCGCCACCGAATCCCTCACGATCACCGTCGCCGGATCACTGCGGATCACCACGACCGCCCTGCCCAACGCGCTGACCGGCCAGCAGTACTCACAGACCCTCACCGCCACCGGTGGCAGAGCGCCCTACACCTGGTCCGTCACCTCCGCCAACCTGCCCAACGGCCTCAGCCTCAACTCCTCCACCGGGGTCCTCAGCGGAACCCCCGTGCAGACCGGCGCCGTGAAACTCGACATCTCCGTCACCGACTCCGGCCCCCCGCTGCAGAACGCGACCCTCACCATCCCGCTGACCGTCACCCAACCGCTGTCCTTCTCCATGCCGGTGCTCCCCGACGCGGCCCTGGGATTCCCCTACCCGGGAGTGGAACCTACCGGTGTGAACGGCGGATCGGGCCGTTACCTCTGGTCCGTGACCCAGGGCGCGCTCCCCCCGGGCTTCCAGCTCGACGCCTCCACCGGACGTATCAGCGGCACCGTCCCCAACCTCCCCTCCAGCACCCTCGGACCACGCCAGTTCACCCTCACCGTCAGCGACACCACCGACTACAGCGTCACCGCCAACACCGTACTGACCATCACGGTCATCAACCCGCTGACCGTCCAGCCCGCGGACGACTGGACCGGCGAGATCGGCAAACCGTTCCGAACCGCGATCAAACCCGTCGGAGGCAAAGCCCCCTACACCTACGAGTTCACCGCGACGACGACACCACCCGCCAACACTCTCAACGGACTCACCTTCGCCCCTGCGATCGGCGAACTTTCCGGCATCCCCGACGGGCCGTGCAGCCAACCTCCCGCCGCGCGCGCCGACCAACCGCCGACCGGAACCCAGAAAACCGTCCAGATCACCTGCGCCCCGGACACCTACCAGGGAAAGGTCACGGTCAAGGACGCCCTCGGCGAGTCCGTCACCACCACGCTGCGCCTGACGGCCACGGTGGTGCCGTTGGTGGTGAAGTTCAACACCAGCGCCAAGCAGACGGCGGGCGAAGCACTGAGCTTCAAGGCGGTGGCCGCGGTCCCGAGCGGTGGATACCCCGGTGCGACGTTCGAATACTCCGCCACGGGCCTGCCGTGCGACACCGTCGACCATGACGACTGCGATGTGATCAACCCCGCCACCGGAGTCATCACCGGGACACTCGATCACCTCGACGGGAAGACGGCGACGGTCACGGTCACCGTGACGTCCACCGACCCGGCGAACAGCCAGAACAAGATCATCGCCCGGTCCACGGTGTCGGTCCAGACCGATCCCGGACCCACCCCGAGCCCCAGCGCGACCGCGGGAGACACCCGATGACCGAATCACCCACCGCGGCGCCGCAACCGATCCCGTCACAGGCCCCGCTCGACGTCCAGGTCCTGCAGACCGCCGCCGCACTGGAGAACCTCGCCGTCACGTCCTACACCTCGGCCGAGGCACTGCCCTTCCTGGCCGGTGACGGCAACGCCCACCTGCGGGAGCTGATAGCCCGTAACAAGGCCCATCACGCGGCACACGCGACGGCTTTCAACCAGGCCGTCACCCAGGCCGGCGCCGCCCCGCAGCACACCGCCGACATGCGGTACGCCGCGAGCGTCGGGCGCATGCTCGGCCAGATCACCGACCCGACCCACCTCGTCGCCCTCCTCACGGAGCTCGAAGGCATCAACGCGCAGACCTGCACCCGCTTCGCCACCCTCACCGAGACCGGCGGCCTACGATCGCTCTTCGTGAACGTCGCCTCCGTCGAGGCACAGCACGGATCCGAGCTCCTCATCATCCGCAGCCTGCTCGATGACGGCCAGGCCGAGCCCGGCGCACCCCGCACCGCCGCCCACCTGCTGCCACCCGCACTCGGAACCGCGGGCATTCCCCATGCCGACTACCCGACCACCGACGCCTCCGCGATCAACGAAGGGGTGGTGCGATGAGGACATCCCGAACGGCCCGACCCGGCCCCGGCCCCGGCGCAGCGAACTGGACACTCCCCGAGCCGTCCCGGCGGGTCTTCGTCCTGGGCGCCGCAGGGGCGGGCATCGGCCTCGCACTGACGGCGTGCAGCAGCCGCCGCGCACCGTCACCGCTGCCGTACACCGGCGACCTGCGGACCGTGGCCCTCGCCGCAACCCTGGAGAACCAGGCCGTCAGCGCCTACCAGGCCCTGCAATCCGCCCTGAGCTCCGGGAAACTCGGCCCCGCGGTCCCCGCACTGTCCGCATTCGCACAAGCGGCCGTCGAGCACCACACCCAGCACGCGCAGACCTGGAACGCGATCCTGCGCGACGCCAAACGCCCAGCGGTCACCTCACTCTCCCCGACCGGCCGAGGAGAGCTGCTGGCCCTCGGAGCAGCCGGCAGTGTGGACGAGGTCGTGCCCCTCCTCCAGGCCCTGGAGAAACGCGCCGCACAGACCCACACCACCGCGGCCGGCAGCCTGCAGGCGAACGGGCCGGCCGTACTCGCAGCCGCGACCATCGCACCCGTCGAGGCGATGCACGCGGCTGCGCTCGGCTACCTGCTCGGCGGGCGCTCCACGGTGCTGAGCTTCCTCGAACCGGGCGTCGAAGGAGCAGGCACCGGTGCCTGACGCAGGACGACCACAGCCGAGGCCACCGGGAACGTGAAGCTCCGCACCGGGCCGGCCGCACACCGGTGCCGGACCGGACGGCAGCCCGACCCATCCGTATCCAGCCAGCCAGGGACGAGGAGAGTTCGCACATGGCCTTGGAGACCGCCGGTGTCGAACGGCTCATCGAGTGGTTCACCGCACGCAGCACCGTCAGATTCCAGTACACCGAAATCCCCCACCTGGTGGAGCAGCTGGCCGTGCTGGCCTTCGCGGGCGATCGGCGCTGGCCCGACCACCCGGAGCGGGCCGACACCTACCGGGCCGAGCTCTCCCACTGGCTCTCCGAGCACGACAGCGGACTCGAATCCGAGTTCGCCACCTTGACCGCACCCGGCGCAGACCCGGGCGCATTCATCAACTGGCTCACCCGGCTCATCGCACACCGGACCACCATCCCCGCCGGCGACGACGACCACCTCCCCGACCACCGCCACGACCGCAGGAACGGAATCTACGAGTGGTACGACCCGGCAACGGGATCGTGGCGAAGCCGGACCTGGACCGGCTCGCACACGGCCGACGGACCCTGGACGATCCCACCGCCCGCAGGGACGAGAACCGGCGGGCGCCCCACCGCACCGGCCCCGGCGGAACCCGCGGACACGCCGACACGGTGACACCGGGTCAGCGGTCCGGCGGATGCGCCGGTCACCGGCTCGGCCACGGGCAGCTCCTCGCGAGACCATACGTTCGTTCCACCGACAAGCGGAGCAGGGCATGCTGCAGGACGTGGACCTCTCACTGGCGAACTGGCTCGGGAACGCACTCCCACCGGGCACCGCCGTCAGATTCGACACACCGCAGGCCGACTGGCAGAACGGACGTGACACGGCGTTCGTCAGCCTGTTCCTCTGCGACATCCGCAGAGGCGGGCAGGAGACACTCCGCTCCGGGTGGTCCGAGGTACGCGAGAACGGCGGACGGCTGGTGGGCAGGCAACCCGCCCCACGCCACTACCGCGTCTCCTACCTGGCCACCGCATGGCCCCGATCAACCCCTGCCCCGCAGAACCCCTCCCGGCACACCCTGGAAGAGCACACCCTGATCGGCCGGCTCATCGAAGCCTGCTCGGCCACCGACTCGATCACGGAAGACTGCCTGACCGGATCCCTCGCCGATTCCGGGCTCCCCACCTCGGTACGCTGCGGCGACGACCGGGGCCGGTCTGTCCACGGCCTGTGGTCCGGCCTCGGGATCACACCACGCGCCCACCTCGTGCTGGAACTGACGGTCCCCATCGTGCCGCAGCTGGAGACCGACCTCGCACCCGCGCCCCGCGAGATCGTGCTCGGCGCGGGCCGACTCGGCCCCCAGGACCAGGCACACGGGTCGGCTCTGCCCTCCACCCCCACCCCGTCGAGGCCGCAGCCACCCGCAACGGAGGAGATTACCCGCCGCAGACGACGCGGAGGGATCACGGAGATCCCACCCCGCACGGACACACCGAGACACTGACCCTGTCCCCGCCATACCGGGAAGGCCGGAACCCACCCGGAGCAGAACCCCGGCGCCCGGCCCCCTACGCGACCCCCGAAAGACTCATCCGCCCGATCTCACCGAGAACCCGCCGGACCTCGGCAGGGGGAACGAACCGGGTCGCCGAGCGCAGACCCAGCGACGCGAGACGATCGGCGGTCTCATTGAGATCATGACCGATGTGCCCCTTCAGCCACCGCACTTCGAGACGGTCGCCGTGTGAGATCACCCGACCGAGCAGGCCCCACAGCACCGGCGGCAAGAGCGGCTGCGACGGCACCAACGGCCTGGGTGTTGTCACACAGCACCAGCACCGTCCGGCCCGGGTTACCGTTCCAGCAGCCGAAGAGCCGCCTCACAGAGCCCGATCAGCTCGGCCTCCGCAATGCCGGACGCGTACGACGACCCCCAGGCCGACGCGCCATCCGCAGCCGCCCACCCCCAACCACAGGCCGCCGAGTCCTCGCAACCGATCGCCGCATCCGCAACCGCCCACGGTAGATCGCCCGGGAGATCGGCGAGCAGAGCATGACGGGTGGCGTAATCCCCCTCCAGCAGACCCGGCAGGTCGGGCACGAGCGCCAACCGGCGGGCACAGTGATCCGCGAAGACCCGGCGCACAAAGAAATTCCGAGCCTGCTGCGCCTCGTGGGCACGCAGATTGAGGACGGCCAGATCCCTGTAGACCGCGCCGAGCAGCTCAAGGGCGGCAGAACGGCTGAGAAAAGGTGCGGCGAGGGCCCTCCGATCGGCCAGTGCGACGGCATACCGCCCCCACGCCCGGGCCGTCGCGGCCGTCGACGCCCAACGCTCGACGACCGCGTCATGGGCGAGGAACCGATTCTCGGCCTCCCACGCGTCCCGGAGAAGAGCCACGACGAACTCCTCATCGGGAAGAGCGAGCAACTCCGCGACCGCCTTCGGAGGACCAGCGGCAGCAGGAACGGCGTCCATCGGACCGGGACCCGCCGGGGCCACGCCGTTCCACCACCGCCAAACCTCCTGACCAGGCATCCGGAAACGGACAGGATCGATGCCACGCTCCGCAAGCACCGAGTCCACGATCATCCGGTACTGCTCCCGGTCCAGGGCGCGCCACACCCGGGCCGCCAGCGGGCGCCTGTCCCGCGGGCCCGCAGGCCGAGGCGGCGTGGAGCCCAGGCGGACACGGTCGTCGGCGACCGCAGCGGCGAGCGCGCGCCTGCGAGCGGCACCGATCCGCTGAAGGCGTTGACCTGCAAGCCGGTACTCCGCAGCCCCTCGACAGCCCAACCGGAGCAGGTCCGCCCGACGCAGCTCACCCCGGGCGATCGTCTCGGCGTGGATCAGCGCGGCGGCCTTGGCACGGCTGAGCCCGGGCACCGACAGAGCGGGACGGTCCGAGCGTCGGCAAAGCCCTCGGCTTCCGCGACGGCGGCGTCCTGAAGGTCGTCGAACTGCTCGGTCGACGGTCTCTCCACGTACCGCCGGGCCGTCGCCTGCGAGACTCCGTAACCCGCCCCGACCTGGGCGGGCGCTCTGGAGCGGATCCGCGGAATCGCCAGGCTCAGGAGCCGATCGTGAGGGTCAGGCTGGTGGGTGCGTCCGCGTTGGGGAGGATCATCACGGAGCTCTGGTTGTGCACGTCGTCATAGGCGAACGCGTACGCGAGACGGTCGCCGCTGATCTGGTGGAAGAAGGCGGCGTATTCGTTGAACGGGGCGTTCCGGTAGAAGGTGCCGGTGTCGCCCCAGGTGTCGGGGTCGTTCTGCGCGATCCCGCGGTTGAAGGCGGCGCACAGGTGGGCCCCGACGAACTTGTCGGTGTCACTGCCCGACGCGAGCGCTCCCGAGCAGGCCGCCACATCCGTCGTGGTGGGCATGGCCACGGTACCGCCGCCGACCTGCCGGCCGTTGACCTCCTTCTTGTAGGTGAGCTGCGTGCCCGCTCCCTCCGTGCCGCCGACGTACACGTTGTTCCCGTCGGTCAGCTTGAACCGGCCGTCGCCCTGCCACTGGTCCCACGCCTTCTTGATCGCGGAGTCGAAGTACGTCACACCCGCTCCACCCGACTGGAAGGCGGCCGCCGACCGGGGAGCCGTGATGTGGCTGCCGTCCGCGTTGGCCAGCGAGACGAACGGAGTGCCGTCGGCGTACTGCCTGTACCTGTCGACGACCTGGCCGGCGGTCATGCCCTGGATCCCGACCGTCCGGTCGAAGCCCGACGAGTCCTGCTTCAGCTCCGCGGTCATCGGGATCGAGAACCCGTCGACCTGCGTGGTGTTGCCGCCGAAGGGGACGTGACCGTTGTCGAAGGTGTACTCGAAGAAGTCGTACGGGTTGCCCTGGTTGGGATCGCCGGGGTTGTTGAGGTCCGGCTGGACGTATCCGGCGTCGCTGGGCTGCCCGTCCACCGTGGCCGCCGGCATCACCAAGGGCTTCTTGGAGACGAAGATCCGGCCGCCTTCCAGGTGGGACGGCATGGGGATCACTCCGTCATGCACCTCACCCAGCGGGAACGACATGCCCTGTTCGGGCTGCTGTGTGACCGGGAGTACATTGCCCTCGGAACCGATGAAGGAGTAATGCCCCGGCGTCTGCTGACCGACGATCGTTATGTAGTCACCGTCCCCCCCGTTGATATGGAGCGGGAACCCGGAGCCCGCGGCCGGCGAGGGGACGTCGGCATAGGCGTCGACGGCGAGAGTCGACGTGAGCGGTACCACGAGCGCAGCGGCCGCGAGTATCGCGGCCTTCGTGAGAGTGCGCATCTCGTTCTCTCCTCATGTGCTGGCCATCGCCAACTTGTCTCTCCTGCAGGCCTTCTCGGGGAGAACCTGCTTGATCTGCGCCCAACAGTACCTGCACGCACGAAAATTGCCGTCGCTGTCGGCCGTTCCAGCGATCCCGGCGCCGGATACGACGATCCAACGGCGATTTCGAATGAGGGATACCTCACATGGTCGACTGCCCGGTCCGGGAATACCGGAAGGTGCGCGGGCCCGCCCGCCGGTGAGCGGGACCTGGCGGCGTGACGGCTGACGGAGCGCGAGGTGACCCGGTACGGGCAGCCGTTGCCGACGCTGCCCCGACGACCCCGACCCGCACAGGCCGAGACGGCCCTCACCTGCCAAGGCCGGATGGCGCCGGGCCGATCCCGTCGAACCGAACGATCACGCCACCCGGGCCGGGGTCCGGCCACCACGACCCGGGTGACGCCCGTCCGCGGTCAGCCCGAGACGCTGTCCTTGCCGTTCTCGAGGTGCCCGACGAGGCGGCGGCGGAACGCCGGGTCCGTGCTCGCGGTGACGGTCAGGTCGTACCAGCCTTGCGCAGCCGCGGTCTGCCAGCGGGCGGTCGTCGTGCCACCCGGAGGAACGACGACCCGCAGCGGCGGCCGGTCCGTGTAGGCCTGCGACGCGAGCACGAACTCCGCCTGCGTCGTGTGACGGTTGTGAAGCGTGAGCAGGACGGCCCGGCCTTTCACGTCGATCATGGTCTGGACGTCGACGCGCTCCGCGCCGGTGCCCGCGAAGTCACGCCGGAACCGGTTCGGACCGGTCACCACGGCGCGGTAGGTACCGTCGCCGTTCAACGGCAGACGCACGGCCTGGGAGCCGATCACGCCGAGCGGACGCGGCTGGGAAGCGCGGTCGCCGTAGGTGTAGACGGTGAAATGCGAGCTCCGGGTACCTTCGTTCCGAAGCGCGAGACGCAGCCCGCTCCCGTCGGCACACCCGTGGGCGTCGCACTGGTAGGGCAGCGCACGGGCCGGGCGGCTACCGGGCTCCTGCTGAGGCATCCGCTGGTCCGCGGGCGGGACAGGAGCCCAACGGTCGGTGAACGGCGGCACCGGACCCGGAGTGTCCAACCGGGGAGCGCGGGCGTGCGCGGTGAAGTCGAAAGCACCGGTGAGGTCACCCGCGACGGTACGGCGCCATCCGCTGATCTCCGTGCTGCGCACTCCGGACCACTTCTCCAGGAACCGCACGATGGAGGTGTGGTCGAAGGTCTCGGAGCAGACATACCCACCCACCGTCCACGGGGACACCACGATCATCGGCACCCGCACACCCAGCCCGATCGGCTGCCCGTCGACGTACTCATCCGTCGTGTCCCCGGGCGGCACCGGCGGGGGGACGTGGTCGAAGTAGCCGTCGTTCTCGTCGTAGGTGATGAACACCACCGTGCGGTCCCACACGTCGC
This sequence comes from Kitasatospora sp. MBT63, assembly GCF_000710465.2. GTDB lineage: Bacteria > Actinomycetota > Actinomycetes > Streptomycetales > Streptomycetaceae > Kitasatospora. Next base: position 19,150 of record NZ_JAIZ01000036.1, on the reverse strand, counting down.
GGTTGGTGGCAAGGGCGTCCAGCACCCGGTAGGTCAGCGCCGCACCGGCCGCGGGCGAGGAGTCGTCAGGATGCTCCGACTCGGCGGCAGAGGTGACCAGGTAGGAGACGGCCGGCAGGGTTCCGGCGGCGATGTCGGCTGCGAACGCGCCCGTCAGGCTCTGCGGACGACCGCGGTACAGGGCGCGGTCGTACAGCTCACGGTCGGGCCCGTCGAGGACGGTCACGCCACGCGCCAGCTTGGCGAGGAGCGTGTCGGCATCCGCAGGCTCGGCGTGCCGCACGTCGTGGTAGAAGCTGCCCAGGCTCTGGTACGGCAACCCCGCCGCGTCCAGCACGGCGCGCGCGATCCGCTTGAACGGGGTGAAGAACTCGAGGTTGTTGTCGGTGTAGTTGTTCCACTCCTGGTAGGCCTTCCAGGAGATGCCGGCCCTGCTGAGGTGTTCGGCGTACGTGGGCCAACCGTAGCCGGGGTGGTGGTCCTCGTCGTAGGCGTCGTTCCCGATGGCCCGCCGGCCGTCGGCCTCGAAACCGGTGGTGCCGCTGACCAGGTAGTTGCGGTTGGGTGAGGTCGAGGTCATGGCCGAACAGTGGTACGCGTCGCAGATGGTGAAGGTGTCCGCGAGTTCGTAGTGGAACGGCAGGTCATCGCGCCCGTAGTGGGACATGGTCGCCGCCGTCTTCGCGGGAACCCACTGGTCGTAATGGCCGTTGTTCCAGGCCCGGTGACCGCCCGGCCAACTGTGGTCGAGCGTACCGACGCACTGGATGTCCCGGCCGCCGTCGGCCGCCGCGTCGCGGATGGAGAAGGGCAGCACGTGTCCGCCGTCGCCGGTCGGCTGGGCGAACACGCTGCTCCCGTCGGGAAGTTCGATCGCACTGCGGTCACCGAAGCCGCGTACGCCACGCAGTGTGCCGTAGTAGTGGTCGAACGAGCGGTTCTCCTGCATGAGGATCACCACGTGCTCGATCGCTCTCAGACCGCCCGGGCGCGGGGGAGCGGCGAGCGCGGCCTGCACGGACGGCGGCAGCAGCGACGCGGCGGCGGTGAGTCCGGCCGTGGCGGCTCCGGAGGCGAGGAAGCGGCGACGGGACATGCTCGAGTCTGAGGGGTGCATGGCAGCCTATCCAGGCCGCAGGTGGGAACCGTGCGGCGTCCGACGGTTGACGGATGCATGACATCATGTCAAACTCTTGCCCTCGCGGGGTCGTCCGGTCAGGGCGTCAGCCCGTGAGCATCCGTCAAGTCCACCCTGCCGGCGCGCGACGCCGGCGTTACGGCCTCCTGGCCGGCCGCGGCGACGTCAGTGTTCGGTGGCATTGCGCCTGGCTTTCTCTTTCGTCTCTTCCAGGGCCAGTGCATCCCGCACGGATGCGAATGCCTCCCACCATGCCTGCAGATTTTCACAGAGGGCGTCGCGGAGTTGCGTCATTGATTCCTCGAGCAACTCTCGTGAATATCTGACGGCCTCGTCCGAGGCCGAATCTACGATCTGCCAGTATTCTGTCTCGAGCTCGTCCGGGAGCATGAAGAAGGAAGTCCCGATCCACTCGGGAAGTGCATCTCCCGGGGGGTTGGAGTCCGCCCAGTTCTTGACTTCCCGGTTTGAGCTGCCCTGCATCCAGGAATGGATTCTTTGGGCAACGAATTTCGCGTCCGCATCGTCGATCGAAGTGTATATCTGGAAGAATTCGCCCTGCCCGGATGCGTTGGCTGCGAGGGAGATTTTCATGAGCCTGCCGCTCAGGAATTCGATTCCCTCCACGCTTCCAGCGGGTGTGCGCGGTTGCGGACCGCGATCCCCCTTGGCGTAGGCGATGATTTCGGAGTCCATGACCTGCTCCGCGCTCAGTTCCTTCCCCGAGCCGTCGACAAAGGCAACGAGATTTTCGCCGGGTGAAAGCCACTGGCTGATCATCAGCCAGAGGTTGAGGTTCGCCTTGAGTTCGCCGGGAGGCTTGAGGTCGAAGTGCTTCAGCGTTCTCGACGGCAGGCTGCCGTAATATCCCTCGAGGAACAGGTAGAATGCGTCGCGCCAGTCCTTCTCGGGCCAGGCGTCATTTATTGTCGACGGCGTCATGAACTCTGCGTCCCAAACAATCATTGGAACAATGTGTCGACGGTCCGGTGTGGTCCAGTTTGATTCCCTCTGGACGTTCTCCCAGTGCTGGCGCTGCTCATGGACGTCGTCATCGCCGAACTCGTAGAATGACGCGCGGATGGACTGGGGGAGGTTCTCCAGACCCCGCATCCCCTCGGGTGTTCGGGAAATTCTCCGGCGTTTCTGGTACTCCCTCCTCGACGTGGGCAGCCGGCGCTGGTCTTCCTCGTCATCGAAATTAAATTCATCACCACCGCCGCGTCCGAACCTGAGTCTCTTCGACGAGTCGGTGGGAAGGCTCTCCTCGTTCCCCAGCGGAATCGTTCCGCCGCCGCCACCGCCAAGTCCGATCCTGCAGCTGATGAGTTGTATGGAGTCGAGCTCGCCCTCCTTTTCGATCATCGTTCTGACGGCGGCGTCCAGATGGCACTCCGCTATGGACTCGACGCCGATCTCCTCGCCTCTGGAGTTTTTGACGGTTTTTCCCTGGAGCTCGCCGATGACGTATAGCTTCCCGTCCAGCTGACTGTTTCCCTCGACTGCCAGATGCTGGATCAGTTCCCAGTCGTTGAAGGCTGAAAGGTGGTAGTTGCTAACCGTTCCGCCGGGCCCTATCGTCTCACTTGCGCCGATCGCCTTGAATCCGCCTACATTGAGAACGGCGATCCCGTTTCCACGGTATACGACGGCGCCGCTCAGGCTATTGAAATGCAGGGTGACCGGTGTTTCGAAGGATGCCCTGGGGTTGTACAATCTGCCATGGCTGACGACGTAGACGGTTTTCCCCATGGATCCTCCCTGGAGGCAGCGACGGTCGTGATACCTCCAGCTGATCTGAACTCCGCCGGCGTTGAAATTTCCGTAAGGTCACACTCGAGGGCAGGGATCCGTGCCTGATGTGTGTGGTGACGGCGACTCCAGTACGCCGTGCGGATCGTAGGCATGGGGGTGGCGGTCCGGCCGACGCGGAGAGGGCCGCGCGGGAGCGGACCGAAGGGATCACCCGGTCCCCGAAGCCGGTCGATGCCCCGGATCGCGTGGCCGGAGTGGGAGGGGCCGGGGGCAGCGGTGGACTCCGGCCCGGCTGACGCCGTCGACCGAGCGGATGTTCCACGTCTGCTGCACCGTGGGAGGCGTGCGGGTTCTGCTCGGGCGGCACGGCTGGTCCTCGTACACGCCGGACCCAACCGCAGGAGGGCGTCTGTCCGGCGGCTGGTCGAGCGCGCCCTCGGCAGTCTCGCTGTGGCCTGCCTCGACCAGGTCGCCCGAGCCGTCCGGCGCAGCCTGAAGCAGATGCAGCCTGAAGCAGAGCCGGTGCCGCCCCATCTCATCGGTCGATGCCTCCCCACCGCCGGCCTGATCAGGGACGGCCGGCCACCTCCTTCGGGCCGGCATCACGAAATCGGCTTCGGTGGTGCAAAGTTTGATCGCGCTCTGCTCGTATAGCCCCATAAGTCACCGTTTCTCAAGGCTTGGGATGGAATCGGACCATTCTCCTGTCCGTGTCCTGTAAAACTGCCGCCCGCGCTCTTGCCGCTCCGAGTGAATGCCGACTAACGTCGAACGGACCGGGAGTGCCGCTGCGGGCGAGCCGCCGGAAGGGCATCCGCATAAAGCGTTCGAGGGCCGTCGTCGTCCGCTGCCTGCCCGTCCGTTGAAATCCGCCCGTCCGGAACTCCGCGGCAGGTCGGTGCAATCAATCCCCCAGAGCGAGCTTTTCTTTCCCCCGCTGGTCCGCTCTCTGTTCCGGAGAGGATTTGCAGCCCGTGCTGATGGAAATTACCTTACCGGCTCCGCGAACACAGCGCGGGCGATGCGCCGACCCGGATTCCCCGGTCTCCTCCGCGCCCCGGAGCGGGGCCGGGGGAGTGGGGGCGAAGAGACGCGACGGGTCTGCGAGATGACGCACCCGCAACCGGTCGGGCCGAAGACGTTCAGGGTCCTCGGCCCTTTGAGCATCACGGACGGGTCGGAGGACGTCGTCCTCCAACCGTCGAAGCCGGCCACGCTGCTTGCCGCTCTCCTACTGAGCCCCAACGCCGTGGTCTCCACCGAGTCGCTCCTGCGCGCCGTGTGGGGCGATGTCCAACCGGCCTCGGCAAAGACGTCCTTACACGCCTGCGTGCTCCGGCTCCGGCGGATATTCGCAGGCCACGGCATCGCCGGAACACGGATCGAGACGATCCCGGGCGGATACCGCATCGCCGCGGACGGCCGGACCCTGGACCTGATGCGCTTCAACGAGCTGATGCGCGCCGCGGGCGCGGCACGCGACCCCGAGCGGGAACTGCTCACGCTGTCGGAAGCCCTGGCGCTCTGGAAAGGTCCTGTCCTGGCCAACGTCCACTCCGATCTGCTGCACCGGGACGAGGTGCCCAGGATCAGCGAGGAGTGGCTGCGAGCGACCGAACGGCGCTACGACGTCGAGCTCATGCTCGGCCGGTCCCGCCAGGTGATCTCCGAACTGTGGCGCACCACGCGCTCCCACCCGGGCCACGAACGTTTCTGGGAACAGCTGATCGGCGCGCTGTACCTGGCCGGCCGGCAGATGGAGGCCCTCGCCGAGTACCGCCGGGTGAAGGGGTACCTGCAGGAGGAGCTCGGCGTCGCGCCCGGGGCTTCGCTGCAGCGGCTCGAACTGGCCGTACTCCGCGGGGAAGAACTCGATCCGGGACAGGCGCGCCGCCGCTCTGCAGGGCCCGTCGAGCAGGTCGCGTTGTCCGGCGGCGGCCGCCCGCAGGGCTTCGCGCCCGTACCCGGCCCCGTCCCGGGCTTCACCGGCCGCCAGGAGTGCGCGGCGATCGTCGCCCACCTGGCCCGGGACCGACCGGGGACGGAGCTGGTGGTGATCTCCGGGGCACCGGGCACCGGGAAGACCGCCCTCGCCCTCGAAGTGGCCGCGCTCGTCCGGGAAGCCTTCCCCGGCGGCAGCGGAATCTGGCCGGCCGGCGGGGACGGGAGGTCTGCCGGAGCCGGCGGCGATCACCCGCTGCCGCCGTCGGCCGCCCCCACCGCCCCGGTAGCCGCGGCCGACAACGGCCGGGTCCTGCTGATCCTGGACGACGTCGTAGCGGCGGAGCAGGCCCAACCTTTGCTCAGATCGGCCCCTCGCGGCGCCGTGATCGTGACCAGCCGGCTGAGTCTGGCGAGCCTGGTCGCCACACACGGAGGCCGGGTGTACCGGCTGCAGCCGCTCACCGAAGAACACTCCTTCGACTTGCTGGCCACGGCTCTCGGGCCCGAACGCACCGAGGCCGACGCCGGGGCGGTACGCGAACTGGCGGCCCTGTGCGGCCACCTCCCGATCGCGTTGCGCATCGCGTCGGCCCGGTTGCTCACCCGTCCCCGGCTCAGAGTGGGCGACTTCCTGCAGTGGCTGCGCGAAGATCCGTACGGGCGGCTGGCGATCGCGGGCGACCCCGGGGTGTCCGTCGCCGGAATGCTCGCCGGCGCACTGGAACGGCTCGATCCCGCCACCGCCGGGGCGTTCCTCACCGTGGCGGCCGCCGGGAACGACCCCCTGTCGACCCGTACCGCGGGAATCGCACTGGGCCTTCCTGACGCCCGCGCCGAGGAGCTCATGGAGCGCCTGGTCGACGTCGGCCTCGCGGAGGAAGGAGGGCCACCCGGCACCTACGGCCTCCACGACCTGCTGCGCAGGTTCGGCCGGGAACTGGGCACACGCCCACCCGCCGCCCCGGGAGACGGTCCCCGCCGAGGTCCGCTCTCGCCGACGGGCACGGTCCCCCGGTGACGCCCGCCTCCGGAAGAGCACAGAGCCACCGACCGGGGGCGGGTCCGCAGCTTGCCGACCCCGCAGCAGTCGAAGCCCAGACCTTCTCCAACAGGAGTGTTGCCGACATGGACGATGCGTACGAAGCGGTCGCCGGTACGAGACCGCGCATCCGCCGGGACACGTTGTTCACCAGGACCCCGCACGGCGTGCTCTTCCACAACGCCGACGGGGGCTTTCAGCTCGAAGGCCGGACCGCATACCGGTTCGCCACCCTGGTGGTGCCCTTCCTGACCGGGGAACACCTGGTCGCCGAGGTCTGCGAGGGACTCGGCGCGAACCAGCGCGAGATGGTGGTCAAGCTGGTGACCGCCCTGTACGAACGGGGCTTCGCCCGCGCCGTCCCGCCCGAGGACGGCAGACCCTCACCCCTGCCCACGGCGGTCGCCGACCGCTTCGCCCCGCAGATCGCCTACATCGACCACTACGCCGACGGTGCGCACCGACGTTTCCACCGTTTCCGGCAGACGCGGGTGGCCGTGCTCGGCGACGACCTGGTGGCCCGCTGGTGCGTCCTCAGCCTGGTCCGCAACGGCGCCCGCCGCGTAGGCGTGCTGCCCGGACTCGACACACCGGAGAACGGGCTCGACCAGGTGGCGGAGGAGATCCTGGAGCTGACCGGCCACAAGTGCCCCGTCGAGCTCTCCCCGATCCGGCCGGCCGGCACCGACGGCGGAACCGGCCCGCTCGACTGGGCCGATCTCGCCGTATACGACACCGTCGTGACGACGGACGGACCCGCCGGCCACCGCCAGCTCATCCACCTGATCCGCACCGGGATCCCGCAGGGCCGCACCCTGCTGCCGTACTCGGTCATCGGCCGGCGCGCCGTCGTCGGCCCGCTGATGGTCCCCGGGACGGCCGGCTGCTGGTGCTGCGCCGCGCTGCGGCTGGGAGCCAACGACGATCCCGGCGCCGCCGCCGACCTGTGGAGCGCGATCGCCCTGGGGACCCGGACGACACCCCTCCCGCAACGGCCCGGGCGGCCGCTGTCGGCGATGCTGGGAAACCTCCTCGGGTACGAGGTGTTCCGGCTCGCCACCGGGGCGCTGCCCGCCGAGACCGAAGGACAGGTCCTCCTCCAGGACCTGGAGTCCTTCGACGTGAACGCCCAAACGCTGCTGCCCCACCCCGGCTGCCCCTTCTGCACCGAGGAACGGGCTGCCGACGACCCGGGGGAGTACCGCGTGGGGCAGCCGCCCACGGCCACCCGGCCGACGGGACCCGGAACACCGATCCACGCCCCGGCCGTGGTCGACCGGCTGATCGAACAACTCGACGCGCGGATGAGACTGGTCGGCCCGGCCGTGGGGGTGTTCCGCCGCTTCACGGACGAACCGTGGACCCAGACACCACTGAAGATCGGATCGCTGAGCCTCGCGCCGGGCGGATCCGCCCGCCGCGAGATCGTCGCCTTCGACGTCCACACGGTGGCACAGGCCAGACTCGGAGCGATCGAGGCCGCCGCCGCCGTTCACGCCGAACACTCCTCGCCGCCCGTGAAACCGCTCAGCGGCACCGAACTCGCCCGGGCCCGCTCCCGGATGCCGCTGCTCGCACCGGACTCCCTCGCCACCGCGAGCGGCACGGGCGCGGACCCCGACCACATCGGCCACTGGGCCGTCGCCACCTCGCTGACCACCGAGGACAAGGTGCTGGTCCCCGCCGCCGCGGTGCACACCTTCGGCCCGCACAACGCCGAACGGCTGCACATCCCGACCGGCGCAGGAACCGGCGTCGGCAGCACCCCGACCGACGCCGTGGCCCACGGCCTGCGAACGGCACTGGCGTACGACGCCCTGCAACGCGCACTGCGCCGGGCTGTCCCCGTGGGCCTGGTCGTGCCGGAGCACCTGGAGACCGACGCCGAACTCGTCTTCCTCGCCTCCTCGGCCCGCAACCTCGGCCTCACCGTCGAACTGCTGGATCTGGGCGAGGCCCGGCGCACCGGCGTCCACGTCCTGCTGGCACGTGCCCTCGACCCCGCCGACGGCACCTGGTCCTGGGCGGTCGGCAGCGCACCGTCCTGGCAGCGGTCGGCCACCACGGCCCTGCGCGACCTCATCGGACCCGTGCAGCTGCGCCGGGACCCGGAGTTCGGCCCGCCGGCCGCCGACGGCAGTCCGGCCGCCGTCGACACCGGTGACCCGCTGCTCGGCGACTTCGAGCCGGCCACCCTGCACATCACCGAGCAGGCCGCTCCCGGCCCGGACGGCAGCTGGGAGGCGCTGCTGCCACGGCTGCGCGAGCACGGCGGGGACGCCCTCGCCGTCCGGACCGGCCCGGCGGATCTGCGGGCCGGGGGACTCGAGGTGGTCCGCGTGATCCTCACCGGCGGGTCCCCCCATGCCGGCTGACCTGTCCGGCGGTCATACGCCGCCGCGGATCGCGATCTCGATGCTCGGCCTGCGCAACGAACTGACGGCCCGACCGCCCTCCGCAGGCCCGGCACCGGACCCGGACAGCGTGCCGGTCCAGATCTACGGCCACCACGCCCTGGTCGGCCCGTTCACCCGTACCGGCACCCGCACCGGCACCCGTACCGGCACCCGCACCGGCCCGTCCCGGCCGTGCCGGACGTGCCTGGCCCGCCGCTGGCAGTCGGTGCGCCCCCGCCGGCTGCGCGACGCCCTGGAACTCGGCACCGGGACCACGGCGACGCACCCGACACCCCACGTCACCCCGTTCACCGTCACCGCCCTGTCCGCGCTCGTCGCCGCCCACCGGGAATCCGCGCCACCCGGCCCGCCCGGGACACCGTCCGCGGACGTCTACGAGGTCGACCTGCGCACACTCGAGGTGACCCGGCACCGACTGCTCGCCGACGCCGACTGCCCCGCCTGCTCGACCGGCGTGCCCGAGAACCCACCCACGGCCGCGATCACCCTGCACAGCACCCCCGAGCACGCACCGGGCTCGTTCCGGCGACGCTCCCTCGCCGACTACGACCTGCCGCTGGACGCACTGGCCAACCCCCACTGCGGAGCCCTCGGCGCGGGCACGGCACCCGACCTGACGTCGGTCTCCACCTCCGCCGTCCTGGGAGCCTTCGCGGTGCGCTCCGGGGACAACCTGCGCGAGGTCTTCTGGGGCGGCCACGCGGACAGCTACACGACCAGCACGAGGATCGGGATCCTGGAGGGCCTGGAACGCCTCGCCGGGATGCGGAACGGGACCGGGATCGCCCCTGTCGTCGGCACCTTCGAGGAACTGGCCGCCGACGCCCTGGACCCCGCGATCTGCGGCCTCTACCCGGACGCCTTCCACCGGGCCAACCCCGACGTGCCCCCCTTCGCCCCCGACCGGGAGATCCCCTGGGTCCGGGGGTACTCGCTGCGCGACGCGCGGACCGTCCTGGTACCGGAGATCATCGCCTACTACCACACACCCGGACTGCACCACCGGTTCGTCCAGGAGAGCTCCAACGGCTGCGCCTCCGGCGGATGCCTCGAAGAAGCCGTCTACTTCGGCCTGATGGAGGTCATCGAGCGGGACGCCTTCCTGCTCTCCTGGTACGGCAGGGCCGCGCTGCCCGAGATCGACCCGTCCGGGGACGGCACCGACCCGCACATCCGCCAGATGGTCGACCGGCTGGCGATGTACGGCTACCGTGCCCGCTTCTTCGACGCCCGGGTGACCTTCCGGACCATCCCGGTGGTGGTGGCCGTGGCCGCCCGGCCCGACGGCGCCGCAGGCACCCTGTGCTTCGGCGCGGGCGCGAGCCTCGACCCGCAGGCCGCGCTGCGGGGCGGCCTGTGCGAGATCGCCACCGACGCGGTGAACCTGCAGAGCCGGTTCCGCCGCGACGAAGCCCGGCTGCGCACGCTGGCCGCCGACTTCGACCTGGTGCAGACCCTGCACGACCACCCCATGCTCTACGGGACACCGGAGATGGCCGTCCACGCCGCGTTCCTGCTGGACCCGCGAGAGCCGCGGCCGCGGCCTCGGTCGCTGGACGAGCTGCGAGCCGAGGCAGGCCGTAGCCGCTCCGGCGACCTGCGCGAGGACCTCGAACGGTGCCTGGCGGAGGTCACCGGCGCCGGGTTCGACGTCATCGTCGTCGACCAGACCCGGCCCGAGCAGCGTGACCTCGGGCTGCGGACCGTCAAGGTGATCGTGCCCGGCCTCCTGCCCATCGACTTCGGCCGGCACCGGCAGCGGGCCCCGCACATGCCGCGCACGCTGACCGCCCTGCGGGAGGCGGGCCTGCGGGAGCGCGACCTGCGACCGCAGGACCTGAACCCCGCGCCGCACCCGTTCCCGTGAGCTCGCCCGGCCCCCGATCGAGACAAGGACACCCCATGGGTTTCGCTCATGACTACGCAGCGGCCATCCTGGCCCGCGGCAGAGTCCGCATGGAGCCGCTCGACTTCACCCCCGACTGGCGGGACCGCCCCCGCAAGGCCAAGTTCTACCCGGGCGCGGAGGTCTTCCCCCTGCCCGAGGCCGGCCTCCCGCCGGGGGGAACCGTCCAGGACGGGATCTTCCCCGGCGGGGACGCCGCGGCGGGCCGCTTCACACTGCCGTCGCTGGCGGGCATGCTGCTCGACTCCTACGGCCAGCTCGGCCGGCGGCTCGCCGTCCACGGCAACACCGACCTCGCCGAACTGCCCCACTACTCGCGCACCAACTGGTTCCGGGGCGCCTCCTCCGGCGGCGGTCTCTACCCCGTCACCATCTACTGGGTGTGCGGCGCGCAAGGCCCGATGCCACCCGGGGTCTACCACTACGCGACCGCCCGGCACGCCATGGTCCGCCTCGCCACAGGGGACCTCTCGGGCGACGTACGCGAGGCGCTGGGCGGGCTGCCCGAAGCCGACGGAGCCGACAACTTCCTCGTCCTGGGAGTGAAGTTCTGGCAGAACTCGTTCAAGTACAACAGTTTCTGCTTCCACGCCGTCAGCATGGACGTCGGCGCACTGCTGCAGACCTGGCGGATCTGGGCGGGCTCGCGGGACCTGCCGGTGACCCCGGCGCTGTGGTTCGACGAGCAGCGCCTCGGCCGTCTGCTGGGACTCACCCCGGCCGAGGAAGGCGTCTTCGCGGTGGTCCCGCTGCCCTGGCAGACCACGGGACCCCTCGCACCGCCGGTCGGCGTCCTCCCGCGGGCCGTACGCCACCGGGACCACGAACGCTCCCGCCGAGTCCGCACCTTCGGCACCGTCGAGCGCATCCACGCCGCCACCCTGGAGAACGCCGCACAGCGGCCCGCACCCGGCGCACTCGAGAACGCCGCCGCCCGGCCGGCGCCGACGGGCAGACCGCGGACCCCCCTCCCAGCAGCGGCCCCCCTCGCCATGAACGTCCGAACGGCGCTCCGCCGCCGGCGCAGCAGCTTCGGCCGGTTCCAGGCGGCACCCCCCATCACCGCGGCCGAGCTGGCCGCCGTCCTGGCGGCAACCGCCGCGACCGGCGTCCACAGCGACGCCCAGGCCCACGGCGAACCCGCACTCGCCAAGCTCTACGCCTTCGTCAACCACGCCGAAGGCATCGCCCCCGGCGCCTACGAGTACGCACCCGGCCCGGGGGAGCTGCACCTGGTGAAACCCGGCCCGCCCGGCGGCTTCCTGCAGAAGAACTACTTCCTGGGCAACTACAACCTCGAACAGGCCGCGGCCGTCCTGGTGCCGACCGTCCGCACCGGCGCCGTACTCGACGCGGTCGGGGACCGCGGCTACCGGCTGGTCAACGCCACGATCGGCGCGATCGCCCAGACGCACTACACCGCCGCCAGCGCCCTGGGCCTGGCCGCCGGAGTGGCCCTCGGCTTCGACAACCTCTCCTTCGTCGAGGAACTCGCACTCCCCGACGGCGAAGCCCCCATGCTCCTCATGATGATCGGTCACGAACGGCCGAACCCGGCCGAGTTCCGCTACGAGATCGCCTGACGCGGCGAGGAACGGAGGCGAGAGGCCATGACCGCACCGACGGCCGACCGGGCACCCGGCACCCAGCCGCCCCGACCCGGCGCCGATCCCGGCGAAGACTGGGCCCTCCAGCAGCAGTTCATGCTCCGCGTCGCCGGCCTGCCGATCGACGCCGCCCGCCGGCTGCGCTGCACCGAGAGCAGCCGGTGGGCCGCGCACGTCATCCGGGAGGAGGACCGGCTCGCCGCCCGCGGCGCCGCACTCAGCGACCGGCTGCACCCACTGATCGGAGCAACCGAGGACGCCGACGCCCGGCGCGCACTCATCCGGCTGCGCCGACAGCTCTTCAACAGCCGCCCGGCCCACGGCCACCTGGACATCCCGGCACTCCACGACAGCCGGGCAGCGGGAATCGCCGAGGACATCGCCCACTGGGCAGCGGACCTCACCGGGCTCGCGGACCTACGGGCCCGGGGACCCGCCGTCCTCGCCGCCGACCTCGACCGCACCCGCACCGAGCTGCGCCACCTGGCGGCAGAGCCCCGGCTCCGCGCGGGCCTCCAGCTCGCCTCACCCGTACTCGCCCAGCAGCTCGACGCCTTCCTCGACGACGGCCCCCACCGCCCACCGGAGCGGCGCCGACGCAAGATCGAACGCTCCCTCACCGCCTACGTCTACCGCATGGCCTGCAAGACCAGCCCCTTCAGTACCTTCACCGGCGTCGCCGTCGGCGACCTGCAGCCGTCCCCGGCCGACACCGCCGCCCCACCGGTCATCCAGATCGCCGACCGATGGTCGAGCCACCCCCGGCTGAACGTCGTGGTCCTCGCCCGCCTCGCCGACTCGGTCCTCGCCGACCGCGACAGGCGCGACGACCTCCCCGTGAGCCCGGCCGCCGGATGGACCGAGAACGACGACCACATCCGCTACGTACGCCGCCGGATCGCCACCGGCGACGACACGGCGGCCGTCGCCTTCGACACCGCCTCCGACCGGATCTTCTTCCTGCGCCGCAGCGGGACGCTGCACCGGATGCTCGAACTCTTCCGCCACCACCCCGCGATCCGCTACCGGGAACTGTCCCACTGGCTGTGCCGCGACCAGCAGGCCCGGCCCGAGGAAGCGGAACGCTACCTCGGGGCGCTGACCGAACTGGGCCTGGTCCAGGTCCCCTGCCTCGCCGTCGACGTCCACAGCACCGACCCGGCGCGGGACTTCCAAGCCGCCCTGCGCACCGTGGACCGGCCTTGGGCACGAACCCTGGCCGACCGCCTCGAAGGACCGATCTCCTGCGTGGACCGGTATCCCTCGGCCGGTCCGGCCCAGCGCGGACACCTGCTCGCCGACCTACGGACCGCCCTCCAAGAGATCCAGCGTGAACTCGGCGACGACACCGCGACCCTGCCCCGGTCACTCCTGTTCGAGGACGTGAGAGCCGGACCCGAAACCGCCGCATACCCGCTCCCGCCCGCCCCCGGCCAGGACGGCGGACTGACCGGATCGCTGTACGCCGTGGAACGGGTCCTGCGGGTATTCGACCGGACCATCGCCCACCGGATCACCTTCAAAGGCTTCTTCCTGGCCCGCTACGGAGCGGGCGGACGCTGTGACGACCTCATCAGACTGGTGCACGAATTCCGTGAGGACTTCTTCGAGCAGTACCTGACGGCCGCCGACCGCCGTACACCCTTCGACGCAGACGGCGCCTACACCCCCGAGCCCAACTGGCTGCACCTGCCCGGCATCACGGCACTCGACCAAGCCCGGCAGGCGTTCACCCGTATGCTGCGCGAACAGTGGGAGCGGCACGGCGAGGACGAGGAGATCCGCCTCAGCACGCCGGCGCTCACCGCGGTCGCCGACCTGTTCCGCGGCACCGGGCCGCTCCTCAACCCCAGGACCCACTTCCTGCAGCCCGTCGCCCGCACCGGCGATCCCCACGTCGTCCTCAACCAGTCCTACGGCGGACTCGCCTTCCCGTTCAGCAGGTTCACCCACTGCTTCGACGCCCCCGACGCCCGCGACGCCCCCGACGCCCCCGCCGACGGCGACCTGTCCGCCCGGCTGAGGCGTGCCGCCGCCGAGGCCGGGCCGCACGGCGCGGTACTGGCCGAACTGACCGGGGGATTCGCCACCACCAACCTCAACCTCCACGGCCGGCTGACCGACTACGAGATCGTCTCAACCGGTGAGGTCAGCTCCGCCCCGCCCGAGCACCGGATCGACGTCGAAGACCTCCACATCGAGCACGACCCCGCATCCGACCGGCTCCTGCTGCGCTCGACCCGGCTCGGACGCGAGGTGATCCCCGTGTACTTCGGCTACCTCGCCCCCCAGATGCTCCCTGAGATCCCCCAGACCCTCCTCCTGCTGTCCCCGACCTGGACGATCCCCCTGGACATCTGGGCCGGCATACCCCACGCCCCCGACCACGACGGCGTCACCGCACGACCCCGGATCCGCTGCGGACACATCGTGCTCAGCCGCCGCACCTGGCAGACCGACCTGACCACCCTGCCCACCCGCGGCCCCGGCACCACCGACGCCACCTGGTACCTCGCCTGGCAACGCTGGCGCCACGACCACGGCCTGCCACCACGCGTCTACGTCCGGGTCAGCACCCCCGACACCCCAGCGGGCGCCCGCCGGCGCACCCCGCACGGCAAACCCCAGTACGTGGACTTCGACAGCCACCTCGCCCTCAACGCCCTCGACGCCCTCCTCGACCAACCCGCAGGCCAGGCCTACTTCCAGGAAGCGCTACCCGACGAGGACGACCTGTTCACCCGCTCCGGCCGCGGCCACCACATCGCGGAACTGGTCGTGCAGACCCTCACCACCACCGCACCCACCCGAACCACCGGCCGACCCGAAGGAGACCGATGACCGCCCCGACCCCGAGCACGGCGGACCTCGACGATCCCGCCGGCCCCTGGCAGGCCCTGCACGTCTTCTACGCCGCCAACCCCCGCCCGCTGCTGCTCCAGTGCGTCCACCCCCTGATCCGCAGCCTGCGCGACGAACAGCTCCTGAGCGGCTACTTCTTCATCAACTACTGGCTCGAAGGCCCCCATGTCCGCCTGCGCCTCAAACCCGCCACACCGGACGCCACCGACGAGATACGACACCGCGCCAGACACGCCGTGGACGACTTCCTGCGCGCCCGCCCCGCCCTCTACGACGTCGAGGCCTCCGGATTCCGCGCCGACATGTACAACACACTCTTCGGCCTCGAATACCCCGACAAGGACCAGGAACAGCTCAAGTCACCCGACGGACGCATGCGGCTACGCCCCAACAACACCGCCAGCTTCGAACCCTACGAACCCGAATACGGCAAGTACGGCGGACCGGCCGGGGTGGCACTCGCCGAATGGCACTTCGAACACTCCAGCGACCTCGTGATCGGCGCACTCGCCACGCTCAACCTCCACCTGCGCACCGTCACCCTGGGAACCGCCGCCCAACTGATGCTGGTGATGGCCGCATCCTTCCTGCGCGACCGGGAGGACGTCATCGACTACCTGGACTCCTACCACCGCTTCTGGCACACGTCCTTCGCCGGCACCGACCTCATCGGCGGCGACGAGTACGAAAGCGGCTACGCCAGACTGCCCACCGGCGCCGACACCCGGTTCGAGGCCATGCTCGACGCGATCCGGCACCGGGAGACCCACCGGCTGCCCGCGACCCTCCGCGACTGGGCCGCCCACTGCCGCGAACTGGCCCAACGTGCAACGGACCTCGCCCACCACGGAGAACTCGTCTTCCGCTCCCGGGACGGAAGCCGGGACCAGCGGATCACCGACCCCGACGAAGCCCTGCTGCGCCTGCTCTTCCCCTACATGCACATGACCAACAACCGCCTACACATGACCATCCGCGACGAGGCCTACCTCTCCTACGTCCTGTACCGAACACTCCAGGACCACCGGCCACCGAGACCCACCACCGGAACGGACCGCGACCGATGACCGCGGACACCCCACCCAGCGAGCTCGCGGCACACCGCCCCGCCCTACGCCACGACATCGAACTCAGCGGCCCACTGCTCCACGGCACCACCACCGTCCACCTGGTCCGCACCGGCCGGAGCCGCCGCACCCTCCTCCTCGGCGAACGGGAACACTTCCTGATCACCCGACTCGACGGCCACCACACCCTCGGCGACATCGGCCACCAGTACGCACAGCACTTCGGCCGCGCCCTCGGCGACGCCAACTGGGCACAACTCCTGCGCCTGCTCTGGGCCAGAGGCCTGATGGCCGGCGCACCCGACCCCGCCCCCACACCCACCACCACCAAGAACACCCCACTGTCCGGCACCCTCGAACTCATCCCCGACACCACCGCACTCACCGACCGCCTGCTGCGCACCACCGGCTTCGCCCTGCGCCCCTGGATCCTCGCACCGCTCCTGCTGGCCGCCCTGACGATGGAGACGGCCATCGCCGCCCACCTCGGAGACCACCTCCACCGCAGCGGCCGGCTCCTGCACCAGCCCGCCGCCCTGGTGGCCGTCGGATGCGCGCTGTGGATCAGCTCCGCGCTGCACGAACTGGCCCACGCCCTGGCCGCCCGCCGCTTCGGCGCCGAGGCGGGCAGCATGGGACTGCGATGGCGACTGCCCGTCGTGATCGCCTACTGCGACATCCACGACCTCCCTTTCCTGACCCGCCGCCACCAGGTCGCCACCGCCGCAGCCGGAACCGTCATGAACCTCCTCGTCCTGCTCCCGTTCTGGGCCGTGAGCACCACCCTGCCGTCCACCAGCCAGGCCTGGCCCGCACTCTCCGCACTGCTGCTGTCGGGCAGCGCGCTGGCACTCGTCAACCTCGTCCCGCTGCCCCCGTTCGACGGCTACAGGATGATCGGCCACGCCCTGGGCGTCCACCGGCTCGCCGCCGAGAGCCGCCGCTACCTCGCCCTGCGGATCACCACGACACTCCGCCGCGACACCCCGGCCCGGCTCACGCCCTACCCCCGCCGGGCACGCGCGGTGTACACGGCCTACGGCCTGGGCACCGTGACGGCCCTCACCGGCGCCGCCGTTCTCTGGTCCGCCGCCTGGTACCAGGCCCTCGCCCCGCACCACGGCGCCTGGACGGCCGCCGCCCCCACGAGCCTGCCGCTGCTGCTCCTCACGCTCACCGCACTGCCCGCCCGCCGGCGCCACCGGCCCACCGCCGCCGCCACCGCCACCGCGTCGGCGGACCGCCGACCGACGACCGAAGCCGAGGCAACATGAACGAGCAGACCCCGGGCACCGCACCCGCACTGGTCCTCAAGGCCGTCCACAAGAGCTACCACGACCACCCGGCGGTGAGCGGCGTCTCCCTGGAGGTACGACGCGGGGAGTTCCTCGGCCTCATCGGGCCCAACGGCGCGGGCAAGACCACCCTCATCGAGATCATGGAAGGACTCAGACAGGCCGACTCCGGCACCGTGACCGTCCTCGGCCGAAACCCCTGGCCGCGCAACCGGGACCTCCTCCCGCGGATCGGCGTGCAGACCCAGGGATCCGCCTTCTTCAGCCGGCTCACCGCCCGCGAACACCTGCGCACCGTCGCCGCCCTCTACCGGCTCGACCACGCGGCGGCCGACCGCGCACTCCGCCTGGCAGGCCTCACGGACCGCGCCGACACCCGCGTCGAAGCACTGTCGGGCGGCCAGCGCCAGCGACTGGCCATCGCCACGGCCCTGGTCCACGAACCAGAGCTGATCTTCCTCGACGAGCCCACCGCGGCCCTGGACCCGCAGGCCCGGCGCTCCCTGTGGAGCGTCCTGCGCACCCTCAAGTCCCAGGGCCGCACCATCGTCTACACCACCCACCACCTGGACGAGGCCGAAGCCCTCTGCGACCGCGTGGCCGTCCTGCGCTCCGGACGCATCGCCGCCCTGGACCGCCCGGACCGGCTGCTCGACACCCTGGGAGCACCCACCCGCCTGACCGTCCCCGCCGACCGCATCACCGTCGAAGCGGCCGAACACATCGCAGGGGTCGACCGGGCCGCCCTCGAAGGGATGTCCGTGATCATCGAGACCCGCAGCGCCGGCGAGGTGCTGGCCCGCCTCGCAGCGACCGTCGGCCTGGAGAAGGTCCAGACCCGCACCGCCACCCTCGAAGACGTCTACCTCACCCTGACCGCACCGGAGCCGACCCCGTGAGCGCCTACCGCGCGCTGACCGGCGCCGCCCACCGAACCGCCTACCGCGACAAGACCACCCTCTTCTTCACCTTCGCCTTCCCCCTCATCTTCCTGGCCATCTTCGGCACCATCTTCCGCGACGAGCAACCGGGCGCGGACGGGCTCGGCGCCATCGCCCACATCGCCCCCGGCGTCCTGTCCTGGGGCCTGGCCAACGCCGCCGTCTTCGGCACCGCCTTCACCCTCGTCCAGTGGAGACGCGACGACCTCCTGCGTCTCATCCGACTCACCCCCACCACCGGCCGCACCCTCGCGCTCTCCCGCTACACGACGGCCCTGACCACCGCAGCCCTCCAGACACTCCTGTTCACCGGCGTCGCCCTCCTGCCCGCCTTCGGCCTGCACCTCGGCCCGAACTGGCCACTGTCCATCCCCGTCCTGCTGACCGGCATCACCACCTTCCTCGCCCTCGGCCTGGTGATCGGCTCGATCGCCGCCACCCCGGAAGCGGTCTCCGCCCTCGCCAACTTCGTCATGATGCCGATGGCCTTCTTCTCCGGATCGTGGATCCCCCTCGACACCCTGCCCGGCTGGATCCGCACCCTGTCCACCGTCCTGCCCCTGCGCTACCTCAACGAAGGCCTCACCCGGACGATCGCGGGCCGCACCGACTACCAGCACGCCGCCGCCGCCTGCGGCGCCCTCCTGCTCTTCACCCTCCTGCTGAGCGCCGCCGCACTGCGGATGTTCAAGTGGAGCGACACGCCATGACCGCACCCCGGCCACCGCACCACCCGCCACCCGACGACACCCCGTGGGCACTGGCCCGCGACACCCTCCAGCAGTCACTCGACGAACGCCTCGCCCTCACCCACCGGCCCGGACCGCCGGCACCCGCCCCCCGCGTGACGACACTCGGCACCACCGACGCCCGCACACCACCGAAAGACGAACCCCACCGGAGCCTTCGCCGCCGCGCCAACGTCCACCTCACCGCCGACACCATCCTGATCGGCCCCTGGGACGACCGCGGCACCGAACCGACCGCCTGCGGCAACTGCCTCGCCCTGCGCCGGCAGCGCCTGCGATCGCGCTCCGAACGGGAAGCCCTGGAGAACGGATCCGAGACCCGCGCAACGGCCCGACGCCCGCCACTGCCCGCCTACGTCCTCGACGCCGTCTGGGCCCTGTACCAGGCACGGCTGCTGCCCCGCCACCCCGACCACACCCGCCACGGCCC
>NZ_JAIZ01000035.1 GCF_000710465.2 Kitasatospora sp. MBT63 | reverse complement strand
CGGGGCCGGCGGGCGACGCCGCGGCGGGCCTTGGCGAGCCCGCGCAGGCCCTGGAAGGCGAGGTAGCGGCCGTGGCTGAGCAGTTCGGTGCGCAGGCCGGCGGCGCCCGCGGGCGGCCGGTAGCCGGCCGGGCGCAGCGGGGCGCAGTGCTCGGCGGCGCGGCGGAAGAACTCGCGGCGGTCGCCGGGCGGGATCCGGCCGGGCTTGGTGACGATGGTGGTGAGGTGGTCGAGCATCCGCGCGTAGATCACCGGCCGCCAGTGGGCCAGGTCGGGCCGGCCGTCGAGGAAGGCGAAGACCAGGCGGTACTGGCCGAAGATGTCGAAGTGCTTGCGGCTCGCGGTGGCCAGGATGTTGCCGCCCTCGCGGCGCTGGCGGTAGTGCAGGCCGACCTCGTCGAGCAGGGTGATCCGCCCGGCGGCGAGCAGGGCCGGGAAGGTCCAGGGGGTGTCCTCGTAGTAGCCGGCCGGGAAGGTGAGTCCCTGCTGCTCGACGAAGTCCCGGCGGTAGGCCTTGTTCCAGACCACCATCAGCAGGTCGAGCAGGTCGGGGCGCTCGTCCAGGGTGAAGACGTCGGGGCCCGGGCGGGTGAAGACGGCGGCGGAGCTGCTGCGCACCACCCGGCCGTCCCAGTAGGTGCGGGCGTAGTCGTAGACCAGGATGTCGGGGTCGGCGCCGGCGCGCAGGCGTTCGTCGACGTGCTGGAGCAGTCCGGGGGTGAGGGTGTCGTCGCTGTCCAGGAAGAGGACGTAGTCGCCGGTGGCGACGGCGAGGCCGGCGTTGCGGGCCAGGCCGAGGCCGACGTTCTCGGGCAGGTGCAGGACGGTGATCCGGTCGTCCTCGGCGGCCGCGCGGTCCAGGAGTTCGCCGCAGCCGTCCGGGGAGCGGTCGTCGACGGCGATCAGCTCGAAGTCCGGGCAGGACTGCGCCAGCACCGAGTCGAGGCACTCGGCCAGGTAGTCCTCCACCTGGTAGACCGGGACGATCACGCTGAAGCGGGGCATGGGATCACTCATTCCAGGACGGCGCCGGGCCCGCCGGGGTGCGGTGGGACGGCCGGGGCCGGGGGCGGGCCAGCCGCACCCTAGCCCGGCGGGGCCCGGCGGCGCACGTCCGGGCGGTGCGGTGCGGGGGCGGTGCCGGTCGCGGCGGTGCGTCTTCGGGCCGGGCGCGCGGACCGCCCGTGGGATGCGGAAGGTAGGATCGCTGGCGGTAAGTGCCCGGTTCACCCGAAATCGGGCAGAGCGGTCGCACCACCTGATGAAAGGCTCTGCGCAGCCGATGGCCCCCCGCCTCTCCGTCGTCGTCCCGATCTACAACGTCGAGCGCTACCTGGAAGAGTGCCTGGACTCGATCGCCGCCCAGACCTTCGGCGATTTCGAATGCGTCATGGTCGACGACGGTTCCAAGGACTCCAGTGCCGCCATCGCCGAGGCCTACGCGGCCAAGGACTCCCGGTTCCGGCTGGTCAAGCAGGTGAACAAGGGTCTCGGCGCCGCCCGCAACACCGGGTACCGGAACATCGCCGACGGCACCGAGTTCCTGGCCTTCGTGGACAGTGACGACACCCTGCCGCCGAGCGCCTACGAGCTGATGATCGGCACCCTGGACCAGACCGGCTCCGACTTCGCCACCGGCAACGTGCTGCGTTTCCGGGCGATCGGCTTCTATCCGTCGGGCGGTCACCGCAAGCCCTTCAAGGAGACCCGGCTCACCACCCACATCACCGACATCCCCACCCTGGTCACCGACCGCACGGCGTGGAACAAGGTGTACCGGCGGTCCTTCTTCGACGGCGCCGGCATCCTCTACCCCGAGGGCATCCTGTACGAGGACGCCCCGGTCAGCGTGCCGCACCACTACCTCGCCAAGAGCGTGGACGTGCTCTCCGAGCCGATCTACCACTGGCGGGAGCGCGAGGTCGGCGAGATGTCGATCACGCAGATGAAGTTCAACCCCAAGGGCGTCATCGACCGGGTCAAGTCGATGGAGCTGGTGCGGTCCTGGCTGCAGGAGCAGCAGGACCCGAAGTTCCGCCGCTACCTGCGCTCCTACGACGAGAACAACCTCGTCGAGGAGATCCCGATGTTCTTCTGGTCCGTGCTGGAGGGCGACCAGGCGTACCGGGACGCGTACCAGGAGTCGGTGGCGCGGCTGCTGCGCGCGATCGGCCCGGAGCAGGTCCGCAAGCTGCGGGCGCCGCTGCGGCTGAAGTACCACCTGACGGTGCAGAACCGGATGGCCGAGCTGGTCGAGCAGCTGCGGTTCGAGAAGGACAGCAACGGCGCCGCGCCCGCCCGCGGTCTGCTGCGCCCGTACGCCGACTACCCGTTCCTGCGCGGCGGCCGCAAGAGCGTCCCGGCGGACGTGCTGCGGCTGGACAACGCGCTGGTGATGCGCAGCCGGCTGTACGAGGCCGAGTGGAGCGAGGGCCGGCTGCACCTGACCGGCCACGCGTTCCCCGAGCACCTGGGCGCCACCAACCGGCACGACATGGTCAAGGGCCTGGTGCTGCGCGAGAGCAGCGGCCGCCGGGTGGTGGCGGTGCCGACCAAGGCGATGTACAGCCCGGAGGCGACCGCCAGCTCCCCGCACTCGCTGTACAGCTGCGACTGGGCCGGGTTCACCGCCTCGATCGACCCGGAGCGGCTGAAGCACCGCGGGCAGTGGAAGGACGGCTCCTGGCGGGTGCTGGTGGCCGGCGTCGGCAAGGGCGGCGTGTACAAGGGCCGGGTGTCCGGCGGCTGGAGCGACACCGGCGAGTACCCGCCGGTGCACTGGGTCGAGCAGGACGTGCGGATCGTCCCGTGGCTCAAGGACGGCCACCTCAACCTGCGGGTGGAGCGGGTGCGCGCGCGGGTCGTCAAGGTGACCGGCGAGCGCGGCACGGTCGCGCTGTCCGGCATGGTCGGTTCCGGTGCGGACCTGGCCGGGGCCCGGCTGCGGCTCAAGCACGTCGAGTCGGACCGCGCGCTGGTCCTCCCGCTGGAGCTCGGCGTGCCGACCGGCCGTCAGGTGCCGTTCAGCTCCTCCTTCGCCATCGCGGGGCTGACCGAGGTGCGCGAGTCCTGGGCGGCCCTCGACCCGGCGTCCGAGGAGCGGCTGCGCGACCGCTGGGACGTGGAGCTGCTGCTGGCCGACGGCAGCACGCTGCCGGTGGTGGTCGACGAGCGCACCGTCCCGGAGCACCTGGACCTGCCGATCGGCGACCACACCCGGGCGCTGTACTCCAAGCCCTCCCCCAGCGGGTACCTGCAGTTCGCCGACCAGGTGCTGCAGCCGGTGGTCGAGGAGGTGACCGCGGCCGACGACGGCGAGGGCTTCCTGCTCGGCGGCAGCTTCCCGCTGCCCGGGGTGCACCGGTACGAGCTGGTGGTCCGGCACCTGTGGCGCGAGGAGGAGCACCGCTACCCGGTGGAGATCGCGGACGGCCGGTTCAAGGCCGCGCTGCCTGCCGTGCCGACGGCGAGCTTCGCCGGCCGGGTGCCGCTGCGCAAGGGCACCTGGCAGGTGTTCTTCCGGCCGGTCGGCGCGCCCGCGGACAGCCTGTGGCCGACCGCGCTGCTCGCGCCCTCCTGCCACGGTGCGCTGCCGCTGGAGGTGGAGGCCCGCGGCAAGCGGATCGCGCTGGAGCGCCGGCTGTACGACACCCTGTCGCTGGAGTCCCACGACATACTGGATCCGGAGGAGCGCAGCGGTTTCCGCCAGCGCCAGCTGCGCGAGGCGTTCCCGTCGATGCAGCAGCGGCCGCTGTCGGACACGGTGGTCTACCACGCGGCGCTGGGCAGCCGGTACGCCGGTTCGCCGCGCGCCGTGCACGAGGAGCTGGTGCGCCGCGGCGGCGCGCTGCGTCACCTGTGGACCACCGACGACCTGCAGACCGAGGCGCCGAGCAGCGTCGAGCCGCTGCGCCGGCTGTCCGCGGAGTGGTACGAGGCGCTGGCCACCGCCAAGTACGTGGTGACCAGCACCCACCTGCCGCCGTTCTTCACCCGGCGGCCCGGCCAGGTGGTGCTGCAGACCTGGCACGGCACCCCGCTCAAGCGGGTCGGCCACGACTTCGAGAAGGTCTGGTTCACCGACTCCGAGTACCTGGAGCACCTGGAGGCCGAGGTACCGCAGTGGAGCATGCTGGTGTCCGCCAGCCGCTGGGCCACGCCGGTGCTGCGGCGGGCGTTCAAGTTCGAGGGCGAGGTGCTGGAGAGCGGCTACCCGCGCAACGACCTGCTGTTCGCCTCGGACCGGGAGAAGACCGCCGAGCGGGTGCGCGAGCGCCTGGGCCTGCCGGAGGGCAAGAAGGTGGTGCTGTACGCGCCGACCTTCCGGGAGGACCGCCGCCGGCCGCAGGACGGGTACCAGCTGGACCTGCGGATCGACCTGGCGGCGGCCCGCGCGGCGCTCGCCGAGGACCAGGTGCTGCTGGTCCGCGGCCACGAGCTGACCTGCGGCCAGGTGCCGGGTGCCGGTGACGGTTACGTCTGGGACGTCGGCAGCTACCCCGACATGGCGGAGCTGCTGCTGATCGCGGACGTGCTGGTGACGGACTACTCGTCGTCGATGTTCGACTTCGCGAACACCGGCCGGCCGATGCTGTTCTTCACCTACGACCTGGAGCACTACCGGGACAACCTGCGGGGCTTCAGCTTCGACTTCGAGGCGCAGGCGCCCGGCCCGCTGCTGGGCACCTCCGAGGAGCTGGTCGCGGCGCTGCGCGACGTCGACGCGGCGGTCGCCGGCCACCGGGACAGGTACGAGGCGTTCCGCGAGGCGTACTGCGACCTGGACGACGGGCAGGCCTCGGCCCGGGTGGTGGACGCGCTGCTGGGGCAGGACCCGCTGCAGCAGGGCTGACCGTACGCGACCGCCCCCGGGGACCGTCCGACGACGGTCCCCGGGGGCGGTCGCGCATCCGCGCCGCGGGCTTGCGGGGTCAGCCGCCGAAGCCGAAGGTCCGCCAGGGGCGCCAGACCTCGTCCGGTCCGAACCGGGAGAGGCTGAAGCCGGCCACCTCGAAGACCGCCCGGAAGTCCCGCGCCTGCTCGAAGGCCCGGTCCAGGACCGGGTCGGGCAGGCCGTGCGCGACCGTCACGTGCGGGTGGTACGGGAAGGCCAGCTCGCGGGCGAGCGGCCCGGAGCGGACGTCCGCCTCCAGCGCGCGGCACTCCTGCGCGCCCTCCTCGACCCGGACGAACACCACCGGGGAGACCGGGCGGAAGGTCCCGCTGCCCTGCAGCAGCATCCGGAACGGCCGGTGGCCGACGGCCGCGGCCCGCAGGTGCGCCTCGACGGCCGGCAGCGCGGCCGGGTCGACCGGGGTCGGCGGCAGCAGGGTGACGTGCGTCGGTATCGAGCGGGCCAGCGGGTCGCCGTGCCCGGCCCTGGCGTCCTGGATCTGCGCGCCGTAGGGCTCGGGAACGGTGATGGACACGCCGATGGTGACGGCCTCACCGAGGCCGTCACCGCCGGGGGTGCGCTCCACCGGCATCAGCGCTTCGGCGCCAGGAAGCCGATGCGGTCGTAGACCGTGGCCAGCGTCTCGGAGGCGACGGCGCGCGCCTTCTCACCGCCGAGGCCCAGCACCCGGTCCAGTTCGGCCGGGTCGTCCAGGTACGCCTGGGTGCGGGCCTGGAACGGCGTCACCCAGTCGGTGAACAGCTCGGCCAGCTCGGTCTTGAGGGCGCCGTACATCTTGCCCTCGAAGTGCTCGACCAGCTGGTCGACCGACTGTCCGCTGAGCGCGGAGTGGATGCGCAGCAGGTTGGAGACGCCGGCCTTGTTCTCCTCGTCGTAGGAGACCACCGTGCCGGTGTCGGTCACCGCGCTCTTGAACTTCTTGGCGCTGACCTTGGGGTCGTCCAGCAGGTTGACCAGGCCCTTGGCGGACGACGCCGACTTGCTCATCTTGGCCGTCGGGTCCTGGAGGTCCAGGATCTTGGCCGTCTCCTTCAGGATGTACGGCTTGGGCAGCGTGAAGGTCGGCGCGTAGCGGCTGTTGAAGCGCTCGGCGAGGTCCCGGGTGAGCTCCAGGTGCTGGCGCTGGTCCTCGCCGACCGGCACCGCGTCGGCCTGGTAGAGCAGGATGTCGGCGATCTGCAGGATCGGGTACGTGAACAGGCCGACCGAGGTGCGGTCGCTGCCCTGCTTGGCGGACTTGTCCTTGAACTGGGTCATCCGGGCCGCCTCGCCGAAGCCGGTGAGGCAGTTCATCACCCAGCCGAGCTGCGCGTGCTCGGGCACGTGCGACTGGACGAACAGGGTGCAGCGCTCGGGGTCGAGGCCCGCGCCGAGCAGCTGGGCGGCGGAGATCCGGGTGTTCTGGCGCAGCGTGTCGGGATCCTGCTCGACGGTGATCGCGTGCAGGTCGACCACCATGTAGAAGGCGTCGTTCTCCTCCTGCAGGTCCACCCACTGGCGCACGGCGCCGAGGTAGTTGCCGAGGTGGAAGGAGCCCGAGGTGGGCTGGATTCCGGAGAGGACCCGAGGACGGTCCTTCACCGGACCGGTGGCGGCTGCATTGACCATGCGGGCCATTGTTCCAGCTTCACCGACCGCTCAGGAAACTTCCGCCCCTGGAGGAATCGACAGTGTGACCGCACTCACCCTGATGCGTTCGATCCGGCGGCCGTCCAGCTTGGCGACGGTCAGCAGCGCCCCGCCCTCCACCGGCACCTGGTCCCCCGGCTCGGGGAGCCGGCCGAGCTCGCGCACCACGAATCCGGCCACCGTCTCGTACGGGCCCTCGGGCAGGGTGACGCCGGTCTCCTCGGTGAAGTCGGAGAGGTTGAGCAGGCCGTCCAGCTCCACGCCGCCGCCGGCGAGGCGGCGGGTGGCGGTGGTGTCCTGGGCGTCGTACTCGTCCCGGATCTCGCCGATCAGCTCCTCGACCAGGTCCTCCAGGGTGACGATGCCGGCCGTGCCGCCGTACTCGTCGACCACGATCGCCAGGTGGTGGCCCTCGCGGCGCATCTCGCTCATCGCCTCCAGCACCCGCTTGGTGGACGGCAGCAGCTTCACCGGCCGGGCCAGGTCGCGGACCCGGGCGGCGGGCGTGCCGCGCGCGCCGTACAGGTCGCGGACGTGGACGAAGCCGGTCACCGCGTCGTACGAGCCCTCGGCCACCGGGTAGCGGGAGTGCGGGGCGGAGTCGGTCTCCGGGCGGACCTCGGAGACCAGCCGCTCGGCGTCCAGGAAGGTGACCTCGGTGCGCGGCACCATCACCTCGCGCAGCTGGCGCTCGCCGGCCGCGAACACGTCCGCGATCAGGGCCCGTTCGTCGCTGCCGAGTTCGGTGTTGGCGGCGACCAGGCCGCGCAGCTCCTCCGAGCTCATCGAACCGCGGCCGGCCGACGGGTCGCCGCCCAGCAGCCGGACCATCAGGTTGGTGGAGTGGCCGAGCAGCCAGATCACCGGGCGCAGCACCACCGACATCACGTCGACCACCGGCGCGGCCAGCAGGGCGATCGAGTCGGCCCGCTGAAGACCGATCCGCTTGGGGGTCAACTCGCCGAGCACCAGCGAGGCGTAGCTGATCACCAGGGTGAGTCCGACCAGGGCGACGGCGTCGGCGACCCCTTCGGACAGGCCCAGGCCCACGAAGACGGGTGCCAGCTTGCCCGCCAGGGTGTCCGCGCCGAAGGCGGCGGAGAGGAAGCCCATGCAGGTCACCCCGACCTGGACGGCGGCCAGGAAGCGGTTGGGGTCGGCGGCCAGGTGCGCGGCCCGGGAGGCGCGGCGGGTACCGGCCGATTCCAGCGCCCGGATCTGGCCCTCGCGCAGGGAGATCAGCGAGATCTCCGCGACGTTGAAGAGGCCGCCCAGCATGATGAAGACCAGGACGAGCGCCGCGTCCTGCAGTGTTTCACTCACGGTTGGCCATCCTAGGACGCGGCCGAGGGGGTGCGTCGGACCGTCCCGGGGGCGGCGAAGGCCGGACACCCCGGGAGGGTGTCCGGCCTTCGGCCGTCGCGCCGACGGTGCCCGGCCGCGCGGGCCGGGCCGCCGGATCAGATCAGGCCCAGCTCCTGCACGGCGTCGCGCTCCTCGGCCAGCTCGCGGACCGAGGCGTCGATCCGGGCGCGGGAGAAGTCGGAGATCTCCAGGCCCTGGACGATCTCGAACTTGCCGTCCTTGGTGGTGACCGGGAACGAGGAGATCAGACCCTCCGGCACGCCGTACGAGCCGTCGGAGACGATGCCCATCGAGGTCCAGTCGCCGGCCGGGGTGCCGTTGACCCAGGTGTGGACGTGGTCGATGGCGGCGTTGGCGGCCGAGGCGGCCGAGGAGGCGCCGCGGACCTCGATGATCGCCGCGCCGCGCTTGGCGACGGTCGGGATGAAGTCGTTCTCGACCCATGCGAGGTCCGAGCCGGTGGCCTCGAAGCCGCTCTTGCCGGCGATCTCGGCCTGGAAGAGGTCCGGGTACTGGGTGGCGGAGTGGTTGCCCCAGATGGTGACCTTCTTGATGTCCTCGACGGTCACGCCGGCCTTCTTGGCGAGCTGCGCGACGGCGCGGTTGTGGTCGAGGCGGGTCATCGCGGTGAACCGCTCGGCCGGCACGTCGGGGGCGTTGCGCTGGGCGATCAGGGCGTTGGTGTTGGCCGGGTTGCCGACCACCAGGACCTTGATGTCGTCCGCGGCGTGGTCGTTGATGGCCTTGCCCTGCGGGCCGAAGATGCCGCCGTTGGCGGAGAGCAGGTCGCCGCGCTCCATGCCGGCGGTGCGCGGGCGGGCGCCGACCAGCAGGGCCACGTTGGCGCCGTCGAAGGCGGTGGCGGCCTGGTCGGTGATGGTGATGTCACGCAGCAGCGGGAAGGCGCAGTCGTCGAGCTCCATGGCGACGCCCTCGGCGGCCTTCAGACCCTGGGGGATCTCCAGGAGGCGGAGGTTCACCGGCACATCGGCGCCGAGCAGGTGGCCCGAGGCGATGCGGAAGAGCAGGGCGTAGCCGATCTGGCCGGCCGCTCCGGTGACGGTGACATTGACGGGGGTGCGAGTCATTTCTGCCTACTCCAGCAAATCGCCGACGTGCCCCAGGCACGTCGGCGCTGGAGCCGAGGATGATCTCTCGACATCGAGAGAACTGGCCCAGGCTATCGCAACGGGCCCGACCCGGGCGCGTACGGGCGTGGCTGATGCGTCACACGGCCCCGCGGGCCCGCGGCCCGGCCCGGGAACGGCGTCGGTACCGCCTTCAGTGCCGCTGGCGGCCGATCAGGTTGCCGATGTTGTCGAGCACCGGGAGCTCCAGCCAGGGATCGGGCTGGGCCACCAGGGTGAGCAGCACGATCACCGCCCCGAGCACGCTCAGCACCGAGACGTCGGTGAACCGGCTGCGGACGGCCAGCAGCCCGACCTCGGGCAGGACCAGCCGCAGCACGGCGCCGAGCAGCAGCGAGGACCCGATCGTCAACACGCCGATCTTGAAACCACCGGCGAAGGTGATGGCCAGACCGACCGCGGCCACGGCCAGCACCAGCGTTATCGGCCACTGCCGGACCGGCAGCGGATGGCCCCCGTCGAGCGCCGAGCCGGCGCCCTCCGGCGGCAGCGTCCCGGTGGTCCTCGCCGGACGGCGCCGGGTGCGGCGCGTCACCTCAGCCGCCACGGCGGATCAGTGGCCGGCGCGGCGCTCGGCCGCCTCGACGATGTTGTTCAGCAGCATCGCGCGGGTCATCGGGCCGACGCCGCCCGGGTTCGGCGAGATCCAGCCGGCCACCTCGGCCACGGCCGGCTCCACGTCGCCCACGATCTTGCCCTCGCCGTCCCGGCTGACGCCGACATCGAGCACGGCCGCGCCCGGCTTCACGTCCTGCGCCTTGACCAGGTGGCCGACGCCGGCCGCGGCCACGACGATGTCCGCCCGGCGCAGGTGCGAGGCCAGGTCCCGGGTGCCGGTGTGGCAGAGGGTGACGGTGGCGTTCTCGCTCTTGCGGGTCAGCAGCAGGCCGATCGAGCGGCCGACCGTGACGCCGCGGCCCAGCACGACCACGTCCGCGCCGTCGATCTCGACCTTGTGCCGGCGCAGCAGCTCGACGATGCCGTACGGGGTACAGGGCAGCGGGCCCTCGATGCCGAGCGCGAGCCGGCCGAGCGAGGTGGGGTGCAGGCCGTCGGCGTCCTTGTCCGGGTCCATCAGCTCGAGGACCGGGTTGGGGTCCAGGCCCTTGGGCAGCGGCAGCTGGACGATGTAGCCGGTGCAGGTCGGGTCCGCGTTCAGCTCGCGGACCACGTCCTCCACCTCCTGCTGGGTGGCGGTGGCGGGCAGCTCGCGCTGGATCGAGGCGATGCCGACCTCGGCGCAGTCCTTGTGCTTGCCGTTCACGTACCAGCGGCTGCCCGGGTCGTCGCCGACCAGGACGGTGCCGAGGCCGGGGACGATGCCCCGCTCCTTGAGGGCCGCCACGCGGACGGCGAGTTCGGACTTGATCGCGGCAGCGGTGGCCTTGCCGTCGAGAATCTGGGCAGTCATGGCCCCATTGTCCTGGATCGGCGCGGGAGTCCGTGCCCGGGTGGCCGCCCGCGCCGCGGATACGGAACGTGTGCCTCTGGTTGCGGTTGCGCCACAGTTGTGTGCGCACTGCGGACGCGGCTGGACAGCACGGGGCGGGACACCGGACGATAAGGCCGGGCCATCCTGCCGCCCACGGCCCGGTGACGGGCCGACGGGGCCGGCGCAGGACGATCTGGGGACGATCTCGGGGGAAGACGACAGTGAGCAATCCGTACCAATCGCCGGATCCGTACGGCGGTTACGGTCCGCCGCAGCAGCAGCCGTACGGCACGCCGCCGCCCTCGCCGTACCAGCAGCCCGTGCCGCCGCCGGTCCAGCAGCCCGCCTACGGGTACCCCCAGCAGCCCTACCCGCCACAGCCGCAGCCCTACTTCCCGCCGCAGCCGGCCGCCGAGCCGAACAGCATGGCGACGGCCGCCATGGCGCTCGGCTTCGCCGGCATCGTGATCTGCTTCTACGGCGCGATGCTCGGCCCGATCGGGCTCGGCCTCGGCATCGCAGGGCTGAACCGGGCGCAGAAGACCGGCGTCGGCCGCACCCAGGCCATCGGCGGCATCGCGCTCAGCACCCTGGCGATCCTGATCGGCATCGCCGGCCTGGTCTTCTACGACACCCTGACCAAGAACCTGCCGTGACCGCGCTGTCCGCCTCCGCCCTGGCCACCCGCTGGGCCGCCACCGCCGGCACCCTCAAGGGTGCCTGGCTGCGCGTGCTCGCCCGCGGCGCGGGCGGGCTGGTGGCCGCCGTGGCGGTGGCGCAGTTGCACGACGCCCACGACCCCGGTGTGCTCTGCCCGTTGCGCCGGTTCACCGGCATCCCGTGCCCGGGCTGCGGCAGCACCACGGTGTTCATCGAGGCCGGCCACGGCGACCTGCTGGCCTCGGTGGCCGCGAACCCGGTCACCGTGGTGGCCGCGGTCGGCCTGCTGTTCGCCCCGCTGGGCGCCGGGCGCTGGTGGTGGGAGCTGCCGAACGGCCGGCGGAACGCGCTGATCGCCGCCGCCGCCGCACTGTCCTGGGCCTGGCAGTTGCACCGGTTGGGCATCTCCCGGCCCTGAGCCGACGCATTCCTGACGGTTGCTGACCCGCTATTGACCCGCGCGGTGTCAGTATCTTCCGCTAATGTCCCACCCGGTCGGCACCTCAACTGCCCGTCCGTCACAGGAATCCTCCTGTTCCGTCCCGCTGTCCCTTTCCTGCCCGGAGGCAGAGATGAGCTACCCGCCCGACCCGAACAACCCGTACGGCCAGCAGCCCCCGCCGCCGCCGGGCTACGGCTACCCGCAGCAGGCCCCGCCGCCGGCCCCCGGCTACGGCTACCCGCAGCAGGCGCCGCCGCCCCAGCAGCAGGGCTACGGCATCCCGCCGCAGCAGGGCTACGCGTACCCGACCGGCCCGTACTCCAACGCGGGCACGGTGCAGAACTTCTACGCGGGCTGGGGCAGCCGCGTGGTGGCGTACCTGATCGACCACATCGTGGTCGGCCTGATCCCGTGGATCGTGGTCTTCGTCGCGCTCAAGCCGTCGGTCACCACCACCTACTCGGCGAGCGGCTACCCGCACACCGAGACCACCGGCATGGGCGGGTACTACGCCGGCATCCTGCTGGCGAACGTGCTGGTCTGGGCGGGCATCGCGGCCATGAAGGCGACCGGCCAGTCGCTCGGCCAGAAGGCCGTCAGCATCCGCATGGTGCGCGAGTCGGACGGTCAGAAGCTCAGCTTCGGCGCGGCCTTCGGCCGTGAGGCGCTGCACATCCTGGACAGCTTCTGCTGCATCGGCCTGCTGTGGCCGCTGTGGGACGCGAAGAAGCAGACCTTCGCGGACAAGATCATGAGCACCGTGGTCGTCAAGGCCCAGTAGTCCCGGGCCCGGTGATCCGGACAGCCAGAAGGGCCCGTACCCCGCGCGGGGTACGGGCCCTTCGGCGTGCGCCGGACCGGTGTCAGTGGAAGAAGTGCCGGGTGCCGGTCAGGTACATCGTCACCCCGGCCGCGGCGGCGGCCGCCACGACCTCCTCGTCACGGACCGAACCACCCGGCTGAACCACGGCCTTGACCCCGCCGTCGAGCAGCACCTGGAGGCCGTCGGGGAACGGGAAGAAGGCGTCGGAGGCCGCGTACGAGCCCTGGGCCCGCTCGCCGGCCCGGGCGACCGCGAGCTTGGCGGAGTCGACCCGGTTGACCTGGCCCATGCCGACGCCGACCGAGGCGCCGTCCTTGGCCAGCAGGATCGCGTTGGACTTGACGGCCCGGCAGGCCCGCCAGGCGAAGGCCAGCTCGGCCAGCTCCGCCTCGGACAGCGCGTCACCGGTGGCCAGCGTCCAGGTCGACGGGTCGTCGCCCTCGGCGTGGATCCGGTCGGCCTCCTGGAGCAGCACACCGCCGGAGACCGGGCGGACCTCGGTGCGGTTGGCGGGGGCGTCGGGCGCGCGCAGCACCCGGATGTTCTTCTTGCGGGCCAGCACCTCGACGGCGCCGTCCTCGTACGCCGGGGCGACCACGACCTCGGTGAAGATCTCGGCGATCTGCTCGGCCAGCTCCACGGTGACCGGACGGTTGACCGCGATCACCCCGCCGAAGGCGGACAGCGGGTCGCAGGTGTGCGCCTTGCGGTGCGCCTCGGCGACGTCCGCACCGATGCCGATCCCGCACGGGTTGGCGTGCTTGATGATGGCGACGGCCGGCTCGGCGTGGTCGTAGGCGGCGCGGCGGGCGGCGTCGGTGTCCACGTAGTTGTTGTAGGACATCTCCTTGCCGTGCAGCTGCTCGGCGCCCGCGAGGCCGCCGGTGCCGTCGCTGTACAGCGCGGCGCCCTGGTGCGGGTTCTCGCCGTAGCGCAGCACGTTCTGGCGCTCCCAGGTGGCACCGAGGAACTCGGGGAAGCGCTCGTCGCTCGGCGCGTAACCGGCCTCGAACCAGGAGGCGACGGCGACGTCGTAGGCGGCAGTGTGGGCGAAGGCGGCGCCGGCCAGCCGCTTGCGGGTGGCCAGGTCGAAGCCGCCGCCCTTGACGGCGTCCAGGACGTCGGCGTACCGGGCCGGGTCGACCACCACGGCGACCGAGGGGTGGTTCTTGGCGGCCGCGCGGACCATCGAGGGACCGCCGATGTCGATCTGCTCGACGCACTCGTCCGGGGTGGCACCGGAGGCGACGGTGGCCTTGAACGGGTAGAGGTTCACCACGACCAGGTCGAACGGCTCGATGCCGAGCTCGGCCAGCTGCGCGCGGTGCGACTCCAGGCGCAGGTCGGCGAGGACGCCGGCGTGCACGCGGGGGTGCAGCGTCTTCACGCGCCCGTCCAGGCACTCCGGGAAGCCGGTCAGCTCGGAGACCTCGGTGACCGGCACGCCGGCCGCGGCGATCCGGCCGGCCGTCGAGCCGGTGGAGACGATGGCGACGCCGGCGGCGTGCAGGCCCTGGGCCAGCTCCTCCAGCCCGGTCTTGTCGTACACGCTGATCAGGGCACGCCGGATCGGGCGTACGTTCTCGGAGACGGGAGTAGTGCTGGAGGCGGCGCTCATGCCGGAATCCATACCTTTCGGTCTTCGATGCGGTGACCTTCGCGGGCCAGTCGGCCCACGACGTCGACGAGCAACTGGCGCTCGACAGTCTTGATGCGCTCGTGCAGCGCTTCGCCGCCGTCCCGGTGGTCGGCGTCGAGGACCTCCACCACGCCCTGCGCGATGATCGGTCCGGTGTCCACCCCGGCGTCGACCAGGTGGACGGTGCAGCCGGTCACCTTCACGCCGTACGCGAGGGCGTCCGGGACGCCGTGCGCGCCGGGGAAGGCGGGCAGCAGGGCGGGGTGGGTGTTGACGATCCGTCCGGCGAAGGCGGCGATGAACTCCGGGCCGAGGATCTTCATGAAGCCGGCCGTCACCACCAGGTCCGGCTCGTGGGCGGCGACCGCCCCGGTCAGCGCGCGGTCCCAGGCGCCGCGGTCGGCGAAGTCCTTGATCCGGTGGACGAAGGAGGGGATCGCGGCGCGCTCCGCGCGCTCCAGGCCGGCGATGGCGTCGCGGTCCGCGCCCACGGCCAGGATCTCGGCGCCGTACGCCGGGTCGGCCGCGGCGTCGATCAGCGCCTGCAGGTTGGTGCCGGAGCCGGAGACCAGGACCACCAGCCGGGCCGGGCCCGGGGTGCGGGGCGGAAAGACTTGGGCGGAAGCAGCGGCCACTGCGCGATTCTCCGTACGTCGTCGTGCCCGCTGGTACGTCCACCGTCGGTGGGGCCACTACGGGCGGCGCCAGGTCAAGCCGGAATGCCGGGGCCGCGGGTACCGCGCCGGACGGCGGGCCCGGGAACCCTGCTGGGCTGCCGACCGTCACCACGATAACGGCTGGTGAGAGGGCTCCCGTAACCACCCGGCCACGCTACGCGCGTAGTTGAGACGGGGATCTCGCCCGCCCGCCCCGGCCGGACCGGCTGGGGTGCCGCACGGCCGCCCCGGCCGAACCTGGTGGGGCGCCGCACGGCCGCCGACCGCCTGCGAGATCATTGACCGGCAGGCCGCCCGACGGGTGGCCGCAGGCGGCCCGAGCGCCGCACCGACGAGAAGGAATGGCTGACACCATGAGCGGAGACAGCACCGGCGAGCGCAACCCGTTCGCGCCGCCGCCTGCGGACGCCCCCGATCAGCCGTGGCAGCCCCGGATCCCGCCGGCCGGGCAGCGCCCGCCGGCCCCGGACAGCGAGGACCAGGGCCAGGGCGAGCAGCCCCAGGTCCCGCCGCCGCACCCGTGGAGCCCCGGCCACCGCGGCGGCGGCTGGAACCCGCCGCCGCCGGCGCCCAAGTTCGACCCGACCGACCCGGTCCAGCGCAAGGCCCGGTACGCGCTGAGCTCCGGCATCGGCGCGCTGCTCTGCCTGCTCCTCGGCTACCTCCCGGTCTCCCTGCTGCTCGGCGCGCTCGCCGTGTACTGGGCGGTCAGCTCCCTGCGCGGCGCCCGCACGGCGCAGGGGGCCGCTCCGGCGCAGGGCACCGGTGGCGCGCAGGGAGTCGGTGGCGCGCGGGGACTCGGTGGCGCGCAGGCCGCCGCATCCGGGGCCCAGACCCCGGCGGCGGTGGCCGGCCTGTTCATCGGCGCGGCCTCGGTGCTGGTCACCATGGGCTGGTTCGGCACGCTCACCTACTACAACGACTACGTCGTCTGCGTGCAGGACGCCCCGACCATCGAAGCCCGGCACAGCTGCCAGGTCAGCGACCCGGCACCGCGCTGGCTGGTCACGCTCAAGGACCCCGACTCGCTCTGAGGCGGGACCGCGGGTACCTCACCGGGGGCGGCCCCACCGGGGGCGCGGGGAACGGCGCGATTCGGAAGGCGCGGCGCCGTACCTCCCGCCTCGCGCAGTTCCCCGCGCCCCTGGTGGGGTGACCGGAGCGGCCACCAGTAGGGGCGGCGCCGTACCTCCCGGCTCGCGCGGTTCCCCGCG
>NZ_JAIZ01000034.1 GCF_000710465.2 Kitasatospora sp. MBT63 | reverse complement strand
AAGAGCTACTACCGGGACGACACCCTACGCACCGTGCGCCCCGTGTGTCACCGGCGAGTTGCGGGTGTCTGCCGGGGCCCGGACGGACGTCCACGACCCGCCGGTGACACACGGGGCGCACGCCGGCGCCGGCCGGTCCCCCGCGGTTCGGGGTGCCGGCCGGCCGGCGGGCCCGGGCGGGCCTCGGGCCCGGGGCGGTGCTCAGGCCGAAGCGGGGTCAGGCCCGGAGCGAGGTCAGCGCGCCCGGCCGCCGGGAGCGGACGGCCTGCCGGGTCGCGTACAGGGTGACACCCGCCGCCAGTGTCATCGCGACCAGGCCGACGGCGGCGGCGCCGGCCCAGCCGGAGGAGTGGTAGGCGTCCGCGCCGAGGGTGCCGCCGAGGCTGTTGCCCAGGTAGTAGGCGATCAGGTAGAGCGCCGAGGCCTGGGCCCGGCCGTGGGTGGCGGTGCGGCCGACCGAGGAGGAGGCGGTGGCGTGGCCGATGAAGAACCCGGCGGTGATCAGGACCAGCCCGAGCAGGGCGCAGACCAGCGAGCCGCCCAGCGAGAGCAGCAGACCGGCGGCGGTGGTGCCGATCGCGACGTACAGGGTGCCGCGC
Source organism: Kitasatospora sp. MBT63 (assembly GCF_000710465.2). Lineage (GTDB taxonomy): Bacteria > Actinomycetota > Actinomycetes > Streptomycetales > Streptomycetaceae > Kitasatospora. Next base: position 15,438 of record NZ_JAIZ01000034.1, on the reverse strand, counting down.
CGGCCGAGCCGGCCGGTGAGGCGGCCCGCGTTGGCGGAGGCGACCGTGCCGACCAGGTAGACCACGAAGACCGAGGCGGCGATCGACTCCGGCAGGTGGAACGGCGCCGCGATCAGCCGGAACCCGACGGTGTTGTAGACCGCGCCGAAGACCGCCATGAACAGCGCGCCCAGCGCGTACAGCCGCAGCAGCAGCGGGTCCCGCAGGTGGGAGCCGACGGTCCGGGCGACGGCCCGCGCATCGACCGGGGTCCGGCGGAACTGACGGGCCGGCGGGATCAGCAGCCGGAACGCGACCACCGCGAGCACGGCCACCAGGGCGGAGGCGGCCAGGCCCCAGCGCCAGCCCCAGGCGGCGCCGGCCCAGCCCGAGACCAGCCGGCCGCCCATGCCGCCGATCGAGTTGCCCGCCACGTACAGGCCCATCGCCGAGGCCAGCGCGCTCGGGTGGACCTCCTCGGCCAGGTACGCCATCGCGGTGGCCGGCAGCCCGGCCAGCGCCGCGCCCTGGACCGCCCGCAGGATGGTCAGCGTGGTGAGGTCGGGTGCGAGCGGCAGCAGCAGGGCGAAGCCGGTGGCGGCGGCCATCGAGGCCGTCATCACGGCGGTGCGGCCGTACCGGTCGGACAGCGCGCTGGCCGGGAGCAGGCCGAGCGCGAGGCCCAGGGTGGCGGCCGAGGCGGTCCAGCTGGCCTGGCCGGGCGTCAGGCCGAGGTCCTGGGAGAGCAGCGGCAGCAGGCCCTGGGTCGCGTACAGCAGGACGAAGGTGGCGATCCCGGCGGCGAAGAGCGCGAGGTTGGCCCGGCGGAAGGCCCGGACGCCGGGACGCAGCCGGAGGTCCGCTCCGGCGGAGGTCACGGAGGCGGGCACGGAGGCGGGCGCGGAGGCCGGTGCGGAGGCGGCGGAGGCGGCGGAGGCGGCGGGCACGGAGGCGGCGGTGGACGGCTGCGGAAGGGCGCCCGGCAGTGTCGCTGCGGGCGCCCCGGTACTGGCGGGTGGCATGTCTCGACGGTAGGACCGTGCCGCTTGATGCGTCCAATGCATGAACCGGCCAGAATTCATGCCATGACGCATGAGAGCACCTCGCAGCCGGTCCGCCCCGCCGAGCTGGAACCGGACGCGGCCGTGGTCCGACTCGCCCCGCAGCTGGCGCAGTTCGCGGCGGTGGCCCGGCTGGAGCACGTCACCCAGGCCGCGCAGCTGCTGGACATGCCGCAGCCGACGCTCTCCCGGGCCGTGGCCCGGCTGGAGGCCGAACTGGGGGTGGACCTGCTCGCCCGGCAGGGCCGGGCGGTCCGGCTGACCAGGGCCGGCCGGCTGTTGCTCGGCTCGGTGGAGCGGGCGCTGGCGGAGCTGGAACGCGGCGCGGAGGCGGCCCGCGCCGAGGCCGACCCGACGGCGGGCCGGGTCGCCTTCGGCTTCCTGCACACCATGGGGACGGACGCGGTACCCGCGCTGCTGCGCGGCTTCCGGGCCGGGCATCCGGGCGTGCGCTTCCAGCTGGCGCAGGACTACGTGGCGGCGATGCTCGACCGGCTGCGGGCGGGCGAGCTGGACCTGTGCCTGGTCTCGCCGATCCCGGACTCGCCCGACCTGGTCGCCCGTCAGCTGGACGAACAGCGGCTGTACCTCGCGGTCCCGGCCGACCACCGGCTGGCCGGGCGCCGGCGGATCCGGCTCGGTGAGGTGGCCCAGGACCCGTTCGTCGCGGTCGAGGAGGGGTACGGGCTGCGCATGATCACTGACGGCTTCTGCGCGGAGGCCGGGTTCAGCCCGCGGATCGCCTTCGAGGGGGAGGAGGCGGAGACGCTGCGCGGACTGGTCGCCGCGGGCCTCGGGGTGGCCCTGCTGCCGCCCGCCCTGGTGCCCCGTCCCGGGGTGGTGGAGCTGGAGGTCACCGCGCCGCGCACCCGCCGGGCGATCGGCCTGGCCTGGGCGGCGGGCCGCCCGCCGACCCCGCCGGTGGCCGCGTTCCGCGACTTCGTGCTCTCCCGCCGGGGGCGGCTGCTGGACCACGACTAGGCAGGTGCCGGAGCGGGTGTGCGCGCCGACGGTGCCCGCCGCGCGGCCGGTGGTGGGCGAACCGTCCGGTGCCCTGGGCGGAGGGGTGGTGTTCGCGGTTCGGTCGGGTGCCGTACGGCGCGCCGAGGTGGAAATCTACGCGCGTAGGAGCTACCCTCTCGCAATGGAGACCCACATCCCTGCCGCCGCGGGCACCACTGGCCCCCGCATTCCCACGCCCGACCAGATCGCCCGCGCCCCCAAGGTGCTCCTGCACGACCACCTGGACGGCGGGCTCCGCCCCGAGACCATCGTCGAGCTCGCCGCCGCCTGCGGCTACCAGGGCCTGCCGACCACCGACCCGGTCAAGCTCGGCGTGTGGTTCCGCGAGGCCGCCGACTCCGGCTCGCTGGTCCGCTACCTGGAGACCTTCGCCCACACCTGCGCCGTGATGCAGACGCGTGAGGCGCTGATCAAGGTCGCCGCCGACTGCGCCGAGGACCTGGCCGCCGACGGCGTCGTGTACGCCGAGGTCCGCTACGCCCCCGAGCAGCACCTGGAGGCCGGCCTCACCCTGGACGAGGTCGTCGAGGCCGTCAACGAGGGCTTCCGCCTCGGCGAGGCCAACGCCCGCGCGGCCGGCCACCGGATCCGGGTCGGCACCCTGATCACCGCGATGCGGCACGCCGCCCGCTCGCAGGAGATCGCCGAGCTGGCCAACCGCCACCGTGACCAGGGCGTGGTCGGGTTCGACATCGCCGGTGCCGAGGCGGGCCACCCGCCCACCCGCCACCAGGCCGCCTTCGACTACCTCAAGGGCGAGAACAACCACTTCACCATCCACGCGGGCGAGGCCTTCGGCCTGCCGTCGATCTGGGAGGCGCTGCAGTGCTGCGGTGCCGACCGCCTCGGCCACGGCGTGCGGATCGTCGACGACATCACCGTGCACGAGGACGGCCGGGTCGAGCTCGGCCGGCTGGCCGCGTACGTGCGCGACAAGCGGGTCCCGCTGGAGATGTGCCCCACCTCCAACCTGCAGACGGCGGCGGCGTCCTCGTACGCCGAGCACCCGATCGGGCTGCTCAGCCGGCTGAAGTTCCGGGTCACCGTCAACACCGACAACCGCCTGATGAGCGGCACCAGCATGAGCCAGGAGTTCGGCCACCTGGTCGAGGCCTTCGGCTACACGCTGGGCGACATGGAGTGGTTCACGGTCAACGCCATGAAGTCGGCGTTCCTGCCCTTCGACGAGCGCCTCGCCATGATCAACGACGTGATCAAGCCGGGCTACGCCGAGCTCAAGGCCGAGTGGCTGTTCCAGGCCCGCGGCTGACGGACGCCGTCGCGGACGCCGCGGTGGAGGCCCGACCGGGCCCGCCGCGGCACCCGTTCGACCCGTAACCCGGACGAGTGACGCCCCTTTGGTCCCCGAAGGGCCCAGTCACTACGGTGTGTCAGTCACTTCTGACACGGCGTAGTTCTGGCGCCCTTCGGGGTCCTGCCATGTGCGCCGGCCCGACGAGGACGAGGATCAACACATGAAGCAGGCCACTCTCAAGGCCGCGGGTACGGCTGCGCTCGGCGTTGCGATCGCCGCCGTCGCCGCGGGTACCGCCTCTGCTGCCGCTGCCGGCGGCCTCGGACTCCCGACCACGCTGGCCAACCCCGAGGTGGCGGGTGCCGCCACCGGCGCGGCGACCGGCGCGGTCACCAAGGTGCCCGGCGGCGGCGAGGTGACCGAGGCGGTGGGCACCCTGGGTGTCGCCAACCCGCTGAACCCGGCCCCGGCGGCCAAGCAGGCCCCCGCCGCGCAGGCCCCGGCCGCGTCGGCGCCCGCCGCCCAGGCCCCCGCGGCCCAGCCCGCGGCCGCCGAACTGCCCGCCGTCGAGCCGGCCGTGGACGCCCCGATGGCCGACGGCATGCGTTCCGCCGGTGCCGACCGGGTGGGCGGCCTGGAGTCCGTCCCCGGTGGCCAGGGCCTGTCCAAGACCCCGGTCGGCGGCGTGGTCAACACGGTCAGCGGCCTCGGCCGTGCGGTCGGGTGCGGGGTGCGGTCACGGCTCCTGGGGGAGCACCACCCACAGCGCCAGGTAGAGCAGGAACTGCGGGCCGGGCAGCAGGCACGACAGCAGGGCGATGATCCGGACGGTCCAGGGGGCGAGACCGAACCGCTCGGCGAGCCCGGCGCAGACGCCGGCGATGACGCGGTTGTGGCGGGGGCGGGCGAGGCGGCGGCTCATGACGGTCTCCGAGGTGTACGGCCCGGTGCCGGTCTCTCCGGTGGGCATGTCCCCATCCTCCGCGCCCCGGCGGCGCCGGACGTCAGCCCCGATGCGGATCCCGGCCCCTCGACTCTGCCCGGGTCGGGACGCCCCGGGATCAGGGGATTCTCAGGGGCGGACCCCTACCCCCGGCCGGAACCGCAGCCGCCGGCGGGTCCCGGCGCCGGGCGCCCCTGCCAGGCCCCGTAGGCTCGCGCCCGGGCGCCGCACGCGGGCCGCCGCGCCCCCGGTGCGGAGCCGGAGTACGCACGGGGAGCGACCGCCGGGTGTGCACACCTCCCGGGCGGGCGAGGTGACGTGAACGGACGTCCTGGCCCTTCAGGAAGAGGCCTTTCAGCGTGACCGGTGATCAGACGGCGGTCGAGCAGACCGGGTACCTCGATCCGGCCCGCCGGCTGAGGGCCGGGGCGCTGCTGCTAGTGCGCTACTGCGGCATTCACAGTGATCCCAGGTTCTCCCCGTGGTTCGAACGGGAACGGGACGTGCTGGCCGGCGTGGTGGAGACGGCGCGGGCGGCGGTTCGCGGGCGCGCCGGGCGGACGGATTTCGAGCAGCTCCGTGCGGGACTCGACGACGCCCTCGAATCGAGTGACCCCGAGGGGCCGCCGTTCCAGGCGGAGATCTTCGACCATCTGGTGTTCGCGACGGGGGTGCTCGATGTCCTCCGGGCACCCGAGGACGCCGATGCGCTGAACTGTGCGCCGGAGCGGGCCGATGAACTCGCAGAGGCCCATGACGGTATGGCGCAGGAGTGCGGTCCGGCGGGCGGCCGGGGCGGGGCCGTTCTCGGTGCCCTGGAGACGGAGGCGCGTCGGCTCGACGTGTCGGCCGGTGAGGATCCAGTCGTTGCGCTGGCCAGGAGCGAGGAATTCGCGGCCGCCTATGCGCGTTCGATCGCGGCCTACTACACCGATGCGGACGCCGGCATCGGCGCTTGATGCCGCATCGGGTTCCGCGGGAATTCTCCGCCCGAACGGCGGAAAGCCGGCCACGGGCGCAGGGCAGAGCAACCGAAGATGACCGAACGTTCGATCCGAGGAATTCCCCCACCCGCCGGGCGAACTGCCGGCGGTGGCGAAAACAAACCACGGTGACGGCGCGAAACGGGAGAAGCGGGCCGCGGGCGGTCCGAAACGGATGTGGGAGGCGGGCGCCGGCGCCCGCTCCTCCCGTGGTCCGCCCAGGGTCGAACCCCCCTTCGATCAGGGTGGGTGGCGGATGACATAGTTAGGCGCCGCCGGGGCGGGGCCGCGTGTGGGGGTGTCGCGCAGTCAGGCCGTCCGGGCGAATTCATCCACGGCTCTCTGCAAGGAAAAACACCGCATGCGTCATTCACGGCTGCTTGCCGCCACCCTGCTGTGCTCCCTCGGTCTCGCCGGAGTGACCGCCTGTGGTCCGGCCGACGACAAGAAGAGCGACGACAAGAAGAACGCGGCCCCCGCCGCGTCCTCGCCCGCCGCCGCCGGCCTGGACACCCTCTCCGCCGCGGACATCCTGAAGAAGGCCCAGGAGGCCAGCTCCAAGGCGACCTCGGTCAAGCTGGACTTCGACATCTCCGCCGAAGGCACGAAGATGACCGGCTCGGTCGCCGAGGACAGCACCGGCAACTGCGCGGGCAAGATCTCGCTCGGCGACAAGGGCGGCCTGGAGATCCTGCGCAACTCCGCCTCGGTGTGGCTCAAGCCGGACGCCGACTTCTGGGAGAAGTCGGTCGCCCCGGGCAGCTCGAAGACGCTGGCCGGCAAGTACCTCAGCGGTGGGGTCGAGGCGGCCGAGCTCAAGGAGTTCACGGCCTTCTGCGACATGGGCCTGCAGTTGCTCAAGAGCATCGGCAAGACCGAGGACGGCGCCGACGACACCGCCGGCGCCACCAAGGGCGGCACCAAGCAGGTCGGTGCCGAGACCGCCGTGGTGGTCAAGGCCGGTGACGCCACGGACGGGGCCGAGATCGCCATCGCCGCCAAGGGCGAGCCGTACCTGCTGCAGATGGTCAGCACCGGCGGCGACGCCGGCACGATGACCTTCAGTGACTACAACAAGCCGGTCACCGTCACGCCGCCGGCCGCCGCGCAGGTCATCGACGCGGCGAAGTACCTGAAGGGCTGAGTCCGCCGAACCCGGCGCCCGGGACCGTCCGCTCGTACGCCTGCGCGTACGCGCGGCGGTCCCGCGGCTGTTCCGGCACCGGAACGGCCAGCCGGGCCGACGGCCGGCGCAGCCCGCGGGGCCCGGCGGCCGGACGCCCGGCCTCCGGGGCCGGTCCGGCCTGGGCGGCGGGATCCGCGGCTGCCGCGGGCCCGGCGGCGCGCGGGCGCGACAGGGACCGTGCCGCGGGCAGCACGGCGAGGTGGCAGACGGCGGCGCCGAAGGTGCCGAGCAGGATGTCGTCGACGTTGAGGACGTGGCCGGGCGCCCAGCCCTCGATGATCTCCAGGGCGGTGGCCAGCAGCGCCGCGCCGCCGACGGTGCGCAGGAACGACGGCAGCCAGGGCCCGCGCAGCCGTCCGCCGGCCAGCGGCAGCAGCACCCCGAACGGCGCGAGCGGAAGCAGTCCCCCGGCCAGCTGCCTGGTCCCGGCCCAGCCGCCGAGCGAGACCGCCTGCTGGACGGTGGCGAGCGGGGTCAGGTTGGCCGGGTAGGTCCAGCTGACCGGGAGCGGCCGCAGCGCCAGCCAGCCGAGCAGGGCCAGGTGGAGCGCGAGGAGTACCCGCACCACCGTCCGCAGCGGACGGGACACCCCCGGCCGGGCGGCCGGTCCGGTGGGCTCGTCCTCGGGCGTTGCGCCGCAGTCCTCGGCGCGGGTGGTGGTGCCATGTCGGTGCACGGTCCCAAGGACGCGGGGTCCATCGCGTACGGTTCCCGGCGATCGGGGATCCGCCACCGGCGAACCGGGAAGGCTCAGGGGCAGGGCGAGTCGCTCGCGGCCGCGCTGGGAACCGGCGACGGCGGCGCGCTGAACAGGCCCGCGGACGGGGAGGCCGAGGCGGTCACCGCGGGCCTGGCGGTCCTGGTGCCGGTCGGCACGGGGGTGGCCGACGGGGTCGGCGAGGCCGGTGCGCTCGGCACCTGCGGGACGGAGGGGCAGGCCGTCCGGCTGGCGGGGGCGCCCGCGTACACCGGTACGGCGGTGGGCCGGATCCCGCAGCCGGCCAGCGCGAGCAGCAGCAACAGGGTGGCGGGAACGGTCTTACGGGCCGTCACAGGTCGTCCTCCTGGTCGTCCTGGGCCGGCGGGTTCAACGGCAGGCTCAGCGTGAAGACCGCCCCCGACTCTCCGTTGGCCGCGGTGATGGTCCCCCCGTGTATCTGCGCGTTGGCCATCGCGATCGACAGCCCGAGCCCGCTCCCCTCCGACCTCGCCCGGCCCTTGTCCGCCTTGTAGAAGCGGTCGAAGACGTGCGGCAGCACGTCCTGCGGGATGCCGGGACCGCTGTCGCTGACCCGGACCACGATCTGCCCGTCCTCCTTGCGGACCTTGACCCGCACCGGGGAGCCGCCGTGCTTGAGCGCGTTGCCGATCAGGTTGGCCAGCACCACGTCCAGGCGGCGCGGGTCCACCATCGCGCGCAGCCCGCGCGGCGCGTCCACGTCGACCGCGTCGTACCAGGCCCGGCCGTCGATGCAGGACATCACCAGGTCGGCGATGTCCACCTCGTCGGCGACCAGCTTGGCGGTGCCGGCGTCGAAGCGGGTCACCTCCATCAGGTTCTCCACCAGGTCGGACAGCCGCCGGGTCTCGCTCACCACCAACCGGACGGCCGGCTCGATCATCGGGTCCAGCGCGTCCGCCTCGTCCTCCAGGATGTCCGTCACGGCGGTCATCGCGGTGAGCGGGGTGCGCAGTTCGTGCGACATGTCGGCGACGAAGCGCCGGCTCTGCGCCTCGCGCGCGCTCAACTCCGCGACCTGGTCGGACAGTGACTCGGCGGTCCGGTTGAACGTCCGTGCCAGGTCGGCGAGTTCGTCGCCGCCCTCGACCTCCAGTCGGGTGTCCAGCTTGCCCTCGCCGAGCCGCCGGGCCGCGTCGCCGAGGCGCTTGACCGGCCGCAGCACGGTCGCCGACGCGGCCTGCGCGAGCAGCGCCGAGCCGATCAGCGCGAGCAGCGTCGCGATCGCCAGCGACCAGCCCAGGGTGTTGAGGTCGGCCCGCTCGGTGTCCAGCGACTTGAACATGTAGGCGGTCAGCGGGGTGTCGACCACCTTGGTCCCGCCGATCAGGTACGGCGCCTCCAGGTTCACCCGCTGCCAGTACAGGTGGTAGCCGGCCGGGGTGCCGCCGTTGCCCTCGCTGGGACGGCCGACGGTGTACTGCAGCGTCTGCGGCACCTTGGCCAGCGTGAACCGGGCCGGGTCCGAGGAGGCCAGGCAGTCCGGTCGCGCCTCGTCGACCACCAGCACGTCGTAGTTGAGCCCGGAACCGGCCACCTGGCTCGCCAGTGCGGCCAGTTCGGGGCAGCCGGCGTCCTGCGGGAGGGCGGAGACGTTGCGGGTCACCGACACCCGGAAGTCGTTCAGCGCGGTGTCCTGGGCACGCTTGAGCACCGCGTCCCGGTTCAGCCAGTACGCGATGCCGGAGGCGGACACCGCGGTGATCAGCGCGACCGCGGCGAACACCGCGATCAGCCGCACCCGCAGCGAACGCAGGCGGCGCCACGGGCCCGAGCGGAAACGTGCGGCAGGACGGGGCCGCAGGGGCCGGGCGTCAGTCAACGGTTCTCACAGACAGGTCGGGGCGGGGCCAACTACGCGGGCGGGTCGAGCCGGTAGCCGACCCCGCGCACGGTGCGGATCAGCGTGGGGGCGGACGGCACGTCCTCCACCTTCGCCCGCAGCCGCTGCACACAGGCGTCCACCAGCCGGGAGTCTCCCAGGTAGTCGTGCTCCCACACCAGCCTCAGCAACTGCTGGCGGGAGAGCGCCTGTCCGGGCCGGCGGCTCAGCTCCAGCAGCAGCCGCAGCTCGGTCGGGGTGAGCTGGAGGTCCTCGCCGTCCTTGGTGACCGTCATCGCCGAGCGGTCGATCACCAGGCCGCCGTAACTGGCGGAGTCGGTGTTCTCGCGCTCGCCGCGGCGGAGCACCGCGCGGATCCGGGCGTCCAGCACCCGGGCCTGCACCGGCTTGACCACGTAGTCGTCGGCCCCGGACTCCAGGCCGACCACCACGTCGATGTCGTCGGAACGCGCGGTCAGCAGGATGATCGGCAGCTGGTCGGTGCGACGGATCCGACGGCAGACCTCGAAGCCGTCGATGCCCGGCAGCATCACGTCCAGCACGATCAGGTCCGGACGCTGCTCCTTGAAGAGCTTGAGGCCGTCCTCGCCCGAGGCAGCGGCGGCCACACGGTGACCCTGGCGGGTGAGGGCGAGTTCGAGGCCGGTCCGGATGGCGTCGTCGTCCTCGATCAGAAGCAGGAAAGGCACGGCCTCATTCTGGCCCACTCCGGCGGGGGAATCACCCACCAGGTCCCGGTCGGTATCCGGCGGAACCGGAACGCGGCATTCGAGCGTCCCCGCCGGTGCGGCAGCGGCACGGACGAAAGTCCCGGTCCCTGTGACAGCCCTGTGACAGTCGGCGGACACCGCGATGACGAGCGGTTGGCAGGATTTTCCTTGTCGCCGAAGAACGCACCAGGTCACCGACCGGGGCGGACGGCGGCGGCAAGGACCCGCACGTACCGACCATGGGGGCGCACGATGACCGCAACGCTGAAGACCCGCACCACCGGGGCCGTTCGCACCGCGCACTCATCCGCCGCGCCCACCAGGACCCGGTACGAGGTGCGGACCGACGAGGCATCCGGCGCCGTGATCGTACGGGGGTGCGCACACAGTGCCGGAGCCCGACGCCCGATGGGCACGGGCAGGGGGGAACTGCACGGGATCGGCCGCATGGGGAGTGCGGCCGACTCCGGAACCACCTTGACGCTCCGGGGAATCCTCCCGGTCCGTCCGGGCGGTGACGGGTCCGCGGTCGAGGGGGCCGGCTCGGGGGAGCCGGACGACCGCAGGACCCCGGGCACCACGCTGCTGCGTCTGGCGCCGGCGGCTGCGGAGACCGCCGCGCCGGAGCAGCAGCAGGCCGGGGACCGCACCGCGGAGTTCACCGCGTACGTCAAGGAGCGCCGCGCCTCCCTGTACGCCACCGCGTACCACCTGACCGGCGACCGCTTCGAGGCCGAGGACCTGCTGCAGAGCGCGCTCTTCAGCACCTACCGCGCCTGGGACCGGATCACCGACAAGGCCGCGCTCGGCGGCTACCTCCGCCGCACCATGACCAACCTGCACATCTCGGCCTGGCGCCGCCGCAAGGTCAACGAGTACCCGACCGAGGAGCTGCCGGAGACGGTCGGCGACACCGACGCGATGGGCGGCACCGAGCTGCGCACCGTGCTGTGGCAGGCGCTGGCCAAGCTGCCGGAGAACCAGCGGACCATGCTGGTGCTGCGCTACTACGAGGGCCGCACCGACCCGGAGATCGCCGACATCCTCGGCATCAGCGTCGGCACGGTGAAGAGCAGCATCTGGCGCGCCCTGCGCCGGCTGCGCGACGACGACCAGCTCAACCGCTCCGGTGACACCTGCCTCGCCTTCGGCGAGCTGGTGGCCTGAGCGACACCCACACAGACACCCGTCGGGGGACGGGACAGGACCGCGGAACAGCGGTGGCCGACTCGGGGGAGCGGTCACCTCTGGGGGAGCCGCAGGTCCGACGCGGAGGGGCCCGGTGCCGGGGAGAGGCACCGGGCCCCTCCGTCGTCCGCGCCGCCGGCCCGTCCCGTCCTGGTTCCGTCCTGGTTCCGGTGCCGTCAGGCGGCGACCGGCTGCCGTTCGGCGACGGAGCGGACCCGGCGGGCCGCCTCCGGGCCCGCGCAGGCGGCGGCCCCGAGCTCCACCTGGCGCGCCACGATGCCGCGTTCGGCACGCATCAGCCGCCAGCCGCGGCGCAGCAGGTAGGGGACGGACTTGCGGCCTTCCCGGACGTCCCGGCGGAAGCGCCGCCAGGCGGTGGTCAGCGGCCGGTTGCGCAGGCACAGTGCGTCGCCGAGCAGGCCCTCCGCGGCGCACTGCCCGGCGAGTTCGGCGGCGAAGATGCCCTCCGCGATGAAGGCCGGGGCGCCGCCCAGCTCCAGGGAGCGGCTGCCGGCCCGGCCGTTGGCGGGGATGGAGTAGACCGGGACCTCGGCGCGGCCGTCGGCGATCAGCTGCCGGATCGCCGCCAGGGCCTGGTCGCGGTGCCAGGAGAGCGGGGAGTCCCAGTCGGTGCCGCCGCCGTCGGGGAACTGCGGCAGGGTGGGGTCGTCGCCGTCCTTGTAGAAGTCGTCGAGCTGGAGGACCGGCAGACCGGTGCGCTCGGCCAGCGAGGACTTCCCCGAGCCGGAGGGGCCGGACAGCAGGATCACGCGGATGCCGGGCGTCGGCAGGCCATTCAGCGGGGAGTCACTCACGAGACACCAGTCTGACGCATCCGGGGCGGTGACCGTAACCCGTCGGCAGCGGCCTGCGTCACACCGTCCGCCCCGGGCGCCCCAGGACCGCCGCCGTGGGCGGCCGGGAACGTGGACGGACCCGCACCAGGGGGGAGAAGTGCGGGTCCGTCATCGGCACGTCCGGGCCCCCGGGGGGGGTAGGGGCACTGGGGACGGCCGGTCTGTGGAGTTGTTCCTCGGGCTGCGGAGGGTCAGATACCCATCGGGTGCCAGACCGTCTTGGTCTCCAGGAAGGAGAGCAGCCGCTCGGTGCCGGGCGCGGTGGTCCAGTCCTGCGCGGACGGGTCCAGGGCCGGTCGGATCACTCGCTTCAGAGTATCCGCGGCACCCGCCTCAAGGGTCGCCGCCGCGCCGGGACCGTCGGCGGCGATCGCGCCGGCCAGGTCGAGGCCGTTGACGTCCTGGTGGGTGGCGAGGGTCGGGGCGATGTCCGCCGTCTTCCCGGAGATGATGTTGACCACGCCGCCGGGCACGTCCGAGGTGGCCAGCACCTCGCCGAGCGAGAGCGCGGGCATCGGGGCGTCGGCGGCGGCCGCGACCACCACGGTGTTGCCGGCCGCGACGGCCGGGGCGATCACCTCGACCAGGCCGAGCAGCGAGTGCCCGTACCCGGTCTGCGGGGCGACCACGCCGATCACGCCGCTGGGCTCCGGGGTGGAGAGGTTGAAGAACGGCCCGGCGACCGGGTTGGACCCGCCCGCGATCTGGGCGATCTTGTCGGTCCAGCCCGCGTACCAGACCCAGCGGTCGATCGCGGCGTCCACCAGGGCGGCGGCCTTCTTGACCGCGATGCCCTCGGCGGCGGCCACCTCGGCGGCGAACTGCTCGCGCCGGCCCTGGAGCATCTCGGCGACCCGGTACAGCACCTGGCCGCGGTTGTACGCGGTGGTGCCGGACCAGCCCTTGACGGCGGCCCGGGCCGCCAGCACGGCGTCCCGGGTGTCCTTGCGGGTGCCCAGCGGGGCGTTGCCGAGCCACTGGCCCTTGCTGTCGGTCACCTCGTACACCCGCCCGCTCTCGGAGCGCGGGAACTTCCCGCCGACGTACAGCTTGTAGGTCTTGAGGACGTCAAGACGCAGGGTGATGTCAGACATCGAGGTAGGCCTCCAGACCGTGCCGGCCACCCTCGCGGCCGTAGCCCGACTCCTTGTAGCCGCCGAACGGCGAGGTCGGGTCGAACTTGTTGAAGGTGTTGGCCCACACCACACCGGCCCGCAGACGGGAGGCGGTCCACAGGATCCGCGAGCCCTTCTCGGTCCAGATGCCGGCCGACAGGCCGTACGGGGTGTTGTTGGCCTTCTCGACCGCCTCGGCGGGGGTGCGGAAGGTCAGCACCGACAGGACCGGGCCGAAGATCTCCTCGCGGGCGATCCGGTGGGCCTGGGAGACGCCGGTGAACAGGGTCGGACGGAACCAGAAGCCGGTGCCCGGCAGCTCGCACTCCGGGGCCCAGCGCTCGGCGCCCTCGGCCTCGCCGGCGGCGGTCAGCTCGGTGATCCGGGCCAGCTGGGCGGCCGAGTTGATGGCACCGATGTCGGTGTTCTTGTCCAGCGGGTCGCCGACCCGCAGGGTGTCCATCCGGCGCTTGAGCGCGTCCAGCAGCTCGTCCTGGATCGACTCCTGGACCAGCAGGCGCGAGCCCGCGCAGCAGACGTGGCCCTGGTTGAAGAAGATGCCGTTGACGATGCCCTCGACCGCCTGGTCGATCGGCGCGTCGTCGAAGACGATGTTGGCGGCCTTGCCGCCGAGCTCCAGCGACAGCTTCTTGCGGCTGCCGGCCAGCTGCTTGGCGATGGCCCGGCCGACTGGGGTGGAGCCGGTGAAGGCCACCTTGTTGACGTCCGGGTGGGCGGTCAGCGCGGCGCCGGTGCGGCCGTCACCGGTGACGATGTTGACGACGCCCTTGGGCAGGCCCGCCTGGCGGCAGATCTCGGCGAAGCGCAGCGCGGTCAGCGGGGTGGTCTCGGCCGGCTTGAGCACGACCGTGTTGCCGGTGGCCAGCGCCGGGGCGATCTTCCACGCCAGCATCAGCAGCGGGAAGTTCCACGGGATGACCTGGCCGGCGACGCCCAGCGGCTTCGGGTTGGGACCGTAGCCGGCGAAGTCCAGCTTGTCGGCCCAGCCCGCGTAGTAGAAGAAGTGCGCGGCGACCAGCGGGAGGTCGACGTCGCGGGTCTCGCGGATCGGCTTGCCGTTGTCGATCGACTCCAGCACGGCCAGCTCGCGGGAGCGCTCCTGGATGATCCGGGCGATCCGGAACAGGTACTTGGCGCGCTCGCTGCCCGGCAGCGCCGACCAGTCGGCGAAGGCCCGGCGGGCGGCGGCGACGGCGCGGTCCACGTCCTCGTCGGTGCCGTGCGCGAACTCGGCGAGCACCTGCTCGGTGGCCGGGTTGACGGTCTTCAGCGCCTCGCTGCCGCTGGAGTCGACGAACTCGCCGCCGATGAAGTGGCCGTACGAGGTCGCGATGTCGCCCGCGGCGGCCGGGGACTCCGGCGCCGGGGCGTACTCGAACAGGCCGGCCTTCGGGGCGGCGGCAGCCTGGGCCTGGGGCTCTTCGGTCTTCTTGTTCTTGGCCATGATGGTCAGTCCACCGTCACGTAGTCGGGACCGGAGTACCGGCCGGTGGTGAGCTTCTGACGCTGCATCAGCAGGTCGTTGAGCAGGCTGGAGGCGCCGAAACGGAACCAGTGCGGGGACAGCCAGTCGTCGCCGAGGGTCTCGTTGACCATGACGAGGTACTTCATGGCGTCCTTGGTGGTCTTGATGCCGCCGGCCGGCTTCACGCCGATCTGGACGCCGGTCGCCGCGCGGAAGTCGCGGACCGCCTCCAGCATCAGCAGGGTCACCGGGGGAGTCGCGTTGACCGCGACCTTGCCGGTGGAGGTCTTGATGAAGTCGGCACCGGCCAGCATCGCCAGCCAGGAGACGCGGCGCACGTTGTCGTACGTCTGCAGCTCGCCGGTCTCGAAGATCACCTTGAGGTGGGCGTAGCTGCCGTCGGCGCGCTTGCACGCCTCCTTGACGGCGACGATCTCGTTGAAGACATCGAGGTAGCGGCCGGAGAGGAAGGCTCCCCGGTCGATCACCATGTCGATCTCGTCGGCGCCGGCGGCCACCGCGTCGGCGGTGTCGGCCAGCTTCACCGGCAGGGCGGCGCGGCCGGCCGGGAACGCGGTGGCGACGGAGGCGACCTGGATCGGGGTCCCGGCCAGGGTGGCCTTCGCGGTCGCGACCATGTCCGGATAGACGCAGATCGCGGCCACCTGCGGGGTGCTCGGGTCGGTGGGGTCGGGGTTGCGGCCCTTGATGCAGAGCGAGCGCACCTTGCCGACCGTGTCCGCGCCCTCGAGCGTGGTCAGGTCGATCATCGAGATGGCCAGATCGATGGCGCGGGCCTTGGCCGTGGTCTTGATCGACCGGGTGCCGAGGGAGGCGGCGCGGGCTTCCAGGCCGACCTGGTCGACACCGGGCAGGCCGTGCAGGAAGCGGCGGAGCGATGCCTCGGACGCGGCGACGTCTGCGAGACCGCTGCCCGCAGCATCGGGGGCGTTGGCTGCAAGAGTGGACATAGTCACCAGACCAGCATATCTACGCGCGTAGTCATGCGCTAGGGGAGGCCCCTTTCGATGCGGGACCGAGATCTGCCGGGGCGGTGGGGCGCCGGGCGG
>NZ_JAIZ01000033.1 GCF_000710465.2 Kitasatospora sp. MBT63 | reverse complement strand
GGACTCGAACCCGCGACACTTGAAGATCACCAACAGCATCGATGGACTGGGCCGCTCAGCGGGCCGGTGATCGTGCTCCCGCTCTGCGGGCCGCCCGCGAGTACCTGCGGGTCACCGCCTACCTGCGCGTCGGCGACCTGGCGGCATGCCGGCGTCTTCAGGAGTCCGGCCGGGGCCACCTGGAGGGCACGGACGCCAAGACGCCGAGCGCGCTGGTCACCGAGGGGCAGCTCCACCTCGGCTCCGCCGTGGTCGCCGCCCGCGCCCGGGAGACGGACGTGATGAAGCATCACCTGGACGAGGCTCAGAAGGTTGCCGCCAGGACCGGCGAGCGGCTGGACCTGTCACTGCACTTCGGGCCCACGAACGTGCAGGTCCACCGGGTGATGACGCTGGTGGAGGCCGGTGAACACGACCAGGCGGTGGACGCCGCGAAGGGCCTGCGGTTCCCGGCCGGGTGGGCGCCGACCAGGATCGGACACCATCACATCGACCTGGCCCGCGCCTACCGGTGGATGGCCAAGCCCGAAGCCGCGCTCGACCAGCTGGATGCCGCGTACGCGGTGGCGCCCGAGCAGGTCTCCCGGCACCCGCTCGCCCGCGAGACTGTGACCGCGTTGTCACGCTCCGCTAGCCGCCGGAGTGTACGGCTGTCAACCTGGATCACACGAACGGGCATCTGACGATCTTTCACTTCTGGTGAAATTCACGGCCTTACATCAGCGGCATCGTGGTGTTCAGGCCCCCGCGACGTGAAGCCGGGGCATGAGCCCGGTCCGGATCCACGCGCGGTCCGGACCGGCGCTTCCACCACACCGCTGATCCCTCTGGAGCCCGTGATGGCCGCCACCCGCCGCCCGCCGCACCCCGCCCCGGCGCCGTCCGGGCCGCGCAGATCCGCCGGGGACCGCCTGCGGCGGAGGGCCCTGGCCACCGCGGCGGCCGGCTGGGCCGACTTCTCCCCGGCCGCCGACCCCCGGATGCGCCCGGCCTCGTGAGCACGGCGACCGCCCCGGCGCCCGCCGTCGAGAAGCCGTCCATTGCTCACTTGCCTTACCGGCCCGAGTCGGCCTCGGCGGCCCGCCGCCTGGTCCGCGACAAGCTGGCCGAGTGGGAGCTGGACGACCTGATCGACGACGCCCAGCTGATCGCCTCCGAGCTCGTGGGCAACGCCTCCAAGACCGGCTGTCTCCTCAGGATGACCGTCGAGGTCACCCGGATCACCGCTACGGCAGTACGGATCTCGGTGACCGACGGCAGCCGTGTCCTGCCCGTGCTGATCGACGCCGGCTTGAAGGCCGAGGGCGGGCGGGGCCTCGCCCTCGTGCACCAGCTCACCAGAGGCCAGTGGGGCACCACCCTGGAGCCGCTGGGGAAGACGGTGCATGCGGACCTGCGGGGTGCGTCATGACCGGCCAGCACCTCGGCACCACCGAGCACACGCCGCGGCTCCACGGTCACCCGGCCGCCCCCAGTCCCATCCGCCGAGGAGAAGGCCATAGACCCGTCCGACGCTCGGCCGAGCCGATACAGCCCCGCTGGGTTGGGGCTGCTGTCCCCGCACACCCATTCCACTGCGCGACCCCGCCATCTCGCCCGCCGTCCAAGGGAGTGTCCATGCACGACTTGATCGCTTCTCCGTTCCTGGACGGCTATGTGGCCGTCCGGCCCGGCCGGCGCGAGGGCCTGCGGATCGGCGGGGGCCGATACCGGGAGCTCCTGGATGCGCCGCCGCAGGCCATGGTGCCCGGATGGCTCGCGGAGGCGGCCCGCAACGCCTGGGGTGTGGTCCTGGACGGGCGGCGGCTCCACGAGACGGTCCTGGTCCGGCAGCCCGCCGGGCTCGGCTACGGCCGCGCGTCGTGGGAGATCAACAAGGGCTGCGACTACGACTGCGAGCACTGCTACCTCGGCCTGAAGAACTTCGAGGGCCTGGCCTGGGAAGACAAGGTCAAGATGTTGAACGTCGTCCGGGACTCCGGCGCCCTGTGGTTCCAGATAACCGGCGGCGAGCCGCTGATCGACCGCGACTTCCCGGCCGCCTACCAGTACGCGAACGAGCTGGGGCTAATGGTCTCGATCGCCAGCAACGGCAGCCAGCTGTCCAAGCCGCGCGTCCAGGAGCTCTTCGCCCGCCACCGCCCCTACCTGATCGCGGTCAGCGTCTACGGCGCCACCGCCGCCTC
Source organism: Kitasatospora sp. MBT63 (assembly GCF_000710465.2). Lineage (GTDB taxonomy): Bacteria > Actinomycetota > Actinomycetes > Streptomycetales > Streptomycetaceae > Kitasatospora. The sequence continues at coordinate 5,951 of NZ_JAIZ01000033.1, read as the reverse complement.
CTACGACGGCATGACCCGCAACCGAGGCGCGTTCGACCGGTTCATAAAGGGCCTGGAAGCCTCCCAGGACGCGGGCCTGCCCCTGAAGCTGAACATCGTGGTCTCCGAGCGCAACGCGGGAGAGATCCCCCAGATGCAGGCGCTGGCCGACCGGTACGGCTTCCCTCACCACGTGTTCACCACGATGAGCCCCACCATCGAGGGCGGCGGCGAGCGGATGGGCACCCAGGCCGCCGACTACGTCATGCCACGCAGGCCCTTCCAGGGCTGCAACGCCGGGCACACCTTCTTCCACGCCGACCCCTGGGGGAAGGCGTCGATCTGCAAGGTCGGCCGCGACCCCCAGTTCGACCTGATCACCGACGGCGTCGACGGCCTGCGCCAACTGGGCGCCGTCGCCGACTCCCTCCAGCTTCGCACCGGTGGATGCTCCGGCTGCACGCTGTCCGGCACCTGCTTCACCTGCCGGCCGCTGGCCAAGCTCTACCAGGAGGCGAAGGCCCCGCTCAACACCTACTGCCAGCACGGAGGGAGGTAAACCCATGCCGGTACCCGTAGCGCTTACGCTCACCGAGCGGCCCCTTGAGGACGAGGAGGTCGTGTTCGTCGGCGACTTGGACGACGTCCTGGAGGTCGTCATGTGCTCCTGCTCGTCGAGTGAATCCCAGCCGTACTAGCACGTCCGGTGGTGCCCCGGCCCAGGTCGGGGCACCACCCACCGCCCCTCTGGAGTCCAGCAGTGTCGATGAACCGCCTCGCCTGGCACCACCTCCCGCCTGCCGCCCGCGCCGCCGTCCAGGAGCACACCGGCCCCTTCCTGACCACCGCCGACGCGTCCACCGGAGCGAACTCCGGCGTCGCCGTGAAAGCCCTGACCGCCTCCGGCGAGGTGTTCATCAAGGGCATCCCCGTCGACAACCGCCAGGTCAAGACGCAACTGCGCGAAGCCGCCGTCAACCCGCACCTGCCCAAGTCGTCCCCCCGACTGCTGTGGCACCTGCAGGCCGGGGGCTGGGACCTGCTCGGCTTCGAGGCGATCGAGGGCCACCTCGCCGACTTCTCACCGGGCAGCCCCGACCTGCCCCTGGTCGTCGAAGCGCTGACGGAACTCGCCCACACCCCCTGCCCGGACATCCCGCTGCTGAGCTTCTCCAAGCGGTACGCGCCCTACGGCGACACCCCGGAGCTGTTCGACGGGGACGCGCTCCTGCACACCGATATGGCCCCGCACAACGTCCTGGTCGACCACGCCGCCCACCTCATCGACTGGGCCTGGCCCACCCGGGGCCCGGGCTGGGCCGACCCGGCCGTCTGGGCCGTACGCCTGATCGACGCCGGACACACCCCTCGGCAGGCCGAGCAGTGGGCCGGCCGGCTGCCGGCGTTCGAAGCCGCGGACCCCAAGGTCCTCCTCGCCTTCGCCGAGGCCAACGCCCGCTACTGGCGGGAGGTCCACGCCCAGGCGTCGGCGGCAGCGTGGACACGGTCCATGGCCGCCTCCGCTCTCGCCTGGCGCGACCACCGGCGCGACCACTCGCTGGCCGGGAAGTGACCGACCCACCCATGGACCCGGCCCTGATCAGCGGCCTCCTGGACGAGATCACCGACGCCGCCGGCCACCGGGCGCCTACCCGGCTTCCGCTGCGCGTCTGGTCCATGTCAGGAGTCGAACGGCTGACCTACCCCGACGGCACCACCGCCGTCCTGAAGTACGCGCGCGAGCCGTTCACCCGGGAGGACCGGATACTGCGGACCGCCGCACGGGCTGGCGTCCCGGTGCCCCACGTGGTCGGCTCAGCCCGGCGAGGCGGCCTGCTCGTGATGGTGCTCGAAGACCTCGGCGACCCGCAGCGCGAAGCCACCGACAGCGAAGCCGCCACAGCCGCCGCGCTCCTGCACGCAGCCGCCCCGCCACCGTCATTGCCGACGCTGGATCAGAACGCCTTGGCGGCCCTGCCCGGCAAAGCCCTGGGTCACCTGAAACGACTGCACGCCGCCGACCGCTGGACGGAAGGGACCGAAGACCTCACCGGCATCCTGTACGCCCTCGCGCACGCCGCGAAGAAGAAGGCAGTCGGCGCACAGACCGCTCCCTTCGGCTGGGTGCACTCCGAATACCATCCGTCCAGCCTGCACATCGGCCCCCGGGGCCGGCACCTGCTGGACTTCGCCCACTCCTTCACCGGACCGGGCCTCCTCGACCTCGCCTCCTGGCAGGGCCTCACTCTCAGGCAGCCCCCGGATCCGGCACGCCTGCGCGGACTCATCGACGCCTACATCGCCGCAGGAGGGCCACGTGACGCGCTCGCCCGCCGCGGCGGGCTGCCCCCGGAGGCGTGGGCGCTGGGATGGCACCGGGTCTGGGCGATCGAATGGTTCCTTGAACAAGCACACCGATGGATCAACGACCCCGCCAAGGACCCCGGGGCCGTCAAAGTCGTTCGCCGCCATCTGATATCGGCGGCGGATCTCCTCGAGGTGTGAAGGAGGCCCCCGCCAGCTGCGGGGCTCCTCCTCCGTGGTCTTCACCCCCGAGGGCGCGACCGTGTGTCAACGGTCTTGAAGTTCTCCCCATAGGCGGCCAGGAGTTCTCCCCACTGGTGGCCTGCGGGTTCTCCCCAACGGCGGCCAGATATCTCCCCGCCCTGGGTCGTGTGGTGATCAGCTGAAGGGCTTGACGCCCTGACCGGAGGTGGCCTGGGTGAGCCGGAAGCTGTCACCCTGGGTGACCACGATGTGAGCGTGGTGCATGAGCCGGTCGACGGTGGCCGTGGCCAGGGTCTTCGGCATGATCTCGTCGAATCCCGAGGGGTGCAGGTTGCTGCTGACCGCGAGCGCGCGGCGTTCGTAGGCGGCATCCACCAGTCGGTAGAAGCCCTCGGCTGCGTCGGGGCTGACCGGCAGCAGGCCGATGTCATCGACGATGATCAAGTCGGATCGGATGACCCGGGCCAGGGCTCGGGCGATGGAGTCGTCCGCGCGGTGGCGGCGGACCAGGGCGCCGAGGTCCTCGATGGTGAACCAGGCAACCGTCATCCCGGCCTCGACCGCGGCCTGCCCGAGAGCCTCGGTGAAGTGTGACTTTCCCGTGCCGGACGGTCCGCAGACGCAAAGGCTCTCCCGGCGCCTGACCCATTCCAGGGTCTTGAGGGCGTCCTGGGTGGCGCGGGGTATGGAGGATGCCGTCTCGTCCCAGTCGCCGAACGTCTTCCCGGCGGGGAACCCGGCCCGCTTGCGGCGGGTGTGAAGGTTGGCGCGGTCACGGCCGGCGGCCTCCTCGGCCAGCAGGACACGGACGACCTCGGCCGGGTCCCAACGCTGGGCCTTCGCGGTGGGGATCAAGTCGCCCAGCGCGCGACGGATGTGAGGCAGCTTCAAGCGCCGGGTCAGCGCGATCGCCTCGTTCAGGGGATCGCCGGCCGAGCCGGGGACGCTGCGGAGCGGGGTCGTCATCGAAGGTCGTCCTGTTCGTCGTCGGTCGCGTCGGTGCTGGTGGTGGGGCCGAAGCGGGCCCAGGCGGAGGTGCCGGGCTGCAGGCTGTGGGTCTCGCTCGCGCGGGTGGGTTCGGGGATGCCGTGTCTGGCCTGGTAATCGAGGATCGACAGCAGGTCCTTCTCGGCGAAGCGGCCGGTGACCGCGGCGGTGCCCAGGGCCCGATCGACCTGGGCAGCGGGGAACAGTTTGGACAGCGCGACGGCTTCGGCCATCTTGGCCTTGACCCTGCGGGTCCCGGCGGTCGCTGCCTCGACCAGCCAGGCGGCGGCTCCGGGGCCGATCATCAGGAACGCGGCCTCCTCGGCGCTGGTGGCGCGCGGGGTGCGGTCGCCCTCCTTGTCCTCGCGCTCGGGGTAGTGGGCCTCGTCGATGACCGGGCTGCCCGGGGTGCCGCGCTGGTGGCGGGCCACTTCGGAGGCGGTTCCGTCGGCCTGGACGGCGGTGACGATGAGCTCGTCGCCGTGGAACCGGGCCCAGACCCGGGTGTCGATCAGCGGGTGCGGGACCGAGTAACGGACCGCCTCCACCGAGATCGTCGCGTCCCAGTTGACCCGGCGGGTGGTGCCGAACGCGACGGTGAAGGGCTGCTTGGGCAGCGGGTGCAGCCGTTGTTGTTCCTCGGCGAGCATCTCGACCGGGCGGCGGCGGGTCTCGCGGTGGACGCGGTTGTTGACCTCTTCGCAGAAGCTGCGGCAGGCCGCCTCCAACACGGCGAAACTGCGGTATTCCTCAAGGAGGTTGACGTCCTTGGGGACCAGGTCTGCCTTGGCGATCCGCACGGTCGCCTCCGAGCCGCCCTTGGTCTCCGGGTCGGCGGGCAGGCAGGTGCGGATGGTCATGCCGTAGTGCCGGGCGACCTCGACGATCTCCGGGTTGCGGACCGCGATCCCGGCGATGTGGTCGGTGCTGACCGTCTTCTCGTTGTCGGTCAACGCGTAGGCGGGCACTCCACCGATCCTGCGCAAGGTGGCATCGAGGCAGGCGGTGATCGTGGGCAGGGTCTTGTCCCAGACCGGGATCACGACCCGGAAGCGGGACCAGGCCAGCCACGCGCACCACAGCGAGGTCCGCCGCCCGCCGATGGTCGGGCCCTCGCCCCAGTCCCACTGCAGCCAGAGCGCCGGCTCGGTGATCCAGGGCCGGTAGATTCGCCGCTGCCCGGCCCTGAACTGGGCTTTCGCCTCGGCGACAGTGCGGCGGGTGGTGCGTTCCCCGCCGGTGAAGCCCATCGCGGAGATCCGCTTGTGGACCACGTCGGCGCGGATCCTGCCGCCGGAGCGGACCACGAGCTCCTCGATCTTGGGCAGGAAGGCGTCGATCGCCCGATCGCGGTGTCGGCGCTGGTCAGGCTGCTGGCCGGCCGCGCGCATCTTCACATAGCGGGCGACCGTGTGGTGGTCGCATCCGGCCAGCTCAGCGGCCGAGCGGTAACTGCCCGTGAGACATCGCACGGGGTTAGCGCGTCAAGTTTTGGGGGCGAGTCCGCCGGGGTCACGCGGCAGCTGCCTCTGCGTCTGCCTGTGAGGCGCCGGCTGCGGGGAAGGCGGTGTTCTCGTCGAACCGTTCGTGGTGCTGGAGGCAGTGGTGGAGCTGTCCGAGCAGGCGGTTGAAGAGGTGGCGTTGGGCGGCGGCGTGCCAGTCTCCGTGTTCGCGGCGGGCGCGGTAGTGGGCGCCGGCTCCGGGTGAGGCGGTGAGGGCGGAGAACGCCCAGAGGTAGCCGGTGTGGTTGAGGCGGTCGTTCTTGACGATGCGCCGGCCGATGTGGCTCTTCTTGCCGGAGGCGCGGGTGACCGGCGCGGCTCCGGCGTAGGCCTTGAGGCCGCGGGCGTCGGCGAAGCGGGTGTGGTCGTCGCCGACCTCGGCCAGGACGCGGGCGGCCAGTTGGGTGCCCAGACCCGGGAAGGACAGGAGGATCTCCGCGTCGGGGTGCTGGGGGAAGAGCTCCTCGACGGCCTGGGCCAGTTCCTCGGCGGCCTGGCAGGTGGCGTCGAGCTGGTGCAGGAGGGCGAGCATCTGCTTGCCGAGGGCGTCCTCGACGAGCTGGGGCTGGTGGGCGTACTCGGCGCGGAAGACCTCGCGCAGCCGGTCGGTCTCGGTGTCGAGCTTGCGGCTGCGGCCGGCCCGTCTGAGGGCGGCGGCGATCTGGCTGCGGGTCAAGCGGGCGGCGCGGGCCGGGGTGGGGGCGAGCTTGAGGAGTTCGCGGGCCTCGGAGCGGCAGAGGCCGTTCTGCCAGGGTCCGAAGGCGTCGAGGGCGGCGGGGTAGTACTCGCGGAGCAGGGAGCGGAGCCGGTTGGAGATCTGCTGGCGGTTCCAGGTGGCGTCCTGTTGGGCTCGGGCCAGCACCGCGATCGCGCGGGCGAGGTCGGTGTCGGCGGGGAGCGGGCGGTGCATGGGCATGTCGGTGCGCAGGATGTTCGCCAGGACCAGGGCGTCGCCGGGGTCGGACTTCTTGCGGG
>NZ_JAIZ01000032.1 GCF_000710465.2 Kitasatospora sp. MBT63 | reverse complement strand
GGTCGTGCTGGGCGGGGGCGGTGGGCGGCAGCGGGGGGCCGGGCAGGTGGTGGCGGTGGCCGGCGACGGCGAGCAGGGCCGGGCGGTGGGCGACCAGCAGGACGGTGCGGCCTTCGCCGAGGGCGCGGACGGCGTCCACCACGGCGGCCTCGCTCTCGCCGTCGAGGTTGGCGGTCGGCTCGTCCAGGAGGACCAGCGGGCGGTCCGCGAGCAGGGCCCGGGCCAGCGCGATCCGCTGGCGCTGGCCGGCCGAGAGTCCGGCGCCGCCTTCGCCGAGCACGGCGGCCGGGTCGGCGAAGTCGGTGGCGTGGGCGGCGGCGAGGGCGGCGCGGACCTGCTGGTCGGTGGCGTCGGGCCGGGCGAGGCGGACGTTGTCGGCGATGGTGCCGGCGAACAGCTGGGGGTGCTGCGGGACCCACGCGATCTGCCGGCGCCACTCGGCCGGGTCGAGGTCGGCGAGGTCGGTGCCGCCGATCCGGACGCTCCCGGCGGTGGGCGGGGTGAAGCCGAGCAGGACGGCGAGCAGGGTGGACTTTCCGGCGCCGCTGGGGCCGGTGAGTGCGGTGGTGGTGCCCGGTCCGAGGGTGAGGGTGACGCCGTCGAGGGCGGGGGCGGTGCGGCCCGGGTGGGTGACGGTGACACCGGTGAGGGTGATGTCCGCCCCCCGCAGCGGTGGCACCGGGCGGGTCCCGGCGGCGGGCAGCGGGGTCTCGAGCACCTCGAAGATCTGCCCGGCGGCGGTCAGCCCTTCGACGCTGGAGTGGTAGAGCGCGCCGACCTGGCGGATCGGCAGGTGGACCTCGGGGGCGAGGATCAGCACCAGCAGCCCGGTCTCCAGGCCGAGGGTGCCGTCGACCAGGCGGAAGCCGACCGAGACGGCGACCAGCGCGACCGAGAGGGTGGCGAGCAGTTCCAGGGCGAACGAGGAGATGAACGCGATCCGCAGGGTCCGCAGGGTGGCCCGGCGGTACTCGTCGGTGACCCGGGCGATGGTGCGGGCCTGTGCCTTGGCCCGGCCGAACACCTTGAGGGTGGGCAGCCCGGCCACCACGTCCAGGAAGTGGTGGGAGAGCCGGGCCAGGCCCTCCCACTGGCGGTCCATCCTGGCCTGGGTGGCCAGGCCGATCAGCACCATGAACAGCGGGATCAGCGGCAGGGTCGCGGCGATGACGGCGGCCGACTCCCAGTCGGCGCCCAGGATCCGGGCCAGCACCACCACCGGGACGACCACGGCGAGCGCCAGCTGCGGCAGGTAGCGGGCGAAGTAGTCGTCCAGCGCGTCGATGCCGCGGGTGGCGAGCGCGGTGAGCTCGCCGGTGCGCCGGCCCGCCAGGTAGGACGGGCCGAGCGCGGTGGCGTGCTCCAGCAGGCGGCCGCGCAGGGTGGACTTCACCCGGGCGACCGAGCGGTGCGCGGTCAGCTCGGTGAGCCAGGCGACGGCGGCCCGGCCGACCGCGGTGGCGGCCAGCCACAGCAGCGGCCCGGTGAGCCCGTACGCGTGCTGCTGGAAGGCCCGGACCACGATCTCGGCGATCAGGCCGGCCTGGACCACCACCAGCACCGCGCCCGCCGCGCCGAGCAGGACGGACCCGGCGAGGAAGGCCCGGGTGGTGCGGGCGTGGGTGAGCAGTCTCGGGTCGACCGGCCGCATCCGCTGCTGACGCTCCATCGTGGTGCTCCGTCGCTCCGGGTCAGTGGTCGGCGGGCCGGGGGGCGGCCGGGATGTGCTGGACGCCGATCCGCTTGCGGAATACCCAGTACGTCCAGCTCTGGTAGAGCAGCACGATCGGGGTGAAGACGGCCGCGACGACGGTCATCACCTTGAGGGTGTACGGCGAGGAGGCGGAGTTGGTGACGGTCAGCGAGTAGGCCGGGTCGAGGGTGGAGGGCATCACGTCGGGGAACAGCGCCAGGAAGAGCACGGCGACGGCGGCCACCACGGTGAGCCCGGAGAACACGAACGCCCAGCCCTCGCGGGCGACCTTGTTGGCGGCCAGCGACGCGACCAGGGCGAGCACCGCGACCACCAGGGCGGCCAGGCTCCAGCCGTTGCCGGAGTGCGACTGGGTCCAGACCAGGAAGACCACCGCGAGCACCGCGGTGGCCAGGCCGAGGCCGAGCGCCTGGGCGCGGGCCCGCTCGCGGATGTCGCCGACGGTCTTGAGCGCCGCGAAGACCGCGCCGTGGAAGGTGAACAGCGCCAGCGTCACCAGTCCGCCGAGGATGGCGTACGGGTTGAGCAGGTCCCAGAAGCCGCCGACGTAGTTCTTGTCCCGGTCGATGTCCACGCCGTGCACGATGTTGGCGAAGGCGACGCCCCACAGGAAGGCCGGGATCAGCGAGGTCCAGAAGATGGCCAGCTCCCAGTTGCGCTGCCAGCGCTCGCCGGTGCGCTTGGCCCGGTACTCGAAGGCGACCCCGCGCACGATCAGGCAGACCAGGATGGCCAGCAGCGGCAGGTAGAAGCCGCTGAACAGGGTGGCGTACCAGTCCGGGAAGGCGGCGAAGGTGGCGCCGCCGGCGGTCAGCAGCCAGACCTCGTTGCCGTCCCAGACCGGGCCGATGGTGTTGATCAGGACCCGGCGTTCGGTGGTGTCGCGGGCCAGGGTCCGGGTGAGGATGCCGATCCCGAAGTCGAAGCCCTCCAGGAAGAAGTAGCCGGTCCACAGGACGGCGATGAGGACGAACCAGAAGTCGTTGAGGTGCATGCTCGTTCCGTCCTCAGTACGCGAAGGCGAGGGGCTGGTCGGCGTCCTCGTCCGGGGACGGGCCGCGCAGGGTCGGGTCCTTGGTGGGGGGCTCCTCGGACGTGACGGGGCCGGCCTTGGCGTACTTGACCAGCAGCTTCACCTCGATCACGGCGAGTACCGCGTAGAGCAGGGTGAAGGTGGTCAGGGCGCCGATCTGGGTGCCGACGGAGACGTTGGGGGAGACCGCGTCGGCGGTGCGCATCAGGCCGAAGACCACCCAGGGCTGGCGGCCCATCTCGGTGAAGATCCAGCCGAAGCTGTTGGCGATCAGCGGGAAGCCCATGGTGAGGATGCCGATCCGCCAGCTCCACTTCGTCAGGAGCGGGCCGAGTTCGCGGTTCCTGGTGAGCATCAGCTTCGGCGCCTCGTCCTCGCCGGTGCGGTGCTCGGGCGCGAGCCAGAACCGGCGCCGGGTGGTCCACAGGCCGATCAGCGCGGCCACGAAGGAGGTCATCCCGAAGCCGATCATGAGGCGGAAGCCCCAGTAGGTGACGAAGATGTTCGGGATGTAGTCGTCGGGCTGTCCGCCGTAGCGGGCGGCCTCGGCGGCGGCGGTGTCGTTGATGCCGGGGACGGCGGTGGAGAAGTCGCTGTGGGCGAGGAAGGACAGTATCCCGGGGATCTCCAGCTCGACCGAGTTGTGGCCCTGGCTGACGTCCCCGACCGCGAAGATCGAGAACGGCGCGGGCGCCTGGGTGTCCCACAGCGCCTCCGCGGAGGCCATCTTCATCGGCTGCTGCTCGAACATCACCTTGGCCAGGGTGTCGCCGCTGACCGCGGTCCCCAGGCCCCCGAGCACCGCGATGACCAGCGCGACCCGCAGCGAGGTGCGCATCGCGGCGGTCTTGCGGCCGTCGCCCTCCTTGCCCCGCTCGGCCCGCCACAGGTGGTACGAGGCGATGCCGACCATGAAGGCGGCGCCGGTCAGGAAGGCCGCGGTCAGGGTGTGGAAGACCTGCACCAGGGTGGTGTTCTGGAACAGCACCCGGCCGATGTCGGTCAGCTGCGCCTTGCCGGTGGCCGGGTCGATCCGGTACCCGACGGGGTGCTGCATCCAGGAGTTGGCGGCCAGGATGAAGTAGCCGGAGAGCACCGTGCCGATCGCGACCAGCCAGATGCAGGCACAGTGGATCTTCTTCGGCAGCCGGTCCCAGCCGAAGATCCACAGGCCGATGAAGGTCGACTCGAAGAAGAAGGCGATCAGCGCCTCCATCGCGAGCGGGGCCCCGAAGACGTCGCCGACGAAGCGCGAGTAGTCGGACCAGTTCATCCCGAACTGGAACTCCTGGACGATGCCGGTGACCACGCCCATCGCGATGTTGATCAGGAAGAGCTTGCCCCAGAACTTGGTGGCGTGGAAGTACTTCTCCTTGCCGGTGCGCACCCAGGCGGTCTGCAGCCCCGCCACTATCGCCGACAGGCTGATCGTCAGCGGGACGAAGAGGAAGTGGTAGACGGTGGTGATGCCGAACTGCCAACGCGCGATGGTCTCGTGAGCCACTGCCAGCTCCACGGCGCCCTCTCTTCCGTGCTCGGTATGCCCTGATCCACCACACAGCGGGCAAAACGCATCATTAGCATGAAACCGCTACCAGCCATGCCAAGCTTGCCCGCTTGTGAAAGTGAACACGTTCACAAGGTGAGTATCCACCATGCTTATCCGCGTTCGAACAGGGGGGTGGGGTTCGATGATCCGGGCTATCGGAGCGGCCTCACAAGCCACCGCCCGGGCGGCCGTTTGGACGCCCGGGCACTTGACAGCGCGGCCCTCAGCGCTGGTGCGGCAGCTGTACCCGGAAGGCCGAGCCGCGCCCGGGGGCAGTGTCCAGGGTGAGGTCACCGCCGTGCGCGTGCACCAGCGCCGAGGCGATGGCCAGGCCGAGGCCGGCGCCCCCGCCCTCCAGGCGGCTGCGCGAGGGGTCGACCCGGTAGAACCGCTCGAAGACCTGCAGCGCCTGACCCTCGGTCAGGCCAGGTCCCTGGTCCGCCACCTCCAGCAGGCAGCGGCCGTCCACCGTGCCGACCCCGATCCGGACGGCGGTGCCCGCCGGGGTGTGCTTGACCGCGTTGCCGACCAGGTTGGTGACCACCTGGCGCAGCCGGGACTCGTCGCCCAGCACCGGCGCGGGCTGCGGGGCGCCGGTGCCGTCCGGGCCGGTCAGGGTGACCGGCCGGCCCGGGTCCAGCGCGGTCAGGTCGTGCAGCGCGTCGGCGGCCAGCGTGCGCAGGTCCATCGGTGCGAGGTCGAGCGGCCGCTCCTCGTCCAGCCGGGCCAGCGTCAGCAGGTCCTCCACCAGGGTGCCGAGCCGGACCGCCTCGCTCTCGATCCGGTCCATCGCCCGGTCAACGTCCTGCAGCGCGCCCATCCGGTGCAGCTCCGCGAAGCCCCGGATCCCGGCCAGCGGGGTCCGCAGCTCGTGCGAGGCGTCCGCGACGAAGCGCCGCATCCGGGCCTCCGAGGCGGCCCGGGCGGAGAACGCCGCCTCGATCTGGCTCAGCATCCCGTTCAGCGCGGTGGAGAGCCGGCCGATCTCGGTCCGCTGCCCGAGCTCCGGCATCCGGTGCGAGAGCTCGCCCGAGGCGATCCTCTGGGCGCCCTGCTCGATCTTGCGCAGCGGCCGCAGCCCCGCCCGGACCGCGAACGCACCGAGCGCGGCGATGCCCAGCAGCACCGAGCCGCCGATGGTCAGGAAGGTGGTCCGCAGCCGGGCCAGCACCGCGTCCACGTCGTCCAGCGAGACCGCGACCAGCAGGTAGCTCGGGGCGGCGAAGTCGCTGGTGGCGGCCGTCGCACCGGTGGCGGGGGCACCGATGGCGGGGGCGCCGCCCGCGGGGCCGCCGGCCACGGCCGGCCGCTGGATCGGCAGCACGAGCACCCGCCAGCTGCCGTCGCCGTGCTCCCCGGGGACGGTGAAGCAGTCGTCGCCGCGGGCGGAGATCTCCGCCGGGGTGAGCTTGGCCACCTTGGGGAGCGGGTCGGTGTCGTCGATCGGCTGGCGGTAGATGTCCTGGACGGTGCCGTCGACCGCCAGGTACTGCACCACGTACTGGCTGGGCAGGAACGGACCCGGCCGGCGGCCGAAGCCCTGGCCGAACCCGTCACCCGCGGCCGGACCCTGGGGGTTCTGGCCCGCCTGCGCGTTCTGGTTGGCCTGCGCGTTCTGGTTGGCCTGCGCGCCGTTCTGGCCGGCACCCTGGCCGCCCGCCCGTGGCCCCAGGCCCGGACCCAGGCCCGGTCCTTGGCCCAGTCCTTGGCCCGGTCCCTGGCCGAGCGCGCCGGGCAGCCGGGCGCCGGGCTGGCGGTGGGCGAGCGGCTGGGCGAAGCGTTCCAGCTGCTGGTCCGCCCGTTCGACCAGCTGGACCTTGACCGCGCCGAGCACCAGGGTGTCGCTCACCACCAGCCCGGTGGTGACCAGCAGCAGGGCCAGCACCAGCAGCCGGGCGCGGAGCGAGAGCCGGGCGACGGACCGCACGGGCCGCTCAGCCCTGCGGGGGGCGGCGCAGGGCGTAGCCGATGCCGCGGACGGTGTGGATCAGCTTGGGGCCGTGCGCGGCGGTGCCGGAGTCGAGCTTGCGGCGCAGGTACGAGATGTAGGACTCGACGATGGAGAGGTCGCCGCCGAAGTCGTAGGCCCAGACGTGGTCGAGGATCTGCGCCTTGGAGACCACCCGGCCGACGTTGGCCATCAGGTAGTGCAGCAGTTTGAACTCGGTCGGCGACAGCGAGACCGGGACGCCGGCCCTGGTCACCTCGTGCGCCAGCGGGTCGAGGACCAGGTCGGAGACCATCAGCCGGCCGTCCTCGGCCGGGCCGCCGGCCCGGCGCAGGATCGCCCGGATCCGGGCGATCAGCTCCTCCAGGCTGAACGGCTTGGTGACGTAGTCGTCCGCGCCGACCGCGAGGCCCTGCACCTTGTCGCCGGTGCCGTCCTTGGCGGTGAGGAAGAGCACCGGGACGTGCTCGCCGCCCTGCGGCCACTGGGACTGCTCGCGCAGCCGCTGGACCACCGCGAAGCCGTCCAGGTCCGGCAGCATCACGTCGAGGACCACCAGGTCGGGCCGCTCGGCGGCGACGGCGGCGAGCGCCTCCTCGCCGGTCGCGGCCGACACCACCCGGAAACCGGAGAACCGCAGCGAGGCGGAGAGCAGCTCGCGGATGTTCGGCTCGTCGTCCACGACCAGCAGGAATGCCTCGCCGGAGGTGGTGCCGAGGGCCGGGCTGCCGGCCGGCTGTGCTGTCCCTGACACGGTGATCCGCCTCCCGGTCGGTCGATGGTTGCTCATCGGACGATAGCCCGGGGAGGCTATGCGCGGTTGATGAAGCTTGGATTAAACCCCTGCCGACCGGGTTCTGGCCAACTCCCCCGGCCCGGGTGCCGCCTCCCCCGCCCGGCTGCCGTGGCTCCCCGGGTCCGGAGCCACCGTACGCCCACGGCGCCCGGCCCCGGCCCGTCGTACGGGTCGGGGCCGGGCGGGGCCCAGTGCCGGGTCAGTTGCCGCCGGTCCCGGAGGCCGTGCCGCCGGCGCCGCCGGGCGCTCCGCCCGCCGCGCCGCCGCGGCCGCCGAAACCGCCGAATCCGGCCGCGCCCTCGGTGAGCTGGGTGGCGGTGTAGCTGCCGTCCGCGGCCTTGCTGCCGACCACCGTGACGCTCTGGCCGGGCTGCAGGTCGGCGGCCTTGCCCTCCTTGTTGAGCGTGACCTTGGTGGAGTCACCGGTGGTCACCTTGATGGTGTTGCCGGACGCGTCGGTGAGGTAGACGGTGGTGCCGTCGACCTGCTTGACCGTGCCGCGGGTGAACCCGCCGGCCCCGCCCTGGCCCTGGCCGCCCTGGCCCTGTCCGCCCTGCCCCGGGGCGTTCTGGCCCTGGCCGAAGCCGCCGCGGCGGTTGCCCTGGCCGTTCTGGCCCTGGCCGCCCGCGGTCGCCCGCTGGCCGCCGCCGTTGCCGCCGCCGTCCTTCTGGAACCAGACGCCGCCGGCGAAGGAGACCACGGCTATCACGCAGCCGGCCAGCACCAGGGTCGGCCAGGGCAGCTTGCGGCGTGGCGGGGCCGCGAGTTCGGCGGAGACGTCGCGGGCGTCCGGCGCGGTGGCCAGCAGCTCGGTCGCGGATTCGTTGTCGCTGGGCTTGGTGGACATGCGGGATACCACTCCTGATCGGTCTAGGGGTTCACTCGTGACGCAGGGCGTCGATCGGGCGCAGTCGGGCGGCCCGGTTGGCGGGGTAGCTGCCGAAGAACAGTCCGATCGCGACGGCGATCCCGAAGGCGCCGAGCACCGACTCGGGGATGACCACCGGTTTGATGCCGACGATGCTGAAGTGCGAGCCGATCAGGCCGGCCAGCACCCCGAGTCCGGCACCCAGCACCGAGAGCAGCGTCGACTCCATCAGGAACTGGCCGAGGACCACCGCCCGGGGTGCGCCGAGCGCCTTGCGGATGCCGATCTCCTTGGTCCGCTCGGTGACCGTGACCAGCATGATGTTGGTGATCCCGATCCCGCCGACCAGCAGCGAGATCGCGGCCACCGCGCCGAGCAGCACGGTGAAGGTCCGGGTGGTGCTCTCCCGCGCCGTCAGCAGCGAGGACTGGCTGCTGATCCGGAAGTCGGCCTTGGCCGGGTCGGCGATGGCGTGGGTGCCGAGCAGGATCCGGCTGACGTCGTTCTGCGCCTCGGTGGTCTGCTCGGCCGAGCCGGCCTGGACCAGGATCTGGTTGACCGAGCCGAAGCCCGTGAAGGCGTTCTGGACGGTCGGCAGCGGGGCGATGACCACGTCGTCCGGGTCGTTGAAGCCGGTGCTGCCCTTGGCCTGCAGCACGCCGACCACGGTGAACGGGGTCGACCCGAGGACGATCTTCTTGCCGACCGGGTCCTCGGTGTCGAAGAGCTGCTTCGCGGTGGCGGAGCCGAGCACCGCGACCTTGCGGGAGTTCAGCACGTCGTCGTTGGAGAAGTAGTCGCCGCGGGCGACCTTCTGGTTGGCGGTCTCGAAGTAGGCGGGGTAGGTGCCGACCACCGAACCCGGCTGGTACGAGATGTTCCCGTACAGCGCGGTGGCGGTGGTGGTGACCACCGGTGCGACCGACTTGATCGCCGGGGCGTCGGTGGCGGTGGCGAGCGCCTTGGCGTCCTCGACGGTGAGCTTCTTGGCCGCCGTGGCGGCGCCGCGGGCGCTGGTGGACGACACGGTGAGGGAGTTGGTGCCGAGCGCGGTGATCGAGTCCTTGACCGCGACCGAGGAGCCGTTGCCGACCGCCAGCAGCAGGATCACCGAGGCGACGCCGATCAGGACCCCGAGCATGGTGAGCGCCGAGCGCACCTTGTTGGCCGCCAGTCCGCCGAGCGCGAACCGGAGCATCTGCCAGAGCATCACACGCCCACCTCCACGCCGAGCGCGGGCGGCGGGCCGTCGACCTCGGCCTGCCGCACGTCACTGACGATCGCGCCGTCCATCAGCCGGATCACGCGCTTGGCGTGCCGGGCGACCTCGTCCTCGTGGGTGATCAGGACGACCGTACGGCCGGCCGCGTTCAGCCCGTCGATGATCGACAGCACCTCCTCGGTGGAGTGGCTGTCGAGGTTTCCGGTGGGCTCGTCGGCGAGCAGCATGGCCGGTGCGGTGACCAGGGCCCGCGCCACCGCGACGCGCTGCTGCTGGCCGCCGGAGAGCTGGTTGGGCTTGTGCCCGGCCCGCTCGGCCAGGCCGACCAGGGAGAGCGCGGCGAGCGCCCGGCGCCGGCGCTCGGCGGCGCGTACGCCCGCGTAGGCGAGCGGGAGCTCCACCTGGGCGAGCGCGGTGGTGCGCGGGACCAGGTTGAAGGACTGGAAGACGAACCCGATCTTGCGGTTGCGGACCAGCGACAGCTGGCCCTCGTCCAGGTGGCCGACGTCGATGCCGTCCAGCAGGTAGCGGCCGGAGGTCGGCACGTCGAGGCAGCCGAGGATGTTCATCAGGGTGGACTTGCCCGAGCCCGAGCTGCCCATCACCGCGACGTAGTCGCCCTCGGCGATGTCGAGGCTGACCCCGAGCGGCTCGCCGCCGCCCGGCGCGGACGGGCCGCGCAGGGCGTGCACCACGGCGTCGCCGTGGCCGTACGACTTGATCACCTGGCGGATCTGGATCACCGGGGGCCTGGCGCCCGCCGGCGGCTTCTGAGCGGTCATCAGCCGCGGCCCCCGCCGCCGTTGCCGCCGCCGGCGCGGCCGCCACCGGCCGTACCACCGCCGCCGAAGCCGGCGCCGCCGACCGCGGCCGCACCGCCCGCACCTCCGACGCCGCCCGCGCCGGGGAACCGGCCGCTGGGGAAGCCGTTGCCGGTGCCGGCCGTGGTGCTGGTCAGCTCGACCTGGTCGCCCTCCTTGAGGCCGTCCACCACCTGCACGGTGGCGTCGCCCTCGACGCCGACCGTGACCGCGACCCGCTCGGTGCTGCCGTCCTGGTGGACCAGGGTGGCGGTCCGGCCGGTGCCGGTGCCGGCCAGCGCCGCGGTCGGCACCGACAGCGCGTTGTCGGCCTCGCCGGTGACCACCGAGATGGTCGCGCTCAGGCCGGTGCGCAGCTTGGAGGTGTCGCCGGTGAGCTGCAGGGTCGCGCCGTACTGGACCGCGCCGGAGGAGCCGCCCGAGGAGCTGGGCAGCGAGCTGACCGACAGCACGGTGGCCTCGAGCTTGGTGTCGGACTGGGCGTTCAGGGTGACGGTGGCCGCCTGGCCCTTCTTGAGCTTCAGCGAGTCGAGTTCCGAGAAGGCGGCGGTGACCTGCATGCCGGTCGGGTTGGTGAGCACGATGAACCCGCTCGGGGTGGTGCTGCCGCTGGTCGAGGAGGTGCCCGTCTTCGTGCTGCCCGAGCCGCTGCTCGCGCCGCTGCCGGAGCCGGTGGAGCCGCTGCCGCCGGTGCCGGAGACGGTCTCGCCGACCTTGGCGCCGATCGAGGCCACCGTGCCGTCGGTGACGGCTGTCAGGGTGGTGCCGGCCAGGGCGGCCTTGGCGTTGGTGAGGGTGGTCTCGGCGGTGTCGACCTGCTGCTGGGCCTGGGCGACCTGGGCCTGGTCCACCTTGGTGGTGGTGACGGTGGTGGTCTGCGGGGCCGGGGTGGTGGGGGCGCCGGAGCCGCTCCCGCCGCTGCGGCCGGAGCCGCCGGAGCCGCCGGAGCTGCCGGAGCCGCTCGCGGGCAGTTGCTTGGTGGTGGTGACGGTCTCGCCGGCCTCGGCCTTGGTGAGGTTGGCCTCGGCCGCGTTGAGGGCCGAGGTGGCGGCGTTCACCTGCTGCTGGGCGGAGGTGGTGTCGACCGTGGCAAGCACCTGGCCGGCCTTGACGGTGTCGCCGACGCCGACCTTGACCGAGGTCAGCCGGCCGCCGGTGGTGAAGTCGAGGCCGGCGTCGGACGGCGAGGCCAGGGTGCCGGATCCGGACACGGTGGCCAGGACGGTGCCCTTGGCCACGGTCGCGGTCCGCACACCGGACTTGCCGGCGGCGGAGCTGGTGCCGCTGTCCAGGGTGGTGTACGCCAGCGCGGCCCCACCCAACAGGGCCACACCGAGCGCGGAGTTGAGGAGGACGGCACCACGCCGTCGGGGGAGGACCTTCATGGCGCACAGCTTCGCGCCGCGCCCTTTCGAGTTCCTGCGCCCGGGCTGGAAGGTTCCTGGCCGCCGTAAGGGGGGCAAGCCCCGACATTCCGGGCCCTGCCGGGGAGTGCGCTACCGAACGCTGACCGAACGTTGGCCGAGCTCCCAGCAGACTCCCAGCGTTTCCCGGTCGGCTCCTCACCGCGGCCCGGGCGCGGGGCCCGCGACCGGCGTACGGTCACGGGCCCCCGCCCCCGGCGCCGGACCGGCCCCGGGGAACGGCTGCAGCCGACGCTCAGAGCTCCTTGCGGAAGGCCTCCGCGGCCGCCAGGAACAGGTCGTTGCCGGCCACCTCGCCGATGGTGACCCGCACGCCGTCGCCCTGGAAGGGGCGGACCACCACGCCCGCCGCCGCGCAGGCCGCGGCGAAGTCCAGGGCGCGCTCGCCCAGGCGCAGCCAGACGAAGTTGGCCTGGGTGTCGGCGAGCGTCCAGCCCTGGGCGGTGAGCGCGGCGACCACCCGGGTGCGCTCGGCGACCAGCGCCTCGACCCGCTCCAGCAGTTCGTCCTCGGCGCGCAGCGAGGCGACGGCGGCGTCCTGGGCGATCTGGCTGACGCCGAAGGGCACCGCGGTCTTGCGCAGGGCGGTGGCCACCGGCTCGTGGGCGATGGCGAAGCCGACCCGCAGGCCGGCCAGGCCGTAGGCCTTGGAGAAGGTGCGCAGGACGCAGACGTTCGGGCGGTCGCGGTAGAGCTCGATGCCGTTGGGCACCTGCTCGTCGCGGATGAACTCGATGTAGGCCTCGTCCAGGACGACCAGGATGTCGGTCGGCACGGCGTCCAGGAAGCGGACCAGCTCGTCGCGGCGGATGGCGGTGCCGGTCGGGTTGTTCGGGTTGCAGACGAAGATCAGCCGGGTGCGGTCGGTGACGGCGGCGAGCATCGCGTCGAGGTCGTGCTCCTCGGTCGCGGTGAGCGGGACCGGGACGGGGGTGGCCCCGGCGACCTGGGTGACGATCGGGTAGGCCTCGAAGGAGCGCCAGGCGAAGATCACCTCGTCGCCGGGCCCGGCGGTGGAGAGCACCAGGGACTGGGCGACGCTGACCGAGCCGGTGCCGGTGGCGATGTGCTCGGCGGGGACTCCGAAGCGGCGGGCGAGCTCCTCGGTGAGGGCGGTGACGGCCATGTCCGGGTACCGGTTGAAGGTGCCGGCCGCGGCGAGGGCGGCGTCGAGCACACCGGGCAGCGGCGGGTACGGGTTCTCGTTGGAGGACAGCTTGTACGCGTCGGCGCCGGCCGGCTTGCCGGGCCTGTACGTCGGGATGCCGTCCAGGGTCGGCCTCAGCCGGGGGCCCTGCGCTGCCGTTCCGCTCACGGTCGTCTCCTTCTCTCCGGCCGCCTCGCTGCGGCCATCGGATCGCGTGCGCACGGGGTCGCCGGCACAAGCGGTCCTGGGTACGCACCCGCACCACCCCGGTCGGGTGCCCTGAACGATACCCACCCGCTCACCCGTAGGGGTGAGATGCTCGTTCGGGTTACGGGTGCAGATCAGCCATTCTGCCGGGTTCCTTTGGCACATGTCAGAGGTAAGACGGCCGGATCTGGGCGGGTATCGAAGGGGGCCGTTCGGCCGGGCACACAGAGAAACGTATCTTCAGCAATCAGTAGCGAACCGGTCACGCAGCGCCGTCACGAGCCATACGATCGGTCCGCCATGACAGCAGCAGCCAACCAGAGCGGTCGGCGACCCACCGCCTCACGGCGCCTGGAGCGGGCCGGCATCCGGGACGTGGCGGCAGCCGCCGGAGTGTCGATCACCACGGTCTCCGACGCGCTGAACGGTAAGGGACGCCTGCCCGACGAGACCAGAAGCCGGGTGCGCGAGGTCGCCGAGCGCCTCGGCTACCGACCCTCCGCCGCCGCCCGGACCCTGCGCACCGGCCGGTCCGGCCTGATCGGACTGACCGTCACGACGTACGGCGAGGAGCCCTTCACCTTCACCGAATTCGCCTACTTCGCCGAGATGGCCCGGGCCGCCACCAGCGCCGCGCTCAGCCGCGGCTACGCGCTGGTGGTGCTCCCCGCCTCCTCGCGGCACGACGTCTGGAGCAACATCGCCCTGGACGGCACCGTGGTGATCGACCCGCCCGACCAGGACCCGCTGGTCAGCGAGCTCTACCGGTCCGGCGTGCCGGTGGTCAGCGACGGCAAGCCGGGCAACTGCCCGGTCACCGCCTGGGTCGACAACGACCACGAGGCCGCCGTGCTCGGCATCCTCGACCACCTGAGCGAGGCCGGCGCCCGCCGGATCGGCCTGCTCACCGGCACCAGCACCGACACCTACACCCGGCTGTCCACCGACGCCTACCTCGGCTGGTGCCACCGGGTCGGCCAGGAGCCGGTCTACGAGGCCTACCCCGCCCACGACCCGGCCGCCGGCGCGCTGGCCGCCGACCGGCTGCTGGCCCGCCCGGACCGTCCGGACGCGGTGTACGGGCTGTTCGACCCGAACGGCACCGACCTGCTGGCCGCCGCCCGCCGCTACGGCCTGCGGGTCCCGGACGACCTGCTGCTGGTGTGCTGCAGCGAGAGCGACGTGTACGCGGGCACCGAGCCCCCGATCACCACACTGTCGCTCAAGCCGCGCCGGATCGGGACCACGGTGGTCAACCTGCTCATCGACGCGATCGAGGGGGTCGAGCCGGGCGGCGGCCCGGACAGCGGGCGGCTGTTCCCGCCCCGGTTCCGCACCGCCGGGACGGGTCCGCCGCCCGGCACGCTGATGCCCACCGAGCTGATCGTCCGGTCCTCCTCCGAGCGCCGCAGCCCGCGGACGACGGTCAGCCCGCCGCGGCCGCCGGGTGAGGTGTGACGGGCGGGCGGGCCGGCGCGGGGTGTCCCGGGCCGGCCCGGTGGTCCGTACCCGCCCGGTGATCCGGGCGGGTACCGGCCGCGGTCCGGTCCGTCACAGCAGCGGTCGGACCGGGCGGTGCGGACCGCCCGGACGACCTTCCGAACAATTGGATGCCGACCAGGTGAGGACGCCGGGAGAGTGGTCTTCCTATGATGGGCGAATGACACCCGAGGACCGCTTCCCCGGGCCTGAACTGCCCGACTCAGGCCGCCGCCCGCAGCAGGACCTCGACGTGCTCCCGTACGGCTCCTACTACGAGCCCGCCGAACCGCCCGCCGGACACCCGTACGAGCAGACCTACAGCGGTTTCGGCGGCGCCCGCTACCTGGAGCAGCACTGGCCGACGCCGGGTCACCTTCCCACCGCCCAGCACCCCGTGACCGACACCGTGCCGGACGGGCACTACGCGCCGACCGGGCACTACGCACCGGCCGGGCAGTTCGAGAGCGGCCGGCTCGACGGCGGCCCGCTGGAGATCCGCTACGACAGCGGCTTCGAACCCGAGTACGCCCCGCCCGCCGCGGAGGCCGCACCCGCGCCGCACCCCGGCACCCCGCAGTCGGAGGACCCGCCGACCATCGAGCTCGGCGCGCCCATCCCCGACGTCCACCCCGAGGTGCACTTCCCGTACCCGCAGCCCGAGCCCGGCGAGGCCCCCGGTCCGCTGTACGTGATCGGCGACGTGCACGGCTACCTGGACGAGCTGCTCGCCGCGCTGCACCAGCAGGGCCTGATCGACGACGAGGGCCACTGGGCGGCCGGCCGCTCCCGGGTCTGGTTCCTCGGCGACTTCACCGACCGCGGCCCGGACGGCATCGGCGTGATCAACCTGGTGATGCAGCTGGCCGCCGAGGCCGCCGCCGCCGGCGGGTACTGCCGCGCCCTGATGGGCAACCACGAGCTGCTGTTCCTGGGCGCCGCCCGCTACGGCGACGAGCCGGTCCAGTCCACCGCGGGCACCGCCTCCTTCCTCGCCGCCTGGCGGCTCAACGGCGGCCAGCAGCACGACCTCGACCGCCTGGAGCAGCACCACATCAGCTGGCTGTCGCGGCTGCCCGCGATCGCCATCGAGGACGGCCACCTGCTGCTGCACTCGGACACCACCGCGTACCTGGAGTACGGCCACTCGATCGCCGACGTCAACGACGCGGTCCACGTGGTGCTGGCCGACGAGGGCATCGACGAGTGGTGGGACTGCTTCCGCAAGTTCACCAAGCGGTTCGCCTTCCGCGGCCAGGCCGGCCCGCAGGCCGTCCACGAACTGCTCGACACCTACGGCGGGTACCGGGTGGTGCACGGCCACAGCCCGATCCCGTACCTGACCGGCGTCGACCAGGCCGACGACGCCCCGCCGCACGTGCCGGGCCCCTACATCTACGCGGACGAGCTGGCCATCGCGATGGACGGCGGGGTCACCATGGAGGGGCGGCTGCTGGTCGCCCAGCTGCCGCTGAACTGACCCCGGGCGCGGCCCGGCGGTGCCCGTACTGAAACAACTGCAGGGCGCTGCCGGGCTTCTGACGGTACTGAAAATCCGGAAACCTACTGTCAGCCCCGGTACGCGGCCCCCTACCATCGAGGCACCACGCGAGGCCCCGCGTCCGGCCGCCACCACCGGCCTGCGGCCCTGCGGGCGGGCCCGGCCCCAGGCGGGCGGACCGTCCCGGCGGGCCGCAGCGGCAGGCCCGCGCGGACCATCCACCTCCGTGCCTCCAGCGGAAACGGGGTACCCATGAGAAACGCCCCGCACCTGCTCGCCGAGGACCGCCCGGACTTCGCCCGGGTCCTCGACGAAGCACTGCGCGACGGATCCGTCCAGGCTGCACTGCGCACGCCCGGACCGCACCTCAACGCCGAACAACTGCACACCAAGGCCATGCTCGCGGCGGCCGGGATCAACGCCGAGGCCGCCGCCGAGTACCAGCACTACCTCACCCTGCGCGACGCCCTCGGCGGCGCGGCGACCACCCCCTCCGGCGGCCCCGACCCGGGGCCCGGGGCCGGACTGCTCCCGGTCCTGACCACCCTCACGCCCGTCCTCGCCGGGGCCGGCGGCGGCATCCTGCTGCTGATCGGTTACACCGTGCGGACCGCCGAGCCGGCCGTCACGCTCGGCCGCACCCTGGTCACGGCCGGCTGGGTCGCCGTCGTGATCGCCCTCGCCGCCCTGCTGATCGGCGGCGTCGGCCTGCTCCTGACCGCCCACCGGGACGGCTCACCGACCCCGGCCGGGCAGGACCCGCACCTGCACGCCGATCTGGCCGAGGCCCGCCGCGCCTGGCTCACCGCCCTGCGCGAGCGCGCCCTGATCCCCTACCTGCTCGCCAACCTCGACTCCGAACCCGCCCTCTCACCCCAGCCCGGCGGCCGGCCCTCCCCGCCCGACCTGCTCAGCCCCGGCTACAGCAGCGCCCGCTACTCCAGCCCCGGCTTCTCCAGCCCCGGCGTCGAAGGCGTCACCGACCCGCAGGGCCGCATCCCCCGCCCGGCGGAGTTCACCGGCCCCGGCTACACCTCCCCCGACTTCACCGGCCCGGACGAGGTCTGACGCCGGGTCGAGGTGAACCCGAACGGCGCGGGGCCCACAGCAACGTACGGCTCCGCCGTCCGGTACGGCGGGTGCGTCCTCACGCCTCGCCCCGGTCGAGGGTCAGCCGGCTTCCCCAGACCGCGTTCCAGCCGCTGCCGCGCCAGAGCGCCAGTCCCGCGTACGTGAAGACGCAGCCGAACCCCACCCCCCAGTCGTCGCCGTCGTCATGGCGCAGCGAACGGTCGGCGAAGGCGGTGCGGAGGCCGTCGAGCGGTATCACCGTGTAACCGTCGGTGGAGTCCGCGGCGAAGTGGCGGACCTCGATCCAGCCCTCGCGCACGAAGGGGAGCAGCGGGGCGAGCTGCCGGTCGAGCCAGGCGGTGAGCTCGGTGCCGGTCAGGTCGGACGGCAGGTCCTCCCAGATGCCGAACGGGCCGGTGAGCAGGCCGCTGGTCTCCGAGGCGCAGACCAGGAGCTCCCGTTGCCCGTCGGTGAGCTCGTCCCAGGCGGGCCGGCCGGCAGCGTCCTCCTCCGGGAACGCGCTCGCGTGCCACCACGCCCGCGCCGGTTCGGTGGCGTCCAGGTCGAGCGTCAGCGCCGGGTGCGGGTTCCAGAGCCAGTTGGCCGGCTCGGCCAAGGCGTCCCGCAGCGCCGGGCCGGTCAGGACCGGGTCGGACGGTGCGGCGCCGGGACCCTGCCGGACCCGGACGGTGAGCAGGCCGCGTTCGGCGAGGCCCACGGCTGCCGCGGCCAGCCGCGGTACCAGCGCCAGCTGTTCGTCGCGGGTGTAGCTCCGCGGGGGCGGGGCGTCGTCGGCGCCGGCCCAGCGGAGGTCGGTGCCGTACTGCTGGACGGTCCCGGCCAGGCGCGACTGCCACAGGCCACGGCGGATCAGTGTCTGCTCGGCCGGGCTCAGGGTGTTCCAGGGCTGCTGCACGACACGGATCATCCCAGGCCCGGCACGACGTCGGCGCCGCGCCGGGAAGCCCCCTCCTGCCTCCCGGTGCGGCGCCTGGTCGGTGGCCGCCGGTCAGTCGGCCAGCGGCAGGTAGACCCGGTTGCCCTGGGCGGCGAACTCCTCGGACTTGGCCTGCATGCCGGCCAGGGCCTCGGCTGCGTAGCCGGAGCCGTCGACCGCGGTGGAGCCGTCGCCGTGTTCCGCGCGGATCTGCTGGGAGATCTTCATGGAGCAGAACTTGGGGCCGCACATGGAGCAGAAGTGCGCGGTCTTGGCGGGTTCGGCCGGCAGGGTCTCGTCGTGGAACTCGCGGGCCGTCTCCGGGTCGAGGGCCAGGTTGAACTGGTCCTCCCAGCGGAACTCGAAGCGGGCGTCGGACAGTGCGTCGTCCCAGGCCTGTGCGCCGGGGTGGCCCTTGGCGAGGTCGGCCGCGTGGGCGGCGATCTTGTAGGTGATGACGCCGGTCTTGACGTCGTCCCGGTTGGGCAGGCCCAGGT
Source organism: Kitasatospora sp. MBT63 (assembly GCF_000710465.2). Classification (GTDB taxonomy): domain Bacteria; phylum Actinomycetota; class Actinomycetes; order Streptomycetales; family Streptomycetaceae; genus Kitasatospora. The sequence goes on along the minus strand of NZ_JAIZ01000032.1, from coordinate 6,559 downwards.
GTTCCTTGGGGGTGACGTAGCAGAGCATCGCGGTGCCCCACCAGGCGATCATCGCCGCGCCGATGCCCGAGGTGATGTGGTCGTACCCGGGCGCGACGTCGGTGGTGAGCGGGCCGAGGGTGTAGAACGGTGCCTCGTCGCAGATCTCCCGCTGGAGGTCCATGTTCTCGCGGATCTTGTTCATCGGGACGTGGCCGGGGCCCTCGATCATCACCTGGACGTCGCGCTCGCGGGCGATCCGGCCGAGCTCGCCGAGGGTCTGCAGCTCGGCGAACTGCGCCTCGTCGTTGGCGTCGGCGATGGAGCCGGGCCGCAGGCCGTCACCGAGCGAGAAGGTGACGTCGTAGGCGGCGAGGATGTCGCAGAGTTCCGCGAAGTTGGTGTACAGGAAGTTCTCCCGGTGGTGCGCCAGGCACCAGGCCGCCATGATCGAGCCGCCGCGCGAGACGATGCCGGTCTTGCGGCGGGCCGTCAGCGGGACGTACCGCAGCAGCACGCCGGCGTGGACGGTCATGTAGTCGACGCCCTGCTCGCACTGCTCGATGACGGTGTCGCGGTAGACCTCCCAGCTCAGTTCCTCGGCCTTGCCGTCGACCTTCTCCAGTGCCTGGTAGAGCGGCACGGTGCCGATCGGCACGGGGGAGTTGCGCAGGATCCACTCGCGGGTGGTGTGGATGTTGCGGCCGGTGGAGAGGTCCATGACGGTGTCGGCGCCCCAGCGGGTGGCCCAGGTCATCTTCTCCACCTCCTCCTCGATCGAGGAGGTGACGGCGGAGTTGCCGATGTTGGCGTTGATCTTCACCAGGAAGTTGGTGCCGATGATGGCCGGCTCCACCTCGGGGTGGTTCACGTTGACCGGGATGACGGCCCGGCCGCGGGCCACCTCGTCGCGGACGAACTCCGGCTCCAGCCCCTCCCGGATGGCCACGAACTCCATCTCCGGGGTGATCACTCCCTGCTTCGCGTAGGCGAGTTGGGTGACCGCCGCGCCGGCCCGGCCGCGCAGCGGGCGGCGCGGGCGGCCGGGGAAGACGGCGTCCAGGTTGCGGAGGTTGCCGCCGCGCGGGGCGGTGTGTTTGATCCCGTCGTCCTCCGGGCGGGCCTCGCGCCCGTCGTACTCCTCGACGTCGCCGCGCTGGCGGATCCAGGGATCGCGCAGCGCCGGCAGGCCGCGGCGGACGTCCGGCTCGTAGGCGGCGTCGGTGTACGGGCCGGAGGTGTCGTAGAGCGGTACGGTCCGGCCGTTGGTGAGGTGGACCTCGCGGTACGGGACCCGCAGGTCGGGGCGGGACCCCTCGCGGTAGGCCTTGTGCCAGGCCGGGGTCGGGTAGCCGGTGGCGGCGCTGCTGACCTGGCCCGTCGTGCTGCGGGCAGACTCCTGCTGTGCATCAAAGATGGTCATCTGACCTTCTACTCCCTACGCCGGCATTACCCGGTCCAGGTTCCTGCGGTCGGCGCAGCGGCTGGCCCGTCGTCCGACGTGCCGGTCAGCGCCCTCTCAGCCCGGTGCTCCGAGCTCCCGTTGTTCGCAGACGGTTTGCCTGCGTAAGACGTCCAACACGGTAGCGGGCCGTCCGGTCCAGGTCCAGACGTGTTCCGGCCACCGGACGCGGGCCGGGCCGGAACTCCGCCCGCCGGCGGCAGCGGTGGGAGACTTGGCCGCATGGTCGGGTTGACGGGACGGGTGACGGGCAGGGTCGGGGCCGGCCTGGTCGGCGAGGTGCTGGTCCATGTGCCGCAGCGGCAGGGGTCGGAGGCGTTCCTGGCGTACCTGGCGGTGCCGGGGGACCCGCTCGCACCGGGCACGCCGGTGGTGGTGCTGGAGTACCAGCCGCCGCGCACGGTCTACGTCGCCGCGGCGTATCCACCTTCCTGACCTGGCTCTTGACGCAATCTTGACGCCCTTGGAGCACGATCAGGACACCCGGCCCTTCCCAAGCGATCACGGCAGGCGAAGAATCTGCTGCTGCCACCGCGTTCCGCGCCGTCCTGCACAACAGCGCGCAGCCACGGAACCGGTGTGCCCGAAGGGGGAAAGCCGATGCTGATCGGCATCGCGGGGGCCGTGGTGGCCTCCATCGTGATCGTGATCGTGCTGTTCAAACTGATGTGGCGGGTGGCCGAGCCCAACGAGGCGCTGGTCATCTCCGGGTCGAACCACCGCACCGAGGGCGTGGCGGACGGGCTGGGCTTCCGGATCGTCACCGGGCGCGGCACCTTCGTCCTGCCCGGTGTCCAGGCGGTCCGCAAGCTCTCGCTGGACCTGAACGAGGCCGAGCTGGACGTCGAGTGCGTGACCTCGCAGGGAATCCCGGTGCACGTCAAGGGCGTTGTGATCTTCAAGGTGGGCGACGACACGGTGTCGATCGCCAACGCCGCCCGCCGTTTCCTGGACCAGCAGAAGATGATGGGCCAGCGGGTGCACAACGTGTTCGCCGGTCATCTGCGGTCCATCGTCGGCGGGTTGACGGTCGAGGACATGATCCGCGACCGGGAGCGGCTGACCGGGGAGACCCGGGCGGCGTCCGGGTCCGAGATGGAGAAGCTCGGCCTGATCATCGACTCGCTGCAGATCCAGGAGATCCTGGACCCGACCGGCTACATCACCAACCTGGCCGCGCCGCACGCCGCCGCGGTCCAGCGCGACGCCCGGATCGCGGCCGCCGAGGCCGACCGGCGGGCCACCGAGGCGGAGCAGGAGGCGTTCGCCCGCAAGGCCGAGGCGACCCGCAACTCCGGTATCCAGCAGGCCGGTTACCAGGCCGAGCTGGAGACGGCGACGGCCCGGGCGCTGCAGGCCGGTCCGCTGGCCCAGGCGGCCGCCCGGCAGGAGGTCGTGGTCCAGGAGACCAAGGTCGCCGAGCTGGAGGCGCACCGCAAGGAGCAGCAGCTGCAGGCGGACGTCCGCAAGCCCGCCGACGCCCGGGCGTACGAGACCCGGACCAAGGCGGAGGCCGACCGTGACGCGCGGATCTCCGCGGCCGAGGCGCTGGCCCGGGAGACCGAGCTGAAGGCGGGCGCGGAGGCGAACCGGGTGAAGATCGCGGCGACCGCGGAGGCGGAGGCGACCAGGGCGCGCGGACTGGCCGCGGCCGAGGCGACCAAGGCGACCGGTCTGGCGGAGGCGGCGTCGGCGGAGGCCCGTGGTCTGGCGCAGGCCGAGGCGGCGCGGGCGCTGGGTCTGGCGGAGGCGGAGGCGATCAAGGCCCGGGCCGCCGCGCTCGCGGAGAACCAGGAGGCGGTGGTCGCGCAGCAGCTGGCCGAGAACTGGCCGGAGATCGTCCGGGCCGGCGCGGAGGCCTTCGGCAACGTCGAGCACATGGTGCTGCTGAACGGCGCGGACGGGATGTCCGACATGTTCGCCAAGGCGCTGACCATGGGCGGTACCGGCCTCGGGCTGGCCCGGCAGCTGCTGGGTGCGATGAGCAACCCGAAGGAGGGGGTGAAGGACGGGCCCGCCGCCGAGAAACCGGTGAGCCTGCCGATCCCGGTGCAGGACGCGTCCTGACCCTGGGGAGCCCGAGGTGCCCGTCCACCGGTCGCGGTGGGCGGGCACGGGTGTTCGCGGAGTGGATCGGGAGGGGTCAGCGGGCCTCGGCCCCGGCCTCGGCGATGACCTGCTCGGCCATCCGGCCGGCGAAGACGTTGCCGACCAGGACGCCGAGGCCAATGGCGCCGACCAGCATCACGGTGCTCAGCCAGACCATGGTCTCCAGCGGCACGGTGTAGGCGCCGACCACCTTGGCCACGCACTCGGCGACCAGCAGCGAGCCCCAGGCGAGCGAGAAGTTGCGCTCGTTGCGGCGGAAGGCCGCCGAGGTCGCCAGCAGCCGGTCCCAGGCGGCGGACCGGGCGGCGTCGCCCTTGACGATGAAGGGCCGCAGTCCGGCGGTCATCAGCGGCCGGCCGAGCAGCGCCGTGACGATCATCGAGCCGCCGATCACGCTGCTGACCGCGCCGTCCTTGGCGAGCATCAGCCGGGGGTCGCCGGCCAGCGTGGACAGGGCGAGGCCGGCCACGTTGACCAGCAGCATCAGCAGGGCGAGCGAGTTGACCGAGCGGTCCCGCACCAGGGCGCCGACGGTCCGGACGACCGGCACCGCGCTGCTGATGGCGAGCGAGGCGACCAGGCCGAGGCCGAACACCGCGTGGGCGGTGTAGTAGGCGCCGAGCGGCACCGCGATGTCGACGGCCAGCGGCCGCAGGGCGGCGAGCGCCCCGGAGCCGGCCTTGCGGCGGATGTCCGTGCTGGTGGTGATGGTGGCCATGGTCCTGTTCCCCGTTCGTCCCGGTGCTGCTCGGCTCGCTCTCTGCGATGTCCCAACTCTCGCCTGCGGCAGGGGCTGCGGGTCAGTGTGCGCTGTGCGGGAAAGTGCATGACGGATGTCACGGCCGAGCCCGATCGCCTGTCACCGATGAGTACGGGTACTCAGGTCCACCCCCTCGCCGAGCGGCCAGGATGGCGGTCATGGACCTCCGGATACCGAAGGTCGGCATCACCGCCGTGGGCGCCTGCCTGCCGGCCCGGGTGCTGACCTCGCAACAGCTCCAGGACGAGGTGACGGGCGGCAGCGGCCTGCGACTGCCCGAGGGGGTGTTCGAGAAGGCGACCGGCATCCGTACCCGGCACTTCGCGGCGGACGGCGAGTACGCCTCCACGCTGGCGCTCGGGGCGGCCCGGCAGGCGCTGGACGGCGCGGGGCTCGACCCGCTCGACCTCGATCTGCTGGTGTTCGCCTCGGCCACCCGGGACGTCTGCGAGCCCGCGACCGCGCACCTGGTGCAGGCCGAACTCGGCTCCCGGGCGCACGCGTTCGACCTCTCCAACGCCTGCAACAGCTTCCTCAACGGCATCGACACCGCCCGGGCGATGATCCTGGCCGGCCGGGCCCGGCGGGCCCTGGTGGTCACGGGGGAGACGCCGAGCCGGGCGATGCGGCGCGACCCGGGCGGCCTGGCCGACTTCCGGGACTCCTTCGCCGGCTACACCTTCGGCGACGCGGGGGCGGCCGTGGTGGTGGAGGAGGTGGAGCACGGCGGCATCCTGGACGTGGAGACCGAGACCGCCTCCGAGCACTGGGAGGTCGGCGGCATCCCGGGCGGCGGCTCGCGCCACCCGCGCGGCGACGAGTACAGCTACTTCCGGGGCGGCGGCAAGGAGTTGCGCGGTGTCTTCGAGCGGATCGGCGCCGACATCCTGACCCGGACGGCCGCCCGCACCGGGCTCGGCTGGGACGCGTACGCCCGGGTGCTGGTGCACCAGGTGACGCTGCCGTACCTGGAGCGGTTCGTGGAGCTGACCGGGGTGCCGGCCGAGAAGCTGGTGGTCACGGTGGACCGGCTGGGGAATCTCGCCAGCGCCACCATCGGCGTCCAACTGGAGCTGATCAGACCGGGATTGCGGACCGGGGACCGGGTACTGATGGTGGGTCTGGGCGGCGGGGTCAGCCTGACCACGATGGTCTGGGAGGTGTCGTGACCGAGCTGTGGGTGGTCGTCCCGGCGTACCAGGAGGAGACCCGGATCGAGGGCGCGCTGCGGGCGCTGGCCGCCCAGCGCGACCTCGGCTTCACCCTGCTGGTGGTGGACAACGGCTCGACGGACCGGACGGTGGAGCTGGTCCGGGCCTTCGCCGGGCGGGCGCCGTTCCCGGTGGAGGTGCTGGTGGAGCCCGAGAAGGGGGTCGGCTGCGCGGTCGACACCGGCTTCCGGCACGCCATCGCCCGGGGGGCCACGCTGCTGGCCCGCACCGACGCGGACTGCCTTCCGCAGCCGGGCTGGACGGCCGCCGCCCGGGCCGGGATGCTCGCCTGCGGCGGCCTGGTCTGCGGGCACATCACCGCGCGCCACGACGAGCACGGGCCAGTGGGGCGGGCGGCGTTCCGGGTGCTGGTGACGCTGGGCGCCGCCTTCGGGCGGATCCGTCCGGCGCACCGCCGCCGGCACGGCTACCTGGTGCCGTACCGGATGCACGCCGGGAACAACATGGCGGTCACCGCGGAGCTGTACCGGGCGGTCGGCGGGATGCCGCGCCGGCCCTCGCCCACCGACCGGGCGTTCATCAACCGGGTGCGCCGCCGCACCACCGCGATCGTGCACCGCCGGGACATGGTGGTGCAGAACTCCACCCGCCGGATCCGCGCCTACGGCGTGCTCGGCACCGCCCGCTGGTACCTGGAGCGCGGCGCCGGGCCACGCTCCACCGACCCGCGCTGACGAGGGGACCGGACCATGCTCGACCGGCTCGACCGCACCCTGCGCGAGGGCGCCGACCGGCCCGCCCTGCTCGGCTGCACCCGGACCGGGGCCGTCACCGTACGGGCCCGCTGCGGTGAACTCGCCGATCTGGCGGATGCCTTCGCCGCCGCCCTGCACCACCGGTACGGCCTGCGGCCCGGGGACACCCTCGGTGTCGCCGTCCGGCCGGGGCCGCGCGCGCTCGCCGTGCTGCTCGCGGCGCACCGGCTCGGCCTGCGGGCCGCCGTGCTCGACCCGTCCGCCGGGCCCGAGGTGCTGCACGCCCGGCTCGCGCTGGCCCGGCCGGCCCTGGTGCTGGCCG
>NZ_JAIZ01000031.1 GCF_000710465.2 Kitasatospora sp. MBT63 | reverse complement strand
GCGACGGCGGTGGCTCCGCCGGTTTCGAGGGCGCCTGCGGCGCCGCCGGCGTAGCACATGGTGCCTGCGGCGATCTCCACGGTGGTGACCACGATGGCGCGGACGGCCGGGTGGTCGGTGGTGAAGTTCTGGGTCCGCTTGGCGCCGTTGCTGATGTGGCATCCGGCGCCGTCGAGGGAGAACCAGCTGCCGCACTTCTTGGTGCCGCGGCCGTTGCCGCCGCCCCCGCCACCGCCGCCG
>NZ_JAIZ01000030.1 GCF_000710465.2 Kitasatospora sp. MBT63 | reverse complement strand
GTCCAGTACGAGGCCGACTCGGGCGCACGCCCGGACGGGCACCCGACGCCGCGCGCCGATCCGACGAGATCTGCCGGACGGGTTCTAGAGGATCGTGAATCCGCCGTCGACGGCCAGCGTGGCGCCCGTGACGTAGGAGGCGCGCTCACTGCACAGCCAGGCGGCCGCCTCGGCGATCTCCTCGGGTTCGGCGGTCCGTGGCTGCGGTGTGGCCCGGTGCAGCATCTCCTCGGCGCCCGGGTTCTGTGCGAACCAGTCGGCCACCATCTCGCTGCGGGTCGTCCCGGGCGCGATCGCGTTGACCCGGATGCCCTGGCCGCCGTACTCCGCGGCGGCGGCCTTGGTCAGGCCGATCACGGCGTGCTTGGACACCACGTACGGCGCGGCGACCGGGGTGGCGACCAGGCCGCCGGTGCTGCTGGTGTTGACGATCGCCCCGCCGGTGCCGCCCGCCAGCATCGCGGCGATCTCCGGGCGCAGGCAGTTGAACACCCCGCGGACGTTGGTGTCCATGATCTCGTCGTAGACCTGGTCGTCCATCAGGTGCAGCGGTGTCCGGCCGACGCCGTAGCCCGCGTTGTTGAACGCCGCGTCGAGCCGCCCGAAGCGTTCCACCGCGAACTCCACCGCGTGCACCGCGTCCTGGGAGCGCGTCACGTCGGCCGTCACGTACTCGGCGCGGGCGCCCTGCGCGCGCAGCTCGTCCACCAGGGCGGCGAGCCGCTCCTCACGGCGGGCGGTGAGCACCACCGCCGCGCCCTCGCGTGCGAAGACCCGGGCCGCGGCGGCGCCGATGCCGCTGCTCGCACCCGTGATCAGTACCGTCCTGCCGGACAGGAATCCGTGTTCATCAGCCATTCCCCGAGTCTTTCATCCGTTGATCACATCCATGGGCGCAGGTCCGCACCGGCGCCGGGCCGGGGACCACCGGCGTTCCGGCCCGAGGCCAGCTCCCCGGGGCCAACTCACCCATCCCGTAACCGCCTTGCGGACCGCTCGCACCGACTACCCCTGAACGGTGGCACCATGCGCATCTCCCTCATCCAGCTCGACGTCGACCCCGCCGAGTCCCTCCCCGACCGGCGCCGACGCGTCGCGGACCTGGTCCGCGGCCTGCCCGACTCCGACCTCGTCGTCCTGCCCGAACTCTGGACGGTCGGCGCGTTCTCCTTCGACGACTTCGCCGCGAGCGCCGAGCCGCTCGACGGTCCGACCCTCCGGATGCTGGCCGCCGCCGCGGCCGACGCCGGCAGCCGGGTCCATGCCGGGTCGATCGTGGAACGCGACGACCGGGGCCGGCTCCACAACACCTCACTGCTGCTGGGGCCGGACGGGCAGTTGCAGCGCACCTACCGCAAGATCCACCGGTTCGGCTTCGACAGCGGCGAGGCGGTGCTGATGGAGGCGGGCAGCGAGATCGTCACCGCGCCCGCCGGGCCGACCACGCTCGGCCTGGCCACCTGCTACGACCTGCGCTTCCCCGAGCAGTTCCGGCTCCTGGTCGACGCTGGCGCCGAACTCCTGGTGCTGTGCGCGGGCTGGCCCGCGGCCCGGCTCGGCCACTGGTCGGTGCTGGCCCGGGCCCGCGCCGTCGAGTCGCAGGCGTACGTCCTCGCCTGCGGGACGGCCGGTACCCACGCCGGGGTGGAGATGGCGGGGCACAGCCTGGTGGTCGACCCGCGGGGTGAGGTGGTGGCGGAGGCGGGGGCCGCCGAGCAGGTCCTCACCGTGGACATCGACCCCGCCCTGGTCCGGACCGTCCGGGCGGACTTCCCCGCCCTTCGCGACCGCGTCCTCGCACTGCCCCTGCCCGCACCCCTGCCGACGGCCTGAGGCCGCGGGGTCCCGGGCCGCGGGGTCCCGGACCCGGGCCGCCGGTCCGGTCGCGTGTCCGTGGGACGGACGGGCACGCGACCGGACGGGCCGGCCGGCGGCGTCACAGCGGATCGATGTCCGAGGTGTCGCCGTCGACGCGGATCCACCGGGTGATCCCGAGGTCCCGCAGGAAGGAGACGTCGTGGCTGACCACGATGAGCGCCCCCTGGTAGGCCCGGAGCGCCTGCGTCAGCTGGCGGACGCTGGCGAGGTCCAGGTTGTTGGTGGGCTCGTCCAGCAGGAGCAGCTGCGGCGGCGGCTCGGCGAGCAGCAGCGCGGCGAGCGTCGCCCGGAACCGTTCCCCGCCGGAGAGCGTGCCGACCTCCTGGTCGGCCCGCCGGCCCCGGAACAGGAAGCGGGCCAGCCGGGCCCGGATGGCGTTGTCGGTGGCCTCGGGGGCGAACCTGCCGACGTTCTGGGCCACCGTCAGCCGCTCGTCGAGCAGGTCGAGGCGCTGCGGCAGGTAGCGCATCGGGACGCCGACCTTGACCTCCCCCGCGACGGCGGGCAGTTCGCCGGTGATGGTCCGCAGCAGCGTGCTCTTGCCCGCGCCGTTGCGGCCCACCAGGGCGATCCGTTCGGCTCCGCGCACCTCCAGGTGGGCGCGGGTGCCGTAGCGGAGCTCCACCTCGGAGAGCGTGAGCACGGTCTTCCCGGCCGGGACCGAGGTCTCCGGCAGGTCGACCCGGATCTCGCGGTCGTCGCGTACCGCCTCCTCGGCCTCGGTCAGCCGGTCCTTGGCGTCCTCGAGGCGCTCCAGGTGCATGTTGCGGTGCTTGCCGGCGGCCACCTGCGCCTGCCGCTTGCGTTCCTTCATCACCACCTTGGGCTCGCGCTTGGTCTCGTACATCTTGTTGCCGTAGCGCACCCGCCGGTCCAACTTGATCCGGGCGTCGGCCAGTTCGCGCTTCTGCCGGCGGACGTCGGACTCGGCCACCCGCACCATCCGCTCGGCCGCCTCCTGTTCCACGGCGAGGACCCGCTCGTACTCGGCGAAGTTGCCGCCGAACCAGCGCACCTCGCCGTCCCGCAGGTCCGCGATCTGGTCCACCAGGTCGAGCAGTTCGCGGTCGTGACTGACGATCACCATCGAGCCCTTCCAGGCGGCGACCGCGTCGTAGAGCCTGCGGCGGGCCTCCAGGTCGAGGTTGTTGGTCGGCTCGTCGAGGAACAGCACGTCGGGGCGGCGCAGGAACTGCGCGGCGAGGCACAGCAGGACCGACTCCCCGCCGGAGAGTTCGCCGATCCGGCGCTCCAGCGGTACGTGGGTGAGCCCGAGGCGGTCGAGGGTCGCCCGCGCGCGCTCCTCCACGTCCCAGTCGTCGCCGACCACGGTGAAGAGTTCCTCACGGGTGTCGCCGGCCTCGATCGCGTTCAGTGCGCGGCGGATCCCGGCGATGCCGAGCTGCTCCTCGACCCGGACCTCGGCGTCGAGGACGACGGTCTGCGGGAGGTAGCCCAGCTCGCCGGTGACCTTGACCGAGCCGCTCGCCGGGGTGAGTTCCCCGGCCATCAGCCGCAGCAGGGTGGACTTCCCGGAGCCGTTCACCCCGATCAGGCCGGTCCGGCCGGACCCGACGACCAGGGAGAAGTCGTCGAGGACGGGGGTTCCGTCCGGCCAGGCGAAGGTGAGCTCGGAGCAGACGACGGAAGTGTTGGCCATGGACATGGAGCCTCCTGAGGAGTCATGGGCCCCGGCACGGCGGGGCGGCGATCACGGAGCGACATCGCCGGCCCCCGGTGGTTCCACGGGGAGCGGCTGTCGTACGGCGGGCCCTGACGGCCCGTCGGCGGGAGCGCGGCACGCACCGACGGGGGTGCGGCGTGACATGACCTCAGAAGAGCAACGGCCTTCTCCAATGAACGGCGGCAGTTCTTCTACAGCGTATACCTATCTCCCCGGATCCGCTCCCCCGATTTCCGGCTCCGCCCGGATCCACCGCCGCAACCCGCCCCGCGCGGCGCCGGGAACGGGCCCCGGTCACCGACTCGACCTGCGCGGACGCGAATCGGCGCGGGCAGCACCGAAGCTGCCCGCGCCGACCGTGTCCGCCCGGGGATCACCGTCCGGAATGCCGTCCGGCTACGGCTGCGCCGCCCGGCCCGCGAACTCCAGGGCGGTGACCGAAGGACGGTAGACGGACAGCGGCGGGACCCTCAGCACGAACGGCAGCAGGGCGCCGACCGCCCCTCGCCCGCCGGCCGGCCGGACGTCCCGCACCACGGCCACTGCCGCACTGGCGGTACGGAGCTTCGCCCGCTCGTCCGCGTCCATCGCCCACGGCATCGGGGGCGCCTGGTAGCTGCCGGTCCGCAGCCGGCCGCGGACCGACAGCGCGCCGAACCACCGCGGCACCGCGTCGAGCAGGAAGGTCGCGCCGGGGAAGGCCTCCGCGCAGCCCGCGATCAGGGCCTTCACCTGCGGCGGCCGGAGGTACATGAGCAGGCCCTGGGCGGTGATCAGCACCTCACGGCTGCGGTCCACCTCCTCGGCCCACCGCAGGTCGGTGGCGTCGGCGGCGAGGTAGCGCTGGCGCGGGCCGGGCGGCAGCAGCCGCTCGCGCAGTTCCACCGCCTCGGGCAGGTCCACGGTCAGCCAGTGGGCGCGGCCGTTGTCGACCCGCCAGTACTGGGTCTCCAGCCCCTCCCCCAGGCAGACCACCGTGCCGCGCGGCTCCCGGGCCAGGAAGTCCAGCACCTCACGGTCGAAGCAGGACGCCCGCAGCGCCTGCAGCTGGGCCTGGACGGCGCTGGTGCCGAACCGCTCGGCGAACGGGTAGTCGATCCGGTCGACCAGTTCGACGGCCTTCGGGTCGTGCAGGATCCGGTCGGGCCGCCGGGCCTCGACGGCACGCTGGTAGAGGGTCCACAGCGCGGTCCGTGGCACGTCCGCCAGGTCGGCCTTGACCTTTGTCGGCTGATCGTCCGTCATGTCCCCGCTCCTCCACCCGTCCGGTACCCCGGCATTCTGACATCCGCGCGGGCGCCCGGCCGTGCACCGCCCGGGCGCGGCGTCCGCGGTCGGGCCGGGTCAGCCCACGCTGAAGGCGCCGTCGGGCGGCGGCGGCGAGTCCTCGGCGTGGGCGTCGGTGACCGGGCGGGCGCCCCGGGCGAGCCCGGCGAGCTCGTCCGCGTCGGCGAGCCTGGCGGGGAACGGGTCGGCGGCCACCCGGCGGCTCAGCTCCCGGACCGGCAGCTCGCCGGTGGAGCCGGCCAGCAGGATGTTGCCGTAGCGGCGCCCGCGCAGGACGGCCGGCTCGGCGATCAGGCAGGTCGACGGGAAGACCCGGCGCAGGGTCGCGGCCTGCGCCCGGGCGAAGGCCAGCGGCGGGCCGTCGGCGAGGTTGGCCACGTAGCAGCCGCCGGGGCGCAGAGCGGCGGCGGCCAGCTCCAGGAACTCTACGGTGGTCAGGTGGGCCGGGGTGCGGGAGCCGTGGAAGACGTCGGCGACCAGCAGGTCCGCGGCGGCCGCGGGTGCCTCGGCGAGGGCGGCCCGGGCGTCGCCGACGGTGACCTCGATGCCGTCCGGCCAGGGCAGCAGGTCGGCGACGAAGCGCACCAGCGGCCCGTCCACCTCGACCACCCGCTGGCGGGAGCCGGGCCGGGTCGCGGCGAGGTAGCGGGGCAGGGTGAGGGCGCCGCCGCCCAGGTGCAGGGCGGTCAGCGGCCGGCCCGCCGGGGCGATGGCGTCGGCGAGGTGGGCGAGGCGGCGGACGTACTCGAACTCCAGGTGGGTCGGGTCCGCCAGGTCGACGTAGGACTGCGGGGTGCCGTCGAGGGTGAGCAGCCAGCCGCCGTCCCGGTCGAGGTCGGGCATGAGTTTGGCGGTGCCGAGGCCGACCGCCCGTTCGACCGGGCGGGGTTCGGGCGCGGAGGCGCTCACGCGGTGGTCGCCGGGGCTCGGCGGGGCAGGTCACGGCGGGTCCCCGCGGCGGCTGGTCTCGGCATGACGGCAGCATAGGCCCCGGTGGCCCGGCCGGCGCCACGCACCGGGCTACCGACCGGTATGGTCGTGCTCGCAGGGCAGCTGGTCCCCCGTCACGGCAGGTCGAGGCAGAGATTATGGGTGCGGCAGACGTGGAGTTCCGAGAAGACATCCTGGGTACCCCGTACGAGGCGGCCGAGCTGCCGCTGACCGCCGACGAGGAGGGGCCGGTCACGGCGACCCTGGTCCGGCGGCCGGTGCCCGGTGCCACCCGCGCGGTGCTCTACCTGCACGGGTACACCGACTACTTCTTCCAGACCAACCTCGCCGACCACTTCGTCTCGGCCGGGTTCTCGTTCTACGCCCTGGACCTGCGCAAGTACGGCCGCTCGCTGCGGCCGCACCAGTCCCCGAACTTCGTCCGCGACCTGACCGCGTACGACGAGGAGCTGGACGAGGCGGTCCGGATCATCCGCGAGCAGGACGGCCACACCCGGCTGCTGGTCAACGGCCACTCCACCGGTGGTCTGGCGGCCGCCCTGTGGGCCTCCCGGCGGGCCGGGCGCGGCCTGGTCGACGGGCTGTTCCTGAACAGTCCGTTCCTGTCGATGCCGGCCGCGCCCGCGGTCCGCACCCTGGGCGCCCCCGCCCTCGAGGCGCTCGGCCGGTTCGCCGCCACCCGCAAGCTGCCGGCCCCGCTCAACCCGCACTACGTGCACAGCCTGCACCGCGACCACCGCGGCAGCTGGGACTTCGACCTCACCCTCAAGCCCGCCGAGGGCTTCCCGCTGTACGCGGGCTGGCTGGCCGCCATCCAGCGCGGCCACCGCCAGGTCCGGCAGGGGCTGCAGATCGACTGCCCGGTGCTGCTGATGGCCTCGACCGCGTCGACCGTGACCAACAAGTGGGACCCGGCGCTGCTGCACACCGACGCCGTGCTGCGCGCCGACGACATCGCCGCCCTGGCGCCGCGGCTCGGCCGCCACGTCACCACCGTGCGGATCGAGGGCGGCATGCACGACCTGGTGCTGTCCGCGCCGCCCGTCCGGGAGCAGGTCTTCGCCGAGCTGGACCGCTGGCTCGACGCGTACTTCCCGGCCGCGCAGGGCTGAGCCGCCCTCGCCGTCGCACGTGTTCAGACGTCGCGGCGCGCGTCCAGGACCGGGCGCAGCAGCGTGAGCGGCTCGGTCCAGTCGAAGGTGCGGCCGGCGGTCTCCTTGCCGGTGACCGGCGGCTGGGTCCCGATCAGCACGCCCATCGAGCGCAGGGTGTCCAGGTTGGCCCGGTAGGCCGGGTGGGCGGCCTGGGCGGTGTTCAGGCAGGGCTGGACGGCGACGGGCGTGCCGAGGCCGGGAGCCTCGCAGAGGATGCCGAGGGCGAGGGTGTCGGAGATGCCCGCGGCCCACTTGTTGACGGTGTTGAAGGTGGCCGGGGCGAGGGCGACGGCGTCGGCGGGCGGCAGCGGTCTGGGGTCCCCGGGCCGCCGCCAGGCCGAGCGGACCGGGTGGCCGGTGAGCTCCTGGACGGCCTGCGGGTCGATGAAGGCGAGCGCCGGCGGCGTGGCGACCACCCCGACCTGCCAGCCCTCCCGCTGTGCGGCGCCGATCAGGGTGCCGACGCCCTCGGCCACCCCGGCCGCGCAGACCACCACGTACAGGAAGGGTGCCCGGCCGCCGGTCATGCGCGGCCCCGGGCGGACCGCCACTCGTCGGCGAGCAGGCCGAAGTACACCTCGTCGATGAACTCGCCGTACACCCAGGCGGAGGCGCGCAGCGTGCCCTCCTCGGCGAAGCCGGCGCTGCGGGCGGCGCCCCGCATGGCGGCGTTGTCGGCCAGCGTCTCGATGGCCAGCCGGTGCAGGCCGCGCACGGCGAAGCCGTACTCGCACAGCACCCGGACGACGTCGGTGCCCAGGCCCCGGCCGCGGAAGGCGGGGCGCAGTGACAGGCCGAGGTGGCCGACCCGGTTGTGCAGGTCGATGCCCCAGAGGTTGGCCTCGCCGGCGAGCTCGCCGGTGGCGGCCTCGACCACGGAGAACGCCGCGGAGGTGTCGGCCGGTGCCGCCGGGGTGAACGGTGAGTACGGGCCGGCCGCGACCGGCCGCCAGGGCTTCGCGCTGTCGCGGCAGCGGTTCAGCACGTCGTCGTAGAGGTCGCCGTGCAGGATCGGGACGTCGGCCTCGGTGCGGGCCCGGAGGGTGACCTTCTCGCCTTGCATCATGCGGCCAGTGGTACCGAAGGCCACGGCACGACCGCAAGCGAATTGCCGGCCCCGGCCGGATCAGCCCTGGTCGGGTCCGGATCAGCCCTGGTCGGGGCCGGGCGGGCCGCCGCCGCGCCGGCGGGTGCCGGCGGTGCCGCGCAGCACGGAGACCACCCCGAGGGCGGCCGCGCTCAGCGGTACCGCCAGCAGGGCGCCGATGATGCCGGCGACGCCGGAGCCGGCCACCACTGCGATCATGATGGTGGCCGGGTGGAGTTCGACGGTGCGGCTCTGGATGACGGGCTGGAGGATGTTCCCCTCGATCGCCTGGACCGCGAGCACCACGCCGAGCACCCACAGTGCGGTGCCGAGGCCCTCGTCGGCCAGGGCGACCAGGACGGCGGCGGAGCCGGACAGGAAGGCCCCGATGAACGGGATGTAGGCGCCGAGGAAGACCAGGGCGCCGAGGCCGGCCGCGCCGGGGACCCCGAGGGCCACCAGGCCGATGGTGATGAAGGTGGCGTCGATCAGCGCGATCAGGGTGGTGCCGCGCATGAAGCCGGCCATCGCGTCGAAGGCCTGCCGGCCGCAGGCGATGACCTTCTCGGCGGCCTCGCCGGGCAGGTAGGAGCGGACCAGGTCGGGGCTGCGGTGGCCGTCGCGCAGGAAGAAGAAGACCAGTGCCAGGCCGAGGACACCGCCGGTGGCGACCTGGGTGGCCAGGCCGAGGCCGGAGACCACGCCGTCGGCGAGCGAGCTGACCAGTCGGCTGCCGGAGCCGGAGGCCTGCTGGAGGGCGTGCTGGATCTTGTCGCCGAACGGGCCGAGCCAGGAGGCGATCCGCGCGCCCGCGTCCTGCAGCGCGGTGGCGATCTGCGGGGCGCTGTGCACCAGCGAGTTGACCAGCAGGGCGAGCACGCCGAGGACGCCCAGCACCAGCACCACGCAGGTCAGGCCGGCGGCCGCGGCCCGGCCGAGGCCGTGGCGCACCAGCCAGGGCACCGCGGGGTAGAGCAGGGCGGTGGCCAGCAGGGCGAGCAGCAGCGGGACGGTGGCGGCGCGCAGCGCGACGAAGGCGTAGACCACCAGGGCGGCCACGGCGATGAACAGGATCACCGCGGCCGACCAGGCGGCGGTGGCCCGGACCGCGGGCGGCAGCCAGCGGTACGGGCGGCGGTCGTCCTGGGCCGGGCCGCCCGCCGGGGTGGGGGGCGGGGGCTCCGCCGACATGGGCACCTCCGCGTTGGCCGGCCAGTCCCGATCGACCGATCTCAGCAGATGATCAGCCGATCCGCCCGAATTGACCCGTTCCGTGGCGCGTCCGGTGCGATCGGGTGGCGCCCCTCGGACGGGGGCCGGTCAGGCGGGTGGCGGCAGCGGCTGCTCGGTCCAGACGGTCTTGCCGTCGGCGGTGTACCGGGTGCCCCAGCTGCGGGCCAGCTGGGCGGCGATGAACAGGCCGCGGCCGCCCTCGTCGATGGTCCTGGCGTGCCGCAGCCGGGGTGCGGTCGCCCCGGCGTCGTGGACCTCGCAGCTGAGCGCCCGGTCCTTGATCAGCCGCAGCGACAGCGGCGGCTCGCCGTACCGGACGGCGTTGGTGACCAGCTCGCTGACGATCAGCTCGGCGGCGTACCCGGTCTCCTCGTCCACACCCCAGCGGGCGAGCCGGTCACGGGCGTGGGCCCGGGCGATGGCGGGGGCCTTGCGGTCGGCGGGCAGCAGCCAGTCGGCGACCAGTCCCGGGTCGACGGCGTGGGTCCGGGCGAGCAGCAGGATCGCGTCACCGGCCGGGGCGGCGCCCTGCCCGGGGCCGCCCAGCAGGCCGTAGAGCGCCCGGTCGCATTGGTCCTGGAGCGGGGCCGCCGGGTCGTCGAGGACGCGGCACAGCGCCCCGGGACCGGCGGCTGCCGGGCCGGCCGCCAGCAGGGCCGGGGTGTAGAGGGCGAGGACGCTGCCGTCGGCCAGGGTGACGACGGCGATCGGGAAGGGTTCCTCGTCGGTGCTCCCCAGCGACGGCCCGCCGCTCACCTCGGTGACCGTCGTCGTGCCGTCCGGGGAGACCAGCACCGGCGCCGGCTGCCCGGCGCTGGCGATGGTGCAGTTGCGGGTGACCGGGTCGTAGACGGCGTACACGCAGGTGGCGGAGAGCGGCTCGCGGTGCAGCGGGTCGCCGGACGGCAGGCCGGCCCGTTCGGCGGCCAGGTGGACGGTGGTGTCGTTGAGGCGGGCGAGCAGTTCGTCGGGTTCCAGGTCCTGGGCGGCCAGGGTGTGGATGACGGTGCGCAGCTCCCCCATGGTGGTGGCGGTGTGGATGCCGCTGCCGGAGACGTTCCCGACCACGAGAGCGGTCCGGGCGCCGGGCAGCGCGATGGTGTCGAACCAGCCTCCGCCGCCCCCGCCGGGCACGTGCAGGTGGGCCGACTCGACGGTGGCCCGCTCGGTGGAGTCGGTGGGCAGCAGGCGCCGCTGCAGGGTGGCGGCGATGGTGTGCTCGCGGGCGAAGCGGCGGGCGTTGTCGATGCACAGCGCGGTGTGCGCGGCCAGGTCCAGGGCGAGGTCGACGTCCTGCTGCTCGAACGGCGGGAGCTCGGCCCGGTAGAGGCTGAGCAGCCCGAGGACGGTGCCGCGCAGCACCAGCGGCGCCGAGATGAGGCTGTGGGCGCCGGACGCCCGGATCGCCTCGGCCCGGCGCGGGTCGATGGCCAGCCAGGGCGTGTCGGGGCCGAGCGAGGTCAGCCGGGGCCGCAGGTCGGCCACGCTCTGCGCGTACGGGGTCGGCCAGGGCAGGGTGCGGACGTCTCCGACCGGGTAGGCGGGGGCGTCGGTGATGCCGGCCCGGACCTGGTAGGCGGCGCGGCGCAGCGGTACGTCCTGGCCGAGCGGGCCGAGCGGGGGCTCGTCGCCGCGGACCACGGCGTCCACCACCTCGACCACGGCGAGGTCGGCGAAGCCCGGCACCAGGGCGTCGGCCAGCTCCTGGCAGGTGATCACGGTGTCCAGGGTCCGGCCGACCCGTTCGCGGACCCGGTCGAGGGTCCGGACCCGGGTCCGGGAGGCCTCGCGTTCGGTGACGTCCACGGCGGTCACCGCCGCGCCCAGCACCTCGCCGTCCGGTCCCTCCAGGCGGAACGCGGAGACGTCCGCCGACCGGATCCGCTCGGGGTCGGACTCGGGCCGGACGCGGACCAGGAGCCCCTGCACCGGCTGGCCGTCGGCCAGCACGCTGCGCAGCATCCGCTCCAGGGCACGGGCGTCCTCGACGTCGTACGCGTCGATGAGCAGGCGGCCGATCATCCGCTCCTCGGGGACGCCGCGCAGGTTGCGGGTGGCGGTGTTGACCCGGACGATCCGCAGGTCGGTGTCGAGGAGGTGCAGGCCGACCGGGGAGCGGGTGAACAGCGCGTCCAGCAGCGCCTCGCGCAGTCCGTCCCCGGCGGTGGTGCCCTCGGGGATCCGGCTGACGGCCCAGGCCAGGCCGCCGCCGGGGGCCGGCGTCGGCCGTACCCGCAGGTCGACGGCGACGTGGTGGCCGTCGCGGTGCCGGAGCACCGCCCTGGCCGGTCGCCCCTGCCCGTCGGCGGCGGAGGGCGGCTCCGCCGCCAGCACGGTGGCCGGCCGGCCCAGCACCTCGCCCGCCGGGTACCCCAGCAGCTCCTCCGCCCGCCGGCTCCACCGGGCCAGCGTGCCGACGGCGTCCACGACCATCAGCGGATCATCATGTGCCACGTCACCACCTCTACCACCAAGCTTGCCCGACCCACCGCCGGCCCCGGGCGGGGGCGGCGGCCCCTCCCCCGGACAGCCCTGCCGGTCCACGGGAGGCACCGGTGGGGTGCGGCCACGGGCTCCTCGTGGTGCCGTACCGGAGCCGCAGCCGCCGGCCGGCGGCGGCGGAGGGTCGCAGGCAGCTGACGGCGGCCGGGGCTCCTGCAGTCGGGGGCCAGCCGCGGGTACCGGGTGCCGCCCCGCTCAGCCGTCCTGCTCGACCGCGACCCGGCCGCGGTCGTCGCCGCCGAAGGCCAGCACCCGCGCGCCCTCGCGCTCGACGCCGGCCAGGTCGGCCCGGCCGAGCCGGGTGAAGGCGCGGACCCGGAGCACCCCGTCGTCCCCGGTCCTCCAGGCCCCGGCGACCTGCCCGTCGACCAGGACGGAGCCGAGCACGATGCCGTTCTGCGTCATGATCCGCGGGCGGTACTCCTCGGGGAGCACCCGGGTGCGGTCGGCGTGCGAGAGCAGCAGGTTGTCGAAGGGGGCGAGCAGCCGGACGGGCGCCGGCACCGAGGCGTCCGGGCGCGGCGCGTCCGGCAGGTCGTACAGGGTCCGGCCGGCCCGGTCGCGGAAGGTGACCAGCTGCGCGGCGAGCCGCTTCAGGACGGCGGCGAGTCCGGTCAGTCCGCACCACTTCTGCACGTCGGCCGGGCCGGCCGGGCCGAACGCGGCCAGGTAGCGCAGCACCATCGCGTCGGGCGCGGGCGCGGGGTCCAGCGGGCGGCCGAGCCAGTGCTCGGCGGTGGTGTGCGCGGCCGGTCCGCCACGCCCCCACAGCCCGCGCGGCGGGACCTGGACCAGCGGCAGCCGGCAGCGGGCCGCCTGGGCGAGCGCGGCCGGGTCGGCCCCCGGCTCGTGCCCGGCCAGCTCCGCGCCGAGGTGCTGGAAGGTCATCGGCTCCGCCTCGACCAGGGCGCGGGCGCGGGCCGTCACCCGGTCCAGGTCGACGCCGGGCAGCCGCTTCGCCCAGTTGGAGCCGAAGCCCCGGTCGAGGACGGGCTGCAGCAGCGGGCGCAGCGTCAGGCAGTCCTCGGCGGTGACCAGGTGGATGGTGCCGCGCTGGAGGGCGATCCGGACCACCCGCCGGTCCTCGATCGGCGCGGTGAGGTGCTCGGGCCGCAGGCCCTCGATCCGGGACAGCAGACCGAGGTACGGCGGCTCGGGCGCCGCCTGGGCCTGCAGGCCGACCAGGTGGCGGATCATCGCGAGCGGGTCCGCGCCGGAGCGTTCGAGCAGGTGCTGGCGGGCCAGCAGGGCGCGGCCGAGCTCCCGGGGGCCCATCTCTTCCTGACCCGCGGCACTCACCGGTGGCCGGCCGCGCGGTCGATCACCGAGCGCAGCAGCGCGGGCCGGTTGGAGGTGAGGGAGTCGACCCCGGCCCGCAGCATCCGGCGCATGGTGCGGCGCAGGTCGACGGTCCAGGTGGAGACGGTGAGGCCGGCGCCGTGCGCGGCCGCGGTGAACCCTTCGTCGACCAGGCCGAACGGCGGGTTGATCGCGTGCGGGCGAAGGTCCGCGAGCAGGGCGCTGACCGGCAGGGTGAGCTGCTTCCAGGTCAGTGCCACCTCCGCGGCGGGGGCGAGTTCGCGGATGGCGAGCATCGCGGTGACCGGTCCGCAGAAGGCCACCCGGTCCTCGGCGCCGAACCCGGTGACGGCCTCCCAGGTGGCGGCCGCGGGGCCGGCCGTGTCGAGGTCGATCAGCAGCCGCCCGGCCGGTATCGCGTCGGTGGCCTTCAGCACCTCGGTGAGGGTCGGCACCCGCAGGCCGGGGCTGCCGAGGTCGGCGAGCTGGTCCAGGGTGAGGCGGGCGACGGCGCGCGGGTCGCCCCAGTGGCGTTCCAGGGTCGGGTCGTGCAGCAGGACGGGGACGCCGTCACGGGTGAGCTGGACGTCGACCTCGACGGCGTCGGCCCCGGCGGCGAAGGCGGACAGCACCGAGGGGACGGTGTTCTCGCGGTGGCGGTAGGGGTCGCCGCGGTGGGCGACGGCGAGCACGCGGCTCATGGCGGGCCTTCCTCGGGGCTCGGGCGGGGCGGCGTTCGGGGCCCGGGGCAGGGCCGGTCGGGCCAGGTCGAGGGCGGGTCGGGCACCTTCAGGCGCGTTCGATGACGACGTTGGTCGACTTGATCACCGCGATGGCGGGGGCGCCGGGCACCAGACCGAGTTCCTCCGCGGAGTCCCGGCTGATCAGCGAGACCACCCGGAACGGTCCGGCCTGGATCTCCACCTGGGCGGCGACGTCGCCGAGCACCACGTCCGTGACGATGCCGGGGAAGCGGTTGCGGGCCGAGGACGGGCGGCCCTCGGCGGCGGCGTTCTCCGGTCTGGCCAGCTCACGGGCGAAGGCGGCGAGCTGCGCGCCGGGGACGATCCGGTGGCCGTGCTCGTCGCGCTCGGCGCCGACCCGGCCCGCGTCCACCCAGCGGCGCATGGTGTCGGCGCTGACGCCGAGCATCGCGGCGGCCTCGCCGATGCGGTACGAGTGGACCGGCCGGTGGGGCTGGGCCATGGTGCGCTCCTGCGGTGATCGGAAGGCTGTCGCCGCCATCCTGCCCTACCGGGGGACGGCCTGGCGACGCACCGTCACCTCGCGGGTCGCCCACCCGCCGTCCGGGTGTTCCTCACTCGCCGCCGAACAGGTCCCGGCGCACCGCGTCACCGGCCGTCAGCAGCGCGCCCGCCAGCACCGCGCCGCCGCCCGCCGTCCCCGCCCGCACCTCGGTGGAGAACGGCGACAACCGGGCGAGGCGCCGCTCGACCCGGGCCGCCAGGTCGGCGCCGCCGGCCCGGCCCAGTTCGCCGCCGAGCACCACGCACCCCGGGTCGAGGACCACGCAGATCGCGGCGGCGCCGATCGCGATCCGCTCGGCCAGCTCGTCCAGGAAGGCCGCCTCCCCGGCGGCGACGGCGTCCCGCAGCAGGAGTTCGGCGCGCCGCACCGGCCCGGTGGCGGCCGGTACCGGCAGCCCGTGGCGCTGCGCCAGTTCGGCCACCGCGACGCTGCCGACCAGGGAGTGGAAGCCGCCCTCGCAGCCGGTGGCGCTGGGCAGCGCGGTGGTGCCGGGGACCGGCAGGAAGCAGATCTCCCCGGTGCCGCCGGACGCGCCGCGGCGCAGCCGGCCGTCCAGCACCACGGCGGCGCCGACGCTGTGGCCGAGCCAGACCAGCGCGAAGGTGTCGCGGTCGCGGGCGGCGCCGAGCCGGTGTTCGGCGATGCCGGCCAGGTTGACCTCGTTCTCCAGGATCACCTCGGCGCCGTCCAGCGCGGGGCCGCCGGCGCCGGCCCGCAGCGCGGCCAGCAGTTCGGTGTGCCAGCGCGGCAGGTTGCCGGAGTTGTTGAGCGCACCGGTGGCGGGGTCGACCAGGCCGGGGGCGCCGACCGCGACGGTGTGCAGCCGGTCGGCGCCGGCCTCGGCGGCGGCCGCCAGCAGGGCCCGTACCGTGCGGGCGGCGAAGTCCTCCTCGCCGGGGCCGGCCGGGATCTCGGCGGTGGCCAGGGTCCGGCCGGTGAGGTCGGCGACGGCCAGGGTGACGCCGGTCGCGCGGACGTCGATGGCGGCCAGGTGGGCACGGTCGGCGACCAGGGCGTACAGCCGGGCGTTGGGGCCGCGCCGGAGCTGGGCGCTCTCGCCCGCGGGCGCCACCAGGCCGGCCCGCTGGAGCCGTTCCAGCAGGTCGGCGACGGTGGGCCGGGACAGGCCGGTGAGGCTGCGCAGCTCCGACGCGGTGAGCGGTCCCCGCTCCAGCAGGAGGTCGAGGGCCAGCCGGTCGTTGATGGCGCGGGCGGTGCTCGGGGTGGCCGTACGCGCGATGGTCATGAAGCTGCATCCTTCCAGAGGTTTCTATCAGGGTCCCTTCCTGATAATTTATCGGTGCGCCGGCGGGCCGGTGGCACCGTGGGAACACAGCCGGAACGGGGAGGGCCAGGGAACATGGGGCAGCAGCTGAAGGACGTCCGCCGGGCCAGGGCGAGCATCGCCCTGGTCTTCGCCGTGCACGGCGCCGTCACCGGCACCTTCGTCACCCGCATCCCGTGGATCCAGGACCACCTGGACCTCAGCCCCGGCCGGCTCGGCCTCGCCCTGGTGCTGCCCGCGGTCGGTGCCTCGCTCGCGATGCCGCTGGCCGGGCGGGTCGTGCACCGGTACGGCGCCCGGGCCGCCGTCCGCGGCCTGCTCACCCTGTGGTGCCTGTCGCTGGCCGTCCCCGCCCTCTCCCCCGACCTGCCCGCCCTGTGCCTGGCCCTGTTCCTGTACGGGGCGACGGCCGGGATGGCCGACGTGGCGATGAACGCCCAGGGGGTCGAGGTCGAGGAGCGGCTCGGCCGGTCGATCATGTCCGGCCTGCACGGCATGTGGAGCCTCGGCGGACTGGTCGCCTCCGCCTTCGGCGTGCTGGCGGCGCACCGGCATACGGATGCCCGCCTGGAGTTCGCCATCACCGCGCTGGTCCTGGCGGCGCT
Source organism: Kitasatospora sp. MBT63 (assembly GCF_000710465.2). Lineage (GTDB taxonomy): Bacteria > Actinomycetota > Actinomycetes > Streptomycetales > Streptomycetaceae > Kitasatospora. Next base: position 10,285 of record NZ_JAIZ01000030.1, on the reverse strand, counting down.
GGCCCAGCCGGTCTGCGCGGGACTGCTGGACGTCCGGCCGCGCACCGGCGAACAGGCGCCGCCGCGGTTCGCCCTGCCGCCGCGGGCCGCGCTCACGATCGGACTGGTCGGCTTCTGCGCGGTGTTCGCCGAGGGCGCCTCGATGGACTGGAGCGGCGTCTACCTGCGGGACGTCACCGGGTCCTCGGCCGGGACGGCCGCGGCCTGCTACTCGGCCTTCGCCGGCACCATGGCCGCCGCCCGGCTGGCCGGCGACGCCGTGATCCGGCGGCTCGGCCCGGTCCGCACGGTCCGCCTCGGCGGCGCCCTCGCGGCCGCCGGCGGCCTGCTGGTGGTCCTCGCCCGCACCCCGTACCTCGCCATCCCGGGGTTCGGCCTGATCGGGATCGGCATCGCCGTGGTGGTCCCGCTCGCCTTCGCGGCCGCCGGCCGGGCCGGCGGCAACCCCAGCCAGGCCATCGCGGGCGTGGCCACCATCACCTACACCTCGGGGCTGGTCGCCCCCGCGATCGTCGGCGGCATCGCCCAGGCCAGCTCGCTGACCGTCTCGTTCGCCGTGGTGACCGCCCTGTGCGCCGCCCTGGTCGCGAGCGCCCCGGCCCTGCGGCAGCGCCCGGCGGCGGAACCCGAGCCGGCGGCCGACCTCCAACGGGCCGGCTGAACCGCGACCGGCGGCCGCCCGCGATTCCCACCGGCGCCGCCCGCCGTGCGATGCTCCCCCGGTGAGCAGCGCAGCCGTCCCCCGCAACCCGATCGGCGCCCATGTCCCCGTCGCCGGGCGCGGCCTGGCCGGGACCGGCCTGGCGTACGCCGCGAAGGTGGGCGCCGAGGCGGTGCAGGTGTTCGTCGCCAATCCGCGCGGGTGGGCCACCCCGGCCGGGAACCCGGCCCAGGACGAGGCGTTCCGCGCGGCCTGCGCCGAGCAGGGCGTCCCCGCGTACGTGCACGCGCCCTACCTGATCAACTTCGGCTCCGGTTCGGCCGCCACCCGCGAACGCTCCGCCGAATCGCTGCGGCACTCGCTGCTGCGCGGGCACGCGATCGGCGCGCTGGGCGTGGTGGTGCACACCGGCTCGGCCCTGTGCGAAGGCGGCCGGCCGGCCGCACTGGCCCAGGTCCGCGCGGACGTGCTGCCGCTGCTGGACGAGCTGGACCGGCGCGGGGAGGACGTCCCCTGGCTGCTGCTGGAGCCCACCGCAGGCCAGGGCAGCTCGCTCTGCTCGCGGATGGGGGACCTCGCCCCGTACCTCGAGGCGCTGGAGCACCACCCGCGGGTCGGCGTCTGCCTGGACACCTGCCACGCCTTCGCGGCCGGGCACGACCTGGCGGAGCCGGGCGGCGTCGCCGCGATGCTGGACGAGCTGGTGGCGGCGGCCGGACCGGGGCGGCTGCGGCTGATCCACGCCAACGACTCGATGGACGTGGTCGGCGCCCGCAAGGACCGGCACCAGAACATCGGCGCGGGCCACATCGGGGCCGAGGCGTTCCGCGTGCTGATGGCACACCCGGCGACGGCCGGGGTCCCGCTGGTCATCGAGACCCCGGACGGCCGCCACGACCCCGACCGGGTCGAGGGCGTCCGGCACGCCGCCGACATCGCCCGCCTCAAGGAGCTGCGCACCGACGGGCCGCTGCGCACCGACGCGCCACCGAGCGACGACGGGCCACCGAGCGACGCCCCACGGACCGACAGCCTGCCCACCGGCCACCTGCGTGGGCCCGCCGCCCGGACCGCTGGCTAGGCTCGTCCCCGTGCCCAAGCTCCCCGGCCTCCCCGCCCTCCCGCCACTCGACCGCGCCGTCCGGCTGCGGCTCGCGCTGCTGGTGGCCATCCTGGCCGCCCTGGCGGGCTCGCTGCTGCTCTGGGACCCGGCCGCGGTCCTGGCCGGCGCCACCGGCCCCTGGCGGCTGCCGGTCGCCATCGCGGCGTACGCCGTCGGCACGCTGGCGTTCGTCCCCAAGCCCGCGCTGAACGCCGCGGCCGGCCTGCTGCTCGGCGTCGGCGAGGGCCTGACGATGGCCATCGCCGCGACCACCCTCGGCGGCGTGCTGGCCTTCTGGCTCGGCCGGGCGCTCGGCCGGGACGCGCTGCGCCCGTTCCTGCGGACCAAGGTGCTGGCCTCGCTGGACCGCCGGCTGACCGAGCAGGGGTTCCGCAGCGTCCTGCTGCTGCGGATCGTCCCCGGGGTGCCGTTCCAGGCGGCCAACTTCGGCTGCGCGGTCTCCGGGGTCCGGTTCTGGCCGTACACCTGGGCCACCGCGCTCGGGGTGGCGCCGGGCACCGCGGCGTACGTGGTGGCGGGGGCCAGCGCCGGTTCGCCGGGCTCCCCGGCGTTCCTGATCTCCAGCGCGCTGATCGTGCTGATGTGCGTGCTCACCGTGGTGACCCTGTGGCGGGCCAGGGCGGCCGCCCGCGCCTCGGCCGCCCGGGACGCCGCGCACCACCCGGCCACGCCCGTCCCCGATGTCCCGGCCGTCCCGGAGCGCGCTACCGCCTGATCGAGGGGTGCCACTCGCCGAGCGCCCGCAGCACCGCCGTGTTGGCCACCATCACCACGCCCAGGACCAGCGCTCCGGTCGGCCGGCCGGCGAACGCCAGGGCCGCCACCGCACCGCCGAACACCAGCACCTGGGTCAGGTACCAGGCCGGCGCCGACCGCACGGTCGCCTTCGGCGAGGCGTACCTGCCCCACAGCAGCGCGGCCGCCAGCGGCAGCGCCACCGCCAGCAGGACCCGCACCGCCAACGGGCCGTCCACCCGGTAGCCGCCCGCTCCCAGCGCGACCAGCGCGGCCAGCTCCAGCAGCAGCCGGAGCGCCAGATTGCTTCCCCGCAGTACCGCACGCACAGTGCCCGCCCCCGTCCCCGGCCGCCACGGCCGGAACGCGGGCCATCCTAGGAGCTGCGCGCCGGGCGCACCACGGGTTGCGGGCCACCGGCACCGGCTCACCGCAGGCCCCCGGCCCCACGCGCTTGACCCGCCAACTGGTTAGCTGCCATATTACTTGCCATGAGCAAGGGCACCCCGGACGCACCGGGCACACCGGGCACTCCCGAGGAGGAGTCGCCGACCCTCGACCAGGCCCGCCGCCAGCTGCGGCACTACGGCCTGGACGCGGACCCGCAGGCGGTCCTGGTCGCGGTCCGGCTGATGTCGGCCGGGGCGCGGCTGGGCCAGGCGGCCGAGACGCACTTCGCCCGGTACGGGCTGTCCACCGGACGCTACCGGCTGCTGGCCGACCTGGAGGACAGCGGCGGCGAGAAGTCGCCCTCCCGCCTGGCAGCCGGCCTCGGGGTGTCCCGGGCGACGGTGACCGGGCTGGTGGACGCGCTGGAGCGGGACGGACTGGTGGTCCGGCGCCCCTCCACCGAGGACGGCCGCGGCGCCGTGGTGGTGCTGACCGCCCGCGGGGCGCAGCGACTGCGCGACCTGGCGCCCGACCACTTCGACCGGCTCCAGGCGATGGTCGGCGAGCTCACCCGCGAGGAGCGCGCGGTCTTCCTGGACCTGCTGGCCCGGATCACCCGCGGCATCGGGGCGCTGACCGAACCGTAACCGGGGCCCCGGCCGCACCACGTCCACCCGGCCGGAGCCCGGCCCGGAGCCTTTCACGCCCATATAGTTAGGCACCTAATTAGATCGCCTGCTCGACCCGCAGGCCCGCCGAGCGACACCCCGAGCAACACCCCGAGAACACCCGGAGGAACCCCATGGGAAAACGCAGGGACGCCCCACCCGGCCGGCGGCCGGTGCCGCCCCGCTTCCGGCTCCGCCGCGAGGTGCTGGTCGGCTACGCCGCGCCCGCGCTGAGCGCCGGCGCCGGCGGCCTGATCAGCGGGCAGCCGGGCCTGACCCTGGCCGCCTGGACCTCGATCGCCGGCACCTCGGCCCTGTCCACGGCCCTGACCGGCGGCTGGCTGAGCCGCCGCGCGCCGGGCCGCCGCTGGGCCAGGACCGTGCCACGGCCCCTGCTGGCAGCGGGCTCCGCCCTGGTCGCGGGCGCCGTCGCCGCCCTCGCCGCCCAGCTCGCGACCGGCCCGTTCGACGTCTGGACCACCGCACACCTCGCCCCCTGGGCGGGCCGCCTCCAGCTGGACCTGCCGATCGCGGCGGCGCCTGCGGCCGCCATCGTCAGCTGGCGCTGGCGCAGCGCCGAACGGACCCGGACCGTCCCGGGCCCGACAGCACTCCCGCTCTCCCCGACCGGGGAGATCCCGACCCGAGAGGACCACCGATGATCGTCGTCATGGGAGCCACCGGATCCACCGGCAGCGCACTCCTGCACCGCCTCACCTCCCTGGGCGTCCCCGTGCGCGCCCTGACCCGCGACCCCGCCCGGCTGCGGGCCCGCCTCGGCTCCCCCACCGGCGGCTCACCCGCCGCCGGCGTCGAGATCCGGGCGGCGGACGCCGCCGATCCCGTGACGCTGCGGGCCGCGTTCGAGGGCGCCGACCAGCTCTTCCTGACCATGGCCAACAGCCCGGCCCAGGCCGCCCTGGAGGGCAACGCCGTCGAGGCCGCCGCCCGCAGCGGAATCCGGCACGTGGTCAAGCTCTCCGCACCGGGCGTCGGCGCCGACTCCCCCGTCGCGGTCTCCCGCTGGCACCACGCCGTCGAGCAGCAGTTGCTCGCGTCCGGCCTGCCGCACACCCTGCTGCGCCCGTACGCCTTCATGCAGAAGCTGCTGCTGCTCGGCCCGGAGATCGCGGCACGAGGTGTGCTGTACGGGGCGATGGCCGACGCCCCCTGCAACTACGTGGACTGCCGGGACATCGCCGATGTGGCCGCCGCCGTGCTCACCCGGCCGGAACTGGCGGGACGGACGTACACCCTGACCGGGGACCGCGCCTACAGCCACCCCGAACTGGCGCACCTGCTGGGCACTCTGCTCGGCCACCCGGTGCGCCACCTCGACCTGGGTGCCGAGGGCCTGCGCCGCCACCTGCTCGAACACGCCGGGATGCCGGGCTGGCTGGCCGCCCATGTCGCGGAGATCCAGCAACTGGCCGTCGACCGGCCGGAGACGCCGACCACCACGGTCGCCGGGATACTCGGCCGACCGCCGCGGAGCCTGGAGGCATTCCTGCACGAGCACCTCGGGGCGTTCCGGCCGGGACCCGCCAGGGATACCCGGTGAAGATGTCCGGCGACGGTGCCGGAAAGGGCCCCGGAAGGAGTCCGGAAGAACTCCGGACGGACCCCGGCAGGGCGTCGGAACGGGATGCCGGAAAGGCCGTCCGGTAAAACTGCTGGCCGGTCCGGGAAGCGGCGAGCATCATGACGGGCATGACGACCATTTCCCGGATCGACCCCCCGTTCGCCGCCGACGAGAGCGCGATGCTGCACTCGTGGCTCGACTACCACCGCGCCACCCTCGCCCTGAAATGCGAGGGCCTGACCGACGATCAGCTGCGTGAGCGTTCCGTGGAGCCGTCCTCGCTGTCGCTGCTCGGCCTGGTCCGGCACATGGCCGAGGTCGAGCGGCACTGGTTCCAGGCCGTGCTCGACGGGGTCGACCTCGGCGAGCAGGGCCTGTACTGGACCAAGGAGGACCCGGACGGCGACTTCGACAACGTGGCCACCGGCGACGTGGCCGCCGACTTCGCCGCCTGGCGGGAGCAGGTCGAGCTGGCCCGGCGGTCCGCGGCCGGCGTGCCGCTCGACGCCGTGGGCAAAGGCCTGCGCCGGGGCGAGGAAGTGACGCTCCGGTGGATCCTGATCCACATGATCGAGGAGTACGCCCGGCACAACGGGCACGCCGATCTGCTCCGCGAGCGGATCGACGGCGCCACCGGCGAGTGAACCCGTTACATGATTGTTGACAGATAGTCAACCAAGGCCTGACGCACACCGATATGGTCTACGCGCGCAACCACCGGCGGACCTGGGGCGTCGCATGGATCATCCGGACAATCACGGATTTCCCGCTCGCCACAACCCGTCCGGCGGTCGCGAGCGGGCACCAGACCGGTGATCAATGCGATACTCGGACAGTTCCAACAAGTGGATGACGTGTCAAGAAGGCACGGAAACCCGGGGGACGCGTACGGGACGGGACAGGGAGGCGCGGCATGGGAGCACTTCGCGACGAGCACCACAACGGGTGGCTGATGCCCTCCGGGAATTACCCGGCCGCGGTGTACGAGGAACCGTGGGACTCCGAGGAGACCCTGCAGAACGCGGTGCCCGCACCCGCCAAGATCGTCTCGCTGCGCCCGACCGGGTTCGAGTCCGCCCGTACCGTCGGCGAGCACATCCGGGCCTCGGTCCCGGTCGTGATGGACCTGACCGAGATGAGCGAGGCCGAGGCCAAGCGCATGGTCGACTTCGCCTCCGGTCTGATCTTCGGCACCCGGGGCGGGATCGAGCGGATCGCCCGCCGGGTGTTCCTGCTCACACCGGCGGAGGTCGAGGTCACGGTGATCGACCGCCCGCTCGACGACACCGGCTTCTACAACCAGAGCTGACCACGCCCCGAGCGGTACCACCGGGGACGGCACCCGCCGTCCCCGGTTTTTTGCTGCCCGGGGCCGGGTCGGCTGAGTCGGCCGGCAATCTCATGAGACATCGATGTCTCAGTTGCTCTACACTCGATTCATGGCAACCGACCGTGACTCCGTGCTCGAAGCCGCCGTCGGCGTGCTCTCCCGCCGCCCCACCGCCCACCTGGACGAGATCGCCAGGGCGGCCGGCATCAGCCGCGCCACCCTGCACCGGATCTTCCCCGGCCGGGAGGCACTGATCCGCGAGGTCGGCACGCTCGGCCTGCGCCGGTTCGCCACCGCACTCGACACCGCGATGATCGAGGAGGGCGACGCGCAGGCCGCGCTCAGACGCCTGATCGACGCCGTCGTCCCGGACGCCGCGCTCTGCGCGCTCCTGGCCGGCGAGAACCAGCTCTACGACGACCCGGGGATCAACGAACTCTGGGAGATCCAGGACGCCCGGGTCCGCGCGCTCTTCCTGCGCGGCCAGCAGGAGGGCGTGTTCCGGATCGAACTCTCGGCCGGCTGGCTCAGCGAAGCCTTCTTCGACCTCGTCGCGGGCGTCGGCTGGGCCGTCCAGGACGGACGCCTCGCCCCCCGTGACAGTGCCCACTCGCTCGCCGAACTCTTTCTCGGCGGCGCTCTCAGGAGACCTGATAACTCATGACCGGCAAGCCCCTCACCCACGCGGGCGCCCGGCGTCGCTGGGCCGGTCTCGGCGTGCTCGTGCTCGCCGTCACCCTGGTCGCGGTCGACGCGACCGTGCTGTCGCTGGCCATCCCCTCCATCAGCGAGACCCTCGACCCCAGCGGCACGCAGCTGCTGTGGATCGGCGACATCTACTCCTTCGTCCTGGCCGGCCTGCTGGTCAGCATGGGCGCCCTGAGCGACCGGATCGGCCGCAAGAAGCTGCTGCTGGCGGGGGCCACCGCGTTCGGCGCCGCCTCCCTGCTCGCCGCGTACGCGCCCACCCCTGGCTGGCTCATCCTGGCCCGCGCCCTGCTGGGCGTGGCCGGCGCGACCATCATGCCGTCCACCCTCTCGCTGATCCGCACGCTCTTCCCGGACGCCCGGGAGCGGGCCACCGCGATCGGCATCTGGGGTGCCGGCGCCACCGCGGGCGCCGCGCTCGGCCCGCTGGTCGGCGGGGTGCTGCTGGAGCACTTCTGGTGGGGCTCGGTCTTCCTGCTGAACCTGCCGGTGCTCGCGCTGCTGCTGGTATTCGGTGCCTGGCTGCTGCCGGAGTCCAAGGACCCCAAGCCCGGCCGCTGGGACGTGCTGAGCGTGGCGCTCTCCATGGTCGGCGTGATCGGCGTGGTCTACGCGATCAAGGAGGCCGCGGCGCACGGGCTCGGCCAGTGGCCGGTACCGGTGGTCTTCGCCGTCGGCGTCACCGCCCTGACCGTCTTCGTCCGCCGCCAGCTCCGGCTGGAGACCCCGCTGCTGGACGTGCGGCTGTTCGCCGAACCGCGGTTCACGGCAGCCGTGGTCGCCTCGCTGACCGCGCTGATCGGCCTCAGCGGCGTGATCTTCTTCATGTCGCAGTACCTGCAGCTGGTCCGGGGCCTCAGCCCGCTGACCGCCGGGATCGCGGAGATGCCGGCCTTCGTCGGAGCGGTCGTCGGCGGGCTGCTGACGGCCCGGTTCGCCCGCCGGTTCGGCCACCGCGCCGCCCTCACCACCGGTCTGCTGGCGATGGGCCTCGGGATCGGCCTGCTCGGCCTGGTCCACCAGGACACCACCTACCTGCTGCTCGGCGCCTCCTTCCTGGCGGTCGGCACCGCCGAGGGCGTGGTCTACACGCTCGCCTCCGACCTGGTGCTCGGGGCCGCCCCGGCCGACAAGTCGGGCGCCGCCTCCGCCGTCTCGGAGACCGCGTACGAGCTGGGCACCGCGCTCGGCATCGCGCTGGTCGGCTCGGTGCTCACCGCGATCTACAGCGGCACCGTGGCCGTCCCCGCGGGGACGGACCCGGACACCGCCGCCCGGGCCGCCGAGTCCATCGGCGGCGCGGTGGAGGCGGCCGGTTCCCTCCCGGCGCAGAGCGGCGGGCAGCTGCTGCACAGCGCGAAGGACGCCTTCGTCCAGGGCATGAACACCTCCGCCTGGCTGGCGGCCGGACTGCTGCTGCTCTCGGCCGCACTGTCCTGGTACCTGCTGCGCCCACGGCGCCCGCGCGGCGGGGCCGCGTCGACGGCCCGGCCGAGGGCGGCGGCCGACCGGGTCGACGCCTGACCGGTCGGCCGGCCCACCCCGGGCTGCCGGGAGACGCCGGTCGGCCGGCCCACCCGTCGGCCGGCCGGCTCAGCGTGCCTCGACCGGCCACATCGCGGCCACCGTGTCGTGGACGAAGTCCACGCGAACAGCCCGAACACCAGCACACCCACCACGCAGCCGACGATCACCCCCACCGCGGACAGCCCGCACAGCAGGGCGATGATCCGCCCGGCCGAACGCGCCGCCGGATCGTCCGGTCCGCCGTCCCCGTCATCCTCGCCGTACGCCTTGCCGTCCCCGTCGATGGCCATCGGCACCCCCTGGGGGAGGGTGCCCGGCTGCGCGCGTCCCGGAACCGCCGGCGGGCGCTACCGCTGCGCCCCTGGGTCCGCGTCCACCTCCAGCAGCAGTTCGATCAGGGTGCGGACCCCGAAGCCCGTACCGCCGGCCGTCCACTCGCCCTCGTCGCCGTCGGCCAGGGCGGTGCCCTGGATGTCGAGGTGGGCCCAGGGGACGCCGGGCGGGACGAACTCCCTCAGGAACAGCCCGGCCAGCAGTGCGGTGCCGTGCCGGGTGCCGATGGTGTAGTTGACCAGGTCGGCGACGCGGGAGGCGAGCTGGCCGCGGTACGCGTCGGGCAGCGGCAGCGGCCAGTTGGGCTCGCCGGCGCGTTCGCCCGCCGCCATGACCCGCTCGGTGAGCGCCCGGTCGTTGCCCATCAGGGCGGCGATCCGGCGGCCGAGCGCCACTGCGGCCGCGTCGGTGAGGGTGGCGAGGTCGATGATCGCGTCCGGCCCGCTCTCGCCCGCCAGCAGCAGCGCGTCGGCCAGGATCAGCCGGCCCTCGGCGTCCGCGTTGCGGATCTCCACCGTGGTGCCGTCCCGCATCCGCAGGACGTCGCCGATCCTGGTCGGATCGGCATTGGGCATGTTCTCGGTGAGCGGGAGCCAGCCGTCCACCGCCACCGGGCAGCGCAGGTCGGCCAGCACCGACATCGCCCCCAGGACGGCCGCCGCTCCCGCCATGTCGGCCTTCATGTCGGCGAGTTGGGCGTTCGGCTTGAGGGAGAGGCCGCCCGCGTCGAAGGTGACACCCTTACCGACCAGGGCGATCCGGCGGCCCCCCGGCCCCGCACCGGCCGGACCCGCACCGGCCGGACCCGCACCGGCCGGCCGGTAGCCGAGCCGGACCAGCCGGGGCGGCTCCAGCGAGCCGCGGGCCACGCCGAGCAGCCCGCCGAGCCGCTCGGCCGCGATCCGCTCGCCGTCCCAGACCTCGCACTCCAGACCGGCCCCGGCGGCCAGTTTCGCCGCCCGCTCCGCGAAGGTGCGCGGGGTGAGCACCCCGCCCGGCTCGTTGACCAGGTCGCGGGCGAGCAGCACGGCCTCGGCACGGCGGCGGCCGGTGAACAGCGAGGCCTGCGCCCGTGCCTGCTCCTGCGGCCCGGCCAGCACGTCGACCCGCTGGTCGGGCGCCGGAAGGCCGCCGCTGCGGTACCCGGCGAAGCGGTACCCGCCGAGCAGGTAACCCTCCGCGAGCTGCCCGAGGTCGAGCGCGCCGGCCCGGACGGCGAGCCGCCGGT
>NZ_JAIZ01000029.1 GCF_000710465.2 Kitasatospora sp. MBT63 | reverse complement strand
GGCCGCCGCACTGGCCGGCCAGGTGGCGCGCGCCGCCCGGGTCGCGCCCCCGCTGCCACCCGTGCGCAGCGGACGCGAGCTGCTGGTCGAGCACGTCACCGCGATGGTCTGCTGCGCCGCCGTCGACACCGGGGTCGCCACCCCCGGGCTGGACTGGCTGGACGGTCCGGTGCTGGTCATGACGGGTGGCCGCCGCGGCGAGCCGGCCGCGGCGGTGGCCCGGGCGGTCGAGCAGGGCGAGGACAAGCCGCTGCGCGCCTGGCTGGAGGCGGCCGGGGTGCGGCTGGAGCGCCCGGTCCGGCTGCCCGGCTGACCGGCCCGGGCGCCCGGCGACGCTCCGGCCCGCCGGGTTCCCGGCCACCAATTGCTACCGTTGGGTGACACAGCGCCAGCATTGTGTGGTGTGCTGGACCGCACGCACATCCGCATGGCAATTGCCACACGGGGGGGTGTGCGACTCGCTGGTTGGGGAGGGCGCGTGGGGAGAGAACTCGACCGCCGCTGGGAGTCCGCCACGCTGGCGCACAGCGTGTCCGACCCCTTCGGGCAGGGGCCGCTGCCCTGGCTGCGCAGTCCGGACGAGTACCTGGCGGGGGTCGAGGCCGCCGTCCCCTGGTACGTCAGCGTGGACGCCCCCGGCCAGGAGCCGCTGGCCGGGCCGCGGCCGAAGCCGCCGGTCGGCACCCCGAAGAACTCCGACGACGTCGACCAGCAGATCAAGGGCTTCGCCTCGGCCGGGGTGATCCGCCCCGGCGGCTCGGTCGACTTCCGGGTCACGGTCAACCCGCCGCGGGAGTTCACCGTGGACGTCTACCGGATCGGCCACTACGGCGGCGACGGCGCCCACCTGGTCACCTCCAGCCCGCTGATCGCCGGACTGGCGCAGGCCGCACCGCTGGTGGTCGGCCGGACGGTCTCGTGCCACCACTGGTGGCAGTCCTGGCGGCTGCAGGTCCCGCCGCACTGGCGGCCCGGCGCGTACGTCGCGGTGCTGACCACCGCGGACAACCGGCACCGCAGCCACATCCCGTTCACCGTACGGGACTTCGCGGACCGGCCGGCCCCCGCGGCCGGCACCGCCGACACCGCCGCCGACCTGCTGCTGATCCTGCCGGACGTGACCTGGCAGGCGTACAACCTGTTCCCGGAGAACGGCAGCACCGGCGCCAGCCTCTACCACGCCTGGGACGGCGCCGGCCGGCTGGTCGGCGAGTCCGAGGCCGCCGTGACCGTCTCCTTCGACCGCCCGCACGCCGGGGCCGGGCTGCCGCTGCACGTCGGCCACGCCTACGACTTCATCCGCTGGGCCGAGCGCTACGGCTACGACCTCTCCTACGCGACCGCCTCCGACCTGCACGCCGGCCTGGTCGACCCGGACCGGCACCGGGCGCTGGTCTTCCCCGGGCACGACGAGTACTGGTCCGAGCCGATGCGCAGGGCCGTCGAACGCGCCCGGGACGGTGGCACCTCGCTGGTCTTCCTGTCCGCCAACACCATGTACTGGCGGGTGGACCTGTCGGCGGGGCCCTCCGGCGAGGCCAACCGGCTGCTCAACTGCCGCAAGCGGCAGCGGGTCCCGGGCGGCGGCCCGGTGGCGGGGGTGCCCGGGGCCGCCAGCGCGCTGTGGCGGGACGCCGGCGAGCCCGAGCAGCAGCTGCTCGGCGTCCAGTACGCGGGCAGCGTCCCGGCGCCGGTCCCGATGGTGGCCCGCAACACCACGCACTGGCTCTGGGCGGGCACCGGCCTGGCGGAGGGCGGCGAGCTGCCGGGTCTGGTCGCGGGCGAGGCGGACCGGTACTTCCCCAAGGTGCCGCTGCCCGAGCACACCGAGCGGATCCTGCTCGCCCACTCGCCGTACCGGGACTCCGAGGGACGTCCCGCGCACCAGGAGACCTCGCTCTACCGGGCGCCGAGCGGTGCGTACGTCTTCGCGGCCGGCACCTTCGCCTGGTCGCCCGCGCTGGACCGGCCCGGCCACACCGACGAGCGGATCCAGCGGGCCACCGCCAACCTGCTCGACCACCTCTGCAAGGACGGCTGAGCGCCCGGCGGCCCGGGGCGGACGGGGACGCCGCCGGGCCGCGGGGCGGGCCATGACAGACTCGGGGGCAGTGACCTCCCCTTCGCGGCCTGCCGAAACGCGAACCACCCCTGAGGACTGAGACGACCTTGAGCGGATTTGTCACCAAGCCCGAGCCGGTCCAGGTACCCGGCCTGGTCCACCTGCACACCGGCAAGGTGCGCGACCTCTACCGGGCCGAGTCCGGCGATCTGGTGATGGTGGCCAGCGACCGGACCTCGGCGTTCGACTGGGTGCTGCCCAACGAGATCCCCGACAAGGGCCGGATCCTCACCCAGCTCTCGCTGTGGTGGTTCGAGCGGATCGCCGACATCGTGCCCAACCACGTCATCTCCACCGAGGTCCCGGCCGGCGCCCCCGCCGACTGGAAGGGCCGCACGCTGATCTGCCGCAGCCTGGAGATGGTCCCGGTCGAGTGCGTCGCCCGCGGCTACCTGACCGGCTCCGGCCTGCTGGAGTACCGGGCCGACCGGACGGTCTGCGGCATCGCGCTGCCGGAGGGCCTGGAGGACGGCTCCGAGCTGCCCGCCCCGATCTACACCCCGGCGCTCAAGGCCGAGGTCGGCGAGCACGACGAGAACGTCTCGTACGAGGAGACCGCGCGCCGGATCGGCGCCGAGCTGGCCGCCAACCTGCGTCAGACCACGCTGGCCGTCTACGGCCGGGCCCGGGACATCGCCCGCGAGCGCGGGATCATCCTGGCGGACACCAAGTTCGAGTTCGGGCTGCTGGACGGCGAGCTGGTGATCGGCGACGAGGTGCTCACCCCGGACTCCTCCCGCTTCTGGCCGGCCGACCGGTGGCGGCCGGGGCAGGCCCAGCCCTCCTTCGACAAGCAGATCATCCGCGACTGGCTGGCCTCGCCCGCCTCCGGCTGGGACCGCCACGGCGAGACCCCGCCGCCGGTCCTGCCGGCCGAGGTCGTCGAGCAGGTCAGCGCCAAGTACGCCGAGGCCTACGAGCGCCTCACCGGCACCACCTGGGTCTGACCGGCCCGGCCCCGGGAGCGGCCGGCGGCCACGGCGGCCGACCGCTCCCGCCGCCGCCCGGTCAGATCCAGCCGTGTTCGCGGGCGATCCGGACGGCCGCGTGCCGGTTCTGCGCGCCGAGCTTGGTGGCGGCCGCGGAGAGGTAGTTGCGGACCGTGCCGGGGGACAGCGCGGCCCGTTCGGCGATCTCGGTGATCGAGGTGCCGTGCGCGGCGAGTTCCAGGACGTCGGTCTCCCGCGGGGTCAGCGGACTGTCGCCCGCACTGATCGCGTCCGCGGCCAGCTCCGGGTCGACGTACCGGCCGCCCGCCCGGACGGTGCGGATGATCCCGGCCAGGTCGGCCGCGGAGACCGTCTTCGGCAGGAAACCGCGCACCCCGGCCGCCAGCGCCCGCTTGAGATGGCCGGGCCGCCCGTGCCCGGTGACGATCATCACCCGGCACTCCGGGACCGTCCGCCGCAGTTCGGCGGCCACCTCGATGCCGTCCAGCCCCGGCATCTGCAGGTCCAGCACGGCGACGTCCGGCCGGTGCGCCCTGGCCATGGCGAGCGCCTCGGGGCCGGACGCGGCCTCGGCCACCACGGTCAGGTCGCTCTCCAGACCGAGCAGCAGGGCCAGCGCCCCCCGGATCAGGTGTTCGTCGTCGGCGAGCAGGACACGTACGGGTGCGGTCATCGGGCGGCCACCTCCGGGGCCGGCGCGGGGCTGGTGAGCGGAAGCGTCGCGGCGAGCCGGAAGCCGCCCGCGGCCGCCGCCGGGAGCGACAGGCCGCCGCCGTGCGCGGCCAGCCGCTCGCCGAGGCCGGCCAGGCCGGTGCCGGGCTGCCCGGTGTCCTTGCGGCCGGGCGGCACGCCGTCGTTCTCGACCTCCAGCACGGCCAGGCCGCCGGTGGTCCGCAGCCGTACCGTGCAGTGTCCGGCCTCGCTGTGCCGCAGCACGTTGGTGGTGGCCTCGCGGACCACCCAGCCGAGCACCGACTGGGCGACCGCGGGGAGGGCGGCCGGGTCGGGACCGAGGTCGACCGTGCAGTCGACCCCGGCGGCGCGCAGCACCGACCGGGCGCCGGCCACCTCGGCCCGGAGATCGGCGGTGCGGTAGCCGCGGACCACCTCGCGCACCTCGCGCTGGGACTCCTGGGCGATCCGCTGCACCTCGGTCATCTGGTCGGCGGCCTCCGGGCGGCCCCGGCGGGCGAGCTGGACGGCCAGTTCGCTCTTGAGCGCGATGGTGGTGAGGTTGCGGCCGAGCACGTCGTGCAGGTCGCGGGAGAACCGCAGCCGCTCCTCGGCGACCGCCAGCCGGCTCTGCCGTTCGCGGGCGTCGTCGAGTTCCCAGACCACCTTGGCCAGCCAGGCCGAGCAGCGGCAGGTGACGGCGATCAGGGCCATCGAGGCGCCGGTGCCGGCCAGCAGGCCGAGCGTGGTCGCGGGCGCCGTCCCGGACAGCAGCAGAACGGGGGCGGTGAGCAGCAGGGCGCCGGCGCCCGCCAGGGTGGCGGCGCCGCGGTCGGTCAGGGCGATCGACACGGGGGCGAACCAGAGCACCAGGGCCGTGGCGATCAGGGCGGTGTGGGGCGGCGGGGCGCCGTCCGGGGCGGCCGGGCGGAGCAGCAGCACCACCCACGCGCAGCCGACCGTCAGCACGGCGGAGGCCGCCACCCGGCCGGTGGGCCGGGCGGACCGGCCCAGGTAGTGGGCGAGCGCGGGCCGGAACAGGGCCACCGACATCACGGTGCCCGCCAGCGAGGCCGTCAGGGAGGCCGCCAGCACCGGCCGGGGCAGCGCCGAGCCCTCGGGGCTGCCGAGCAGTGCCAGCACGGCCAGCGGCTGGATCAGCGCCATCAGGTAGAGCGACCAGCGGATGTAGATCTCGGTGCGCTGCGGTTTGCCGCAGGCCCGCCAGCGCTGCAGCGGTCGCCGCAGGTCCATGTCGTCCCCTCCCACCCGCACGGTCCGGTCCCACCCGCACAGTCCGGCCCTCTTCCTATCCCGGCGGGCCCGCGCGGGGCCAGCCCCGCCGGTTCGGCCCGGCCCCGGCGGTTCAGCGGCGGGGCTCCCAGCGGAACCGGTGTCGGGCGGCCCACCAGACGGCGGCGGCCCAGCACACGGCCAGGCCCAGCTGCGGGGCGCCCGCGCCCCAGCTGCCGGCGAACCCGGTCGCGGGGGCCGAGCCGCCCGTGCCGAACCAGCCGATCCGCAGCAGCAGGAACGCCGGGGTGGTGGGCAGCGCCCGGCAGAGGCCGGCCAGCTGGTCGGGCATCACCTCCAGCGGGAACATCAGGCCGGAGCCGAACTGGGCGGTCATCAGCACCGGCAGGGTGGTGATGCCCGCGCTCTCCACGGTCCGGGTGTACGCGCTGGACAGGGCCGCCAGCCCGGTCAGCAGGACCACCGAGAGCCCGAGCCCGGCGAGCGCCAGCAGCGGGTTGACCGGCACCGGCAGGTCGAGCAGCGCGGCCCCCGCGACCCCGAGCGCCGCGCACTGGACCAGCGCCAGCAGCACCGACGGCAGCGCGGTGCCGGCCAGGATCTCCAGGTCCCGGGCCTCGCCGGTCCGCAACCGTTTGAGCACCAGCTCGCCGCGGCGGGCCACGTACGCGGCGGTCAGGTTGTAGTAGACGACGAACAGCAGCACGATCCCGGTGACGCCGGTGACCAGCGCGGCGTTCAGGTCCAGTCCCGGGGTGGTGGAGGCCTGCTGCCGCAGCACCTCGCGCACGCCGGCGACCAGCAGGACCGGCAGCCCGAGCGCGGTGAGCAGCGCGGTGCGGTTGCGCAGCAGCAGGGTGGCCTCGGCCCGGCCCAGGGCGAGCAGCCGGCCGGTGGTGGTGGTGCCGGTGGTGGCCGGGGTGGTGTCCGGCGCCTGGACGGTGGTCATCGGGAGTCTCCGATCGGCGGGCGGACGGCGGTCGCCGGGACGCCGCCGGACCAGACGGCATCGGCGGCATCGGCGGCATCGGCGGGCCCGGCGGCGACGGCCAGGAAGGCCTCCTCCAGCGAGGCGCTGCGGGCGTCCAGCCCGGCCAGGGTGATCCCGTGCCGGGCGGCCCAGCCCAGCAGGGCGGTGAGGACGGTCTGCAGGGCGGACGTGCGGACCGTGATCCGGCGGCCCTCGGCGGTGACCTCGGCGCCGTCCAGCGCGGGCAGCCCGAGCGTCCCGTACGGTCCGCGGCGCTCCGGGAGCTCGAAGGTGATCCGGGCGGGGTGTCCGGCGATCACCTCGGCGACGGTGCCGCCGGTGACGATCCGGCCGTGGTGCATGATCGCCAGCCGGTCGGCCAGCTCCTCGGCCTCCTGGAGATGGTGGGTGGTGAGCAGCACGGTGGTGCCCCGCTCGCGCAGCCCGCGGACCAGCTGCCGCACGGCGGCCCTGGCCTCGGGGTCGAGCCCGCTGCCGGGCTCGTCCAGGAACACCACCTCGGGCCGGCCCAGCAGGGCCACCGCCAGGTCCAGGCGCCGGCGCTCGCCGCCCGAGAGCTGCTTGACCCGCGCGTCGCGGCGGTGCCGCAGACCGACCGGGTCCAGGGCCTCGTCGACCGGCCGGGCACCGCTGGTCAGGCCGGCCCAGCTGCGGACGGTCTCGGCGACGGTGAGGTCACCGGGGAACCCGCCCTCCTGCAGCATGATGCCGATCCTCGGGCGCAGTGCGGCCCGTTCCCGGTACGGGTCCAGGCCCAGTACGCGGACCCGGCCGGCGGTCGGTGCCGCCAGGCCCTCCAGCAGTTCCATGGCGGAGGTCTTGCCGGCGCCGTTGGTGCCGAGCAGCGCGAACAGCTCGCCCCGGCGGACGGTGAGGTCCAGGCCGTGCAGGGCGTCGAAGCCGCGTTCGTCGGCCGGTCCGTAGCGGCGGCGGAGCCCGGCCGCCTCGATGACGGGCGCGGGGTGACTGGTGTCGGTCATGCATCCAGCGTTCCGCCGGCCGGGCAGCGCGGGCAGTGCGTCCCGTCACCGGCCGCCGGGGCGGATCCACGGATCGGCGGTGACAAATGTCAGACGGGGGCCCGGCGGCCCCGGGCGGGGAAACGCCGAAGGGCCCCCTCGTCGAGGGGGCCCTTCGTACTGGAGCGGACGACGAGATTCGAACTCGCGACCCTCACCTTGGCAAGGTGATGCTCTACCAACTGAGCCACGTCCGCACGGCGCCTGGGCGCCGGTCGCCTCTCCGGGTCTTCCCCGTTGCGGCGACGAGAATTACTCTACAACATCGATCGGAGTGCTCGCCCCACCCTTACCTCCGGGGAGGCAGGGTGGGGCGGCGGCCGGTCTCAGTTGGCGTCGGCGAACGCCTCGTAGACGTGCTTCGGGATGCGGCCGCGGGCCGGCAGCTCCATGCCGTTGGACTGGGCCCAGGCGCGGACCGCGGCCGGGTCCGGGGTGAGCGCGGTGCGCCGGAAGGACTTTCCGGTGCGGCTCTGGCGGCGCCCGGCCGCGACGAACGGGGCGAGGGCCTCCCGCAGCTTTTCGGCGTTGTCCGCAGACAGGTCGATCTCGTACGACTTCCCGTCGACGCCGAAGTGGACGGTTTCCGCGGCGGCGCCGCCGTCCAGGTCGTCGGAGAGCGTGACGACTACACGCTGAGCCATGGGTGTCAATCCTCTCGGGCAATTCGGCCGCCGGGTGTCGGAAGTGCCCCGGGTGCCCCGGTGGCCGGTGGAGCGGGCGTACGAGGGCAGGCTCACGGCCATGCCGATACGCCGCACCCGCGGCTGCCGGTCGCCCTATTCTGCACCCAAAGGGGGCTGAATACGAAGGGCTGTGGATTCCTTTTTCCGGAAATTCACGTGATGCTCGCGAGGATGGATACCCGGATGATAGGGGTGGTCGATCTGTCCGGAGTGCGGGTATTCGGGTGTTCTCGGCGAGGGCCGTCGCGGGGCATTAACCGGCCGGAAAACCGGCCGGTACGCGGGGTGCGGAGAGGCCCGGAACCCTTGTCGCGTAAGGGTCGATGGTCTACGCGCGTCGCTATGTCCGGGCCGCAATCACGCCCGAAAGCCCAGGTAGTCTGAAGGTCCCCCCGCCTTCACGCACGACACCACCGGGAGTGCCAGTGGCACGCGTCGTAGTCGACGTCATGCTCAAGCCGGAGATCCTCGACCCCCAGGGACAGGCGGTGCAGCGTGCGCTGCCGCGTCTGGGATTCGACGGGATCGCCGACGTCCGCCAGGGCAAGCGTTTCGAGCTGGAGCTGGAAGGGCCGGTGGACGACGCCGCCCTCGCCCGCATCCGCGAAGCAGCCGAGACCTTCCTCGCCAACACCGTGATCGAGGACTTCACCGTCCGGGTCGAGGAGGAGGGCAAGTGACCACCCGCGTAGGCGTCGTCACTTTCCCCGGCTCGCTCGACGACCGCGATGCCCAGCGCGCGGTGCGCCTGGCCGGCGCCGAGCCGGTCGCCCTGTGGCACCGTGACAAGGATCTCCATCAGGTCGACGCCGTCGTCCTGCCGGGCGGATTCAGCTACGGCGACTATCTACGGTGCGGCGCCATCTCCCGCTTCTCGCCGGTGATGGAGACGGTCATCGAGCAGGCCAGGCTCGGAATGCCGGTCCTCGGTATCTGCAACGGCTTCCAGGTGCTCTGTGAATCCCACCTGCTGCCCGGTGCGCTCACCCGCAACTACTCGCTGCACTTCGCCTGCCGCGACCAGAAGCTGCGGATCGAGAACGCCACCACGGCCTGGACGGGCGATTACTCCCAGGGCCAGGAAATCGTCGTCCCGCTGAAGAACGGCGAGGGCCGCTTCGTCGCGCACGAGCATGTCCTCGACGAGCTGGAGGCCGAAGGCCGGGTGGTCGCCCGTTACCTCGAGGTCAACCCGAACGGTTCGTACCGCGACATCGCCGGTATCACCAACGCCGCCGGCAATGTCGTCGGCCTGATGCCGCACCCCGAGCACGCGGTGGAGCCGCTCACCGGCCCGACCACCGAGGGCCTGGGCTTCTTCACGTCCGTCCTGAAGCAGCTGGTGAACGCCTGATGTCCCTGGATACCGTCAAGAACGCCGAGCAGACCCCGGACTCCGTCCAGCCCTGGGCCGAACTCGGCCTCAAGGAGGACGAGTACGCGCGGATCCGCGAGATCCTCGGCCGCCGCCCCACCGGCGCCGAACTCGCGATGTACTCGGTGATGTGGTCGGAGCACTGCTCGTACAAGAGCTCCAAGGTCCACCTCAAGCAGTTCGGCGAGAAGGCCCCGGCCAGCGACGCGATGCTCGTCGGCATCGGCGAGAACGCCGGTGTGGTCGACGTCGGCCAGGGCTACGCGGTCACCTTCAAGGTCGAGTCGCACAACCACCCGTCGTACATCGAGCCCTACCAGGGCGCGGCCACCGGCATCGGCGGCATCGTCCGCGACATCCTGGCGATGGGCGCCCGCCCGGTCGCCGTGATGGACCCGCTGCGGTTCGGCGCGGCCGACCATCCCGACACCCGGCGCGTGCTGCCCGGGATCGTCGCGGGCATCGGCGGCTACGGCAACTGCCTGGGCCTGCCGAACATCGGCGGCGAGGTCGTCTTCGACTCCTGCTACCAGGGCAACCCGCTGGTCAACGCGCTGTGCGTGGGCGTGATGAAGCACGAGGACATCCACCTCGCGCAGGCCTCCGGCGCCGGCAACAAGGTCATCCTGTACGGCGCCCGCACCGGCGGCGACGGCATCGGCGGCGTCTCGGTGCTGGCCTCGGAGACCTTCGACGCGACCGGCCCGGCCAAGCGCCCGGCCGTCCAGGTCGGCGACCCGTTCCAGGAGAAGCTCCTGATCGAGTGCACCCTGGAGATCTTCGCCGAGAAGCTGGTGCTCGGCATCCAGGACCTCGGCGGCGCCGGACTCTCCTGCGCCACCTCGGAGCTGGCCTCGGCGGGCTCCGGCGGCATGCGGATCGAGCTGGACACCGTGCCGCTGCGCGACAAGACGCTCTCGCCGGAGGAGATCCTCATGAGCGAGTCGCAGGAGCGCATGTGCGCCATCGTCGAGCCCGGCAAGGTCGACCGCTTCCTGGAGATCTGCGAGAAGTGGGACGTCATCGCCACCGTCATCGGTGAGGTGACCGACGGCGAGCGCCTGGAGATCTTCTGGCACGGCGAGCAGGTCGTCGACGTGCCGCCGCGCACCGTCGCCCACGACGGCCCGGTCTACCAGCGCCCGTACGCCCGCCCGAGCTGGCAGGACGCGCTGCAGGCGGACGCCCCGACCGCCGGGCGGCTGCTGCGCCCGGCGACCGGCGAGGCGCTCAAGGAGGCCCTGCTGGCCGTCGCGGGCTCCCCGAACCAGGCCTCCAAGGCGTGGATCACCGACCAGTACGACCGCTACGTGCTCGGCAACACGGTGCTGGCCACCCCCGAGGACTCCGGCATGATCCGGATCGACGAGGAGACCAACCTCGGCGTCTCGGTCGCCACCGACGGCAACGGCCGCTTCACCAAGCTGGACCCGTACACCGGCGCCCAGCTGGCACTGGCCGAGGCGTACCGCAACGTCGCGGCCGGCGGCGCCAAGCCGCTCGCCGTCTCCGACTGCCTCAACTTCGGCTCCCCCGAGGACCCGGACGTGATGTGGCAGTTCGCCGAGGCCACCCGCGGTCTGGCCGACGCCTGCCAGATCCTCGGCACCCCGGTCACCGGCGGCAACGTCTCGCTGTACAACCAGACCGGCGAGACCGCCATCCACCCGACCCCCGTGGTCGCGGTGCTGGGCGTGATCGACGACGTGACCCGGCGCACCCCGATCGGCTTCGCCGAGGAGGGCCAGCTGCTCTACCTGCTCGGCGACACCGCCGACGAGCTGGGCGGCTCCGCCTGGACCGAGGTCGTCCACGGCCACCTGGGCGGCCTGCCGCCCAAGGTCGACCTGGAGCGCGAGCGGCTGCTCGCCGAGATCCTGATCGCGGGCTCCCGCGACGGCATGATCGACGCGGCGCACGACCTCTCCGACGGCGGTCTGGGCCAGGCGCTGGTGGAGAGCTGCCTCAAGGGCGGCAAGGGCGCGCGGATCGTGGTGCCCGCGGAGCTCGACCCGTTCGTGTTCCTGTTCTCCGAGTCGGCCGGCCGGGCCGTGGTGTCCGTGCCGCGCAGCGAGGAGCTCCGGTTCAACGACATGTGCGGCGCCCGCGGCCTGCCGGTCGCCCGGATCGGCGTGGTCGACGGTGATGTCCTGGACGTCCAGGGCCAGTTCACCGTCTCGCTGGCCGAGCTGAAGGACGCGCACACCGGTGTGATCGAGGCCCTGATCAGCTGATCGGACCCGACGGAGGGCGGCCCGCGCGAGCGGCGGGCCGCCCTCCGCGCGTTCGGGGCCGCTCCCGGGATCCGCGGGGGCCGGGCGTGTCGCCGGTCCGCGCTAGCCTTCCGGACATGGCGAACCGGACCCGTAGCTACGACCCCGCGAAGGTGCGCGCCGCGCTGGCCGCGCAGACCGAGGAACTGCGGGCCGCCGTCCGCGTGCTGTGCGCCGATCCCGCGGCGGAGGAACTGCTGGCCCGGCCGACCCGGCTGGGCGGCTGGCGGGTGCGCGAGCTGCTGGCCCACCTGGCCCTGCAACTCGGCTGGGTGCCACGGCACCTGGACGACCCGCAGCAGGGCCGGGCGCCGCTCGCCCTGACCCAGTGGGTCGCCGGTGTCGCCGCGCTGGCACCGTCCCTCGACGAGGCGGCCCGGGCGCACGCCGCCGCCGACTTCGACGGTTGCCCGGCGAAGGTCGCCGAGGCGTTCGACCGGGAGGCCGACCTGCTGCTGGCCCTGCTGGCGGGCCCGGCCGACGCACTGGCGGGCCGGCGGTTCGAGATCCGGCTCGGCTCGATGACGCTCACCGACATGCTGGTGACCCGGCTGGTGGAGAGCGTGGTGCACGCCGACGACCTGGCCCACGCGCTGGGCATCACCGGCTTCCGGCACGACCGGCAGGCGCTGGCCGCCGTCACCCGACTGCTCGCCGACTCCTTCGCCGCGCAGGTGCCGGGCGGCGCCGTCGAGCTGCGGGTGCCGCCGTACGCGGTGGTGCAGGCCGTCGAGGGCCCCCGGCACACCCGGGGCACCCCGCCGAA
Source organism: Kitasatospora sp. MBT63 (assembly GCF_000710465.2). Taxonomy (GTDB): domain Bacteria; phylum Actinomycetota; class Actinomycetes; order Streptomycetales; family Streptomycetaceae; genus Kitasatospora. The sequence continues at coordinate 7,464 of NZ_JAIZ01000029.1, read as the reverse complement.
CGTGGTCGAGGCGGCCCCGCTGGTCTGGATCCGGCTCGCCACCGGCCGGGCGGACTGGGCGGGCGCCGTCGAGGCGGCCGAGGTGACGGCCAGCGGCGAGCGCAGTGACCTGAGCGCCTACCTGCCGGTGCTGGGCTGACCGGCCCGCGGTCGAGGGCGGAGGGCGGTCAGCGGGCGGAGGCGGGGTGCTGGGCCGAGACCTGACGGGCACCGGTCAGTAAGCTCGGGGCGCCGACGGCCGGCCGGATGGCGATGGACCGGCCGCGGGCTCTGAAGGGGGACTTGGCGTGGGTGCAGAGGGTCGGCGGATACCGCCACTGCGGGCGGGCCGCCGCCCGGCCGGCCTGGCGCTGCTGGGCTGGCTCGGCGACGCCCGGGCTCCGCGGCTGTGCCAGGTCGTGGGACCGCCCGGTTCGGGCCGGACCCACCTGCTGTCCTGGCTGGCCGACAGCGGCACCGGGGTGCACGCCGTGCTGCCCGCCGCCGGGACGGACCCGCGCAGCGCCGCCTGGCTGCTGGGGCGCTTGCTGGAACTGCCCGCCCGTACCCCCGAGGAACTGCTCGCCGCCCTGGCCGAGGACGACCGCCCCACCGTGATCTGCGTCCCGGACCTCGCCCGGGCCCTGGACCCGGACCGGCTGGTGGCCGGGCTGCTGGACCCGCTGCTGCGCTCGCCGCAGGTCAGGCTGGTGGTCGAGGGCGGCGCCGAGGCCGTCGGCGGGTTCACCGAGGTCGCCGACCCGGCCGTGCTCGACCTCGCGCTGGAGCAGTGGACCGACCGGGCCCGGTTCACCGCCTGGTGCGCCACGGCCGGCGCCGACCCGGCCCGGTACCCGAGTCCCGGCGCGGCCCTCGGCGGTCCGCACGAGCCGGCCGGCCCGCCGCCCGGCCCGCACCCCGCCGAGCTGCTCGCCGATCCCCGGCTGCTCGCCCACGAGGACCCGGTGGCGGTCGCCGCCGCGCTGGGCGAGCTGCCGGGCACCCTCCCGGAACTGTGGCGGGCCACCGGGGCGGCACTGGTCGGCGAGCGCGACCCCGCCGTACGGGCCGCGGTGCTGCGGACCCGGCTGATCGGTCTGGACGGGCCGGCGGCCGACCGGCTGGCGGAGCCGGACGCCCCCTGGCACTGCGTGTGGGCGATGTGGCCCAACTCGGCCTTCGGCTGGCCCGGTCCGGTCTCCTCGCTGGCGCTCGGCGCGGGTTCGTACGCCGGCCAGCTGCTGCTCGCCGACCCGGGCGGGACGGTCCGTACCGTGGACGCGGCCTCCGGCCGTCCGCTGGCCCGGGTGCCGGCCCCCGGGCCGGAGCCGCTGCGCGGGCTGACGGTTACCCCCGGCGGCAGCGTGGTGCTGCTGGACGCCCGGGGCCACGGCCTGGTGGTGCCGTCCGCCGCGGAGGCCGACAGCCGCCCGGGTGAGGCACTGGCCGAGCTGCAGGCGCTGGCCGGCGGCGGGCCGAGCGCGGTCGCCGCCGTCCCCGGTCTGCCCGGCGCGCTCCCGGCGCTCGGGGACGAGCGGGGCACGCTGCACTGGCGGGACCCGGACGGCCGGGTGTCGGCCGCCGCGCTGCACCAGGGGCCGGTGACCGCGCTGGCCGGTGCCTTCGCGGACGGGCGGCCGGTACTGGTGAGCGGCGGGTTCGACGGTGCGGTGCGGCTGTGGCGGCCCGGTTCCGGGGATCCGGCCGAGGTGCTGGAGCGGCGGGCCAGGGAGGTCGCGGCCGTCGCCGCCGACGCCACGGGGGAGGGGCTGACGGTGGCCGCCGCCTGGGCGGACGGCCTGGTGCGGCTGTGGCGGCCCGGAGCGCCGCCGCTGGACCTGCGGCTGGGCTCGCCGGTGTGGGCGCTGGCGCTCGCGGGGGAGCTGCTGGTGCTCGGGACGGCGGACGGCATCGCCGCGGTACGGGCCGGGGCCGCCGCGCCGTAGCGGCCGTAGCGGGCCGTGGGCCCGGTCTCAGGCCACCTTGGGGCCGCTGAGGTACTTGCCGTCCGCGGAGTACGGCCAGGCGTTGGGGGTGCAGCCGTTCAGGCCGTAGATCTGCTGCATCATCGCGGGCGCGGGCTTGCCCGGGCCGGGGCAGCCCTCGTGGCCGTGGCCTATCCGGTGGCCGACCTCGTGGTTGACGATCAGCGCCCGGTACTCCTCGATCGGGCCCGTGAACTGCGGCGAACCGGTCTCCCAGCGCTTGGAATTGACCATCACCTGATCGCCGACGTCGCAGTTCACCTCACCCTGGGTGTTCAGGCCCGCGGTGGCGCAGATCCTGTCGGTGGTCCCCGGTGAAGCAATCTTGATGGTGAAGTCGTACGCACCGTCGGCGACCAGCTGGAAGCCGGTGCGCCCGTCCGTGGTCCAGCCGCGCTTGTCGGCCAGGATGGCCTGCACCTCGCCGGCGGCGGCCTGCGGGTCGATGCCGATCCCGTTCTCCACCTCGACCCGGTAGCGCCGGATCTTGCCCTTGCCGACGGCCGGGCCGTTGGCCGCGGCGGTCACGAAGGTGCCGGTCGGGGTCCCGGCGGGCGCGGGGGCCGGGGCCGGCGGCGGGGTGCTGGCCGGCTGCACGGGCGCGGCCGCGGACGGCGACTGCTCCCCGCTCTCGCTCGGCACCGCCCGGGCCTGCCGGCTCGGCCCGCTGCTGCCCGGCGTGCCCTGCGGCAGTCCGAGGGCCACCACCGTGCCGCCCAGCACCGCCAGTGAACCCGCCAGCGCGATGCCCATCCCGAGCCGGCGGCGCTTCGGCCTGGCGCGCCTGCGCCCACGGGCCGGGGCACGCCTGGAGGAGCGGGAGTCGGGCACTACGGGCCCTCTCTCTTCGACGACGGGACGTGATGACCGGTCAACTGCGGTGCGACGAGGGCCATCCGGGTCAGCCTCGCACGGCGTGCCGACTTTGTCTACATACTCGGTATGCACGCCGAGGGTCCCGACCCTCCGTGCGTCCTCGACACTTCCTCGACGCGCCGGCGCCGCCACCGGTTCCCGCCCGCCCCCGGCCGACGGCGATGCCCGGGGCGCGGGCCCCGGGCATCGGCGGTTCGGATCGGGGGACCGGCTCAGCCCAGCGTGTCGGCGGCGGTCGGCGAGGAGTCGCGCAGGAACTGCGTGCAGCGCTCGTACTCGTCCTTCTCCTCGATCGCGCCGGCCGCCCGGGCGAGGGCGTGCAGCGCGCGCAGGAAGCCGCGGTTCGGCTCGTGCTCCCACGGCACCGGGCCGTGGCCCTTCCAACCGGACCGGCGCAGCGCGTCCAGGCCGCGGTGGTAGCCGGTGCGGGCGTAGGCGTACGACTCGATGGTCCGGCCGGCCACGAAGGCGTCGTCGGCCAGCTGCGCCCAGGCGAGCGAGGAGGTCGGGAACTTGGCCGCGACCTCGGCGGGTGTGGCACCCGAGGCCAGCAGCTCCAGCGGGCCGGTCTCGGCCGGCAGGTGGGTCGGCGGCGGTCCGCCGAGCAGGTTCTCGTGAATGCTCATGGGGCCCAGTCAACCACTGACCGGGTGGGGAACGAAGACGCCGGTGCCCCCGCGCGGCGGACCGTACGGGGGCACCGGCGGCAGGTGCTACTTGATGCGGTTGCCCGCCGAGCGCAGCTGCTGGGCCGCCTCCAGCACGCGCGCGGCCATGCCGGCCTCGGCCAGCTTGCCCCAGGTGCGGGGGTCGTAGGTGTTCTTCTTGCCGACCTCGCCGTCGACCTTCAGCACGCCGTCGTAGTTGCGGAACATGTGGTCCACGACCGGGCGGGTGAAGGCGTACTGGGTGTCGGTGTCGAGGTTCATCTTCACGACGCCGTTCTCCAGCGCGGTGGCGATCTCCTGGGCGGTCGAGCCCGAGCCGCCGTGGAAGACGAAGTCGAACGGGTCGGTCTTGCCGTACTGCTTGCCGATCGCGTCCTGCAGCTCGCGCAGCAGCTCCGGCTTCAGCACGACGTTGCCCGGCTTGTAGACGCCGTGCACGTTGCCGAACGAGGCGGCCAGCAGGTAGCGGCCCCGCTCGCCCAGGCCGAGCGCCTCGGCGGTGCGGACGGCGTCGTTGACGGTGGTGTACAGCTCGTCGTTGATCTCGTGCGAGACACCGTCCTCCTCGCCGCCGGTCGGGGTGATCTCGACCTCGAGGATGATCTTGGCGGCGACGGCCTGGGCCAGCAGCTCCTCGCCGATGGCCAGGTTGTCGGCCAGCGTCTCGGCGGAGCCGTCCCACATGTGCGACTGGAACAGCGGGTTCAGGCCCTTGGCCACGCGCTCGGCGGAGATCGCCAGCAGCGGGCGGACGTAGCCGTCCAGCTTGTCCTTCGGGCAGTGGTCGGTGTGCAGCGCGACGGTGACGTCGTACTTGGCGGCCACGATGTGCGCGAACTCGGCGAGCGCGACGGCGCCGGTCACCATGTCCTTGTTGTGCTGGCCGCCCAGGAACTCCGCGCCACCCGTGGAGATCTGGATGATGCCGTCGCTCTCGGCCTCGGCGAAGCCGCGCAGCGCGGCGTGCAGCGTCTGCGAGGAGGTGACGTTGATGGCCGGGTAGGCGAACTTGCCCGCCTTGGCCCGGTCGAGCATCTCGTTGTAGACCTCGGGAGTTGCGATGGGCATGCGAATCCGCTCCTGTCGGTGTGGGGCGATCGGACGACGCTGTCCGATGCTCAGTACGCCAGTGGTACGACGTTGTGGCACCGGGCCGACGCGACTCAAGGCGGTGCGGCTTGGTGGTACCAGGATCGACGGGTCCGACGCGGCACGGGGAGAGGGTGGTCCACGACCGCGGGGCGGACACCGCTGTCATCTTCCCAGACTCCGCCCCCGGGACACCCGGCGGCCCGCCACTTGGGACGGACGGTGTACGGGGGACCGAAGGGGCCCCGGAGGCCGCCGTAAGGGCCCCGGTAATCCGGGGGCGCTATCCTGCGCGCGTGGACACCTACAACCAGCTCGCCGTCAACGTGCTCGACGCGAAGTCGCTGATCTCCTCCCTGGGCGCGATCGGCCTGCTCGCGATCATCTTCGCCGAGACCGGCCTGCTGATCGGGTTCTTCCTGCCCGGTGACTCGCTGCTGATCCTGGCCGGCGTGGCCGCCTCGAGCGCGGCCTCCTCGGTCCTCGGCGAGGGCGCCCGGCTGCCGATCGCGCTGCTCCTGATCGGCGCGCCGATCTGCGCCGTGGCCGGCGCGCAGCTCGGGCACCTGTTCGGCGCCAAGGTCGGCCCACGCCTGTTCGACAAGCCCGATTCGAAGATCTTCCGACGCGAGTTCGTGGTGAAGGCCGAGGAGTACTTCGACAAGTTCGGCCCCGCCAAGGCCGTCGTCCTGGCCCGCTTCATCCCGGTCGTCCGCACCTTCCTCAACCCGGTCGCCGGCACCCTGGAGATGCCCGCCCGGACGTTCTTCGTCTGGAACGTGGTCGGCGGCGTGCTGTGGACCGAGTCGATGCTGCTGATCGGCTACTTCACCGGCGACTCGCTCGCCCCCGTGATCGACAAGTACCTGATCCCCGCGATGGCGCTGATCATCCTGATCTCGGTCTCGCCGGTCATCGTCGAGGTGCTCCGCGAGCGCAGGAAGAAGAAGGCCGCCGGGGTCGAGGCCGAGGAGCAGCACCCGGTGGCGGGCGGCCGCCACCGCCGGGGCTGACCACCCCCACGGACACCCGGAACGGCCGGTGCCCGCACTGTTTCACGTGAAACAGTGCGGGAACCGGCCGTTCGTCCGCGGCCCGCTCGCGCGGCCGCCGACCCGGATCAGCCCAGGTCGAGGTCGTCCAGGGTGTACGCCGTGACGTACGGCAGACCGGCCTTCTCGATCGCCGGCGCCGCACCGCGCTCCACGATCACCGCGACACCCACCACCTCGGCGCCCGCCTCGCGCAGCGCCTCGACCGCCGTCAGCACCGAACCACCGGTGGTGGAGGTGTCCTCGACCGCCAGCACCCGGCGGCCCTTCACGTCCGGACCCTCGATCCGCCGCTGCAGACCGTGCGCCTTGCCCGCCTTGCGGACCACGAACGCGTCCAGCTTGCGGCCGCGCGCGGCGGCGGCGTGCAGCATCGCGGCCGCCACCGGGTCGGCACCCAGCGTCAGACCGCCCACCGCGTCGTACTCCAGCTCCGCGGTCGCGTCCAGCATGACCTTGCCGACCAGCGGCGCCGCCTCGGCGTCCAGCGTGATGCGGCGCAGGTCGACGTAGTAGTCGGCCTCCAGCCCGGAGGAGAGGGTGACCTTGCCGTGCACGACGGCCTTGTCCTTGATCTGCGCCAGCAGGGCGTCGCGGTCGTTGCTGCGGTCGATGCTCATGAGCAGCCAGTCTAGGCCGTGCCCCGCCGCGGGCTAACGCCGACGCAGCGCCCGGACCAGCACCACCGCGCCGCCGAGCAGCGCCACCCCGCCGCCGATCACCCACGGGATCGCACTGCGCTCGCCGGCCGAACCGGACAGCAGGGTCGGTTCCACCCCGCCCCAGCGCGACGCCGCCCGGGCCCGCGCACTGTGGGCCGGCGCCGCCGGGGCGTACCGGCCGCGCGGCGGCGCGTGGTCGACCTCCTCCGCCGACCGCCCGACGATGCTGCGCCGCACCGGACCCGCCAGCACCGGCTCCGGCTCGTACGGCTGCCCGGGGCCGGGGCCCGTCGGCGGCTCGGCGTCGGAGAACGAGATCAGGTCGGAGAGGTCGTCGTCCAGGTCGCGCTCGGCGGCGTGGTCCTCCAGGTAGACCACGGTGGCCGTGGGCTCCTGCAGCTCCTCGTCCCCGTCACCGGCCGGCGCCGGCGGCTCGGCCAGCAGAGCGGCGAACGCCGCCGCGCTCCGCTGCAGCAGCCGGCGGCCGGTGGCGTCGCGGACCCCCGGGTGGATGTCGGCCAGCCGGCCGCCCTGGATCTCCACCGAGCCGGACAGCCGCACCAGCGTCCCGCCGGGTGCCTCGTGCACCGAGATCCGGACCCTCGCCGTCAGCAGGCCCTCGCCGCGTACCTCCTCGGCCGACAGCAGCGCCCGGAAGACCGGCCCGGTGTCCTCCTCGGCCCCGGGCGGCTCCTCGTCGGGGTGGTAACCCTCGGGCCGCTCGCTGGTCCCGCAGTCCCCGCCGTAGGTGATCGTGGAGCCGCCGATCCGCAGCCTCAGCCGGGCCGACAGCTCGTACTCCGAGGACTCCTCCGGCACGATCGTCAGGCCGGGGACGCACCCGGCCACGGACGCCTGGTCGGCCAGCGCCCGCCGGACGGCCTCGACGGGCTGTGGGACGACGAACTCATGCTCCATGCTGCGAGCCTACCGACCTCACCGGCCGCTGCGGAGAGTTGCGTCGAGGTTGGACCGGCCGGGCGATCCCGCAGTACACGTACGGACCCGTCCCCGTGCCGGTCCCTGTGCCGGTCCCCGCCGTGCCGGGTGGCCGGCCGGTCAGCCCAGCAGGTGGTGCGGGCCCGGCCCGCGCGCCGGGCGGCGGGCCGCCAGGGCGTCCGCGGCGGCCCGCAGGCCCGCCGTGGTCAGCGAC
>NZ_JAIZ01000028.1 GCF_000710465.2 Kitasatospora sp. MBT63 | reverse complement strand
CTAGTAGGGCTTGGTCAGGTTGGTACTGGCGTGGGTATGTCGCGGTGGCAGGTGGGGCAGGCGCCGGCCCAGGTCGCGAGGAGTGTCTGCAACTCGCGGACGACTTGGTAGAGGCTCAGGCCGGCCCCGCGTCTTTTGGGGCGGTGGCCAACCTTCGCAGGGTGCAGAACGCGTGGGCGAGGGAGACGAGGGTGACGTGGTGGTGCCAGCCGGTGAACGTGCGGCCCTCGAAGTGGGCCAGGCCGAGGGCCTGTTTCATCTCCCGGTAGTCGTGCTCGACCCGCCATCGGAGCTTGGCCATTCGCACCAGAGTGGTCAGCGGGGTGTCGGCGGGCAGGTTGGAGAGCCAGAACTGGACCGGTTCCGCCTCCTTGGCGGGCCACTCGGCCAGCAGCCAGCACTCGGCCAGTTCCACGCCCTCGGTCGCGTCCCGGATCTCGCGTCCGGCGGGGCGGATCCGCAATGCCACGAAGCGTGAGTACATCCGCTTGAAGCCGCTCGCCGCCCTGCCGGGGCGCGAGCCCTCCCGCCATGACACCGGCCTGGCCGCTTGTGGTCCGGCGGTGATGGCCAGGTCCTTCAGACTGCGGGCCCTGTCCGGGTACTTCGCCACCGGCGGCCGGCCGGTGCCGCTGTAGGCGGGCGTGAACGGCCGGGCGTCGGCGGGGTGCGCGGTCGGCGTGCTGGAGACCCCCACCACATAGTGCAGGCCACGCGCCTGGAGGCCGAGGCGGAACGCGACGGCGTCGCCGTATCCTGCGTCGGCGACGACCAGTGGCACGTGGACGCCCCAGCACCGGGTCTCATCGATCATGTCCAGGGCCAGTTGCCACTTCTCCACGTGGCCGAGGTCCGCAGGGATGCCACAGGAACGCCGCCGGACGACCTTGTCCGGGGCCGCCTTGGCCGAGGCCGGGTCCCAGGCGGCGGGGAGGAACAGCCGCCAGTCGACCGGGACCGATGCGTGGTCACGGGCCAGGTGGAGCGAGACACCCACCTGGCAGTTGGTGACCTTGCCCGCGGTTCCGGTGTACTGCCGCGACACACCCGCCGACGCGTCGCCGTCCTTGAGGAACCCCGTGTCGTCGATGATCAACGCGGTCGGATCGATGGCGTCCTGCATCCGCCACGCCAGACGGGCCCGCACATGCGCCGGATCCCACGGGCTTGTCGTGACGAAATGCGCGAGAGCCTGCCGGTTTCCGTCCTCCCCGAGCCGCGCGGCCATCGGCTCCACCGACTTCCGCTTGCCGTCCAACAGCAACCCACGCACATAGGCCTTACCCCAACGCCGCTGGTCAGCACGCGTGAACGCTTCGAACAGCTCCGCCGTGAACGCCTCCAGGTCCTCCCGGACCTCGGCCATCTCCCCAGGTGTCACGCATCAACAACGCGTCACCCACACCCGAGGACACGCCAACACCGCGCCGACCTGACCAAGCCCTACTAG
>NZ_JAIZ01000027.1 GCF_000710465.2 Kitasatospora sp. MBT63 | reverse complement strand
CGGGGGTGGACCGGGGTCACAACGCCCGTACCGGCGCGTTGCTGAAACCTGGCCGGGTGTCGGCCGGCCCGTCGGCGAGCGACGCTCCCGAACCTTCTTCCTGTCTGCGTTCGCGGCTATCGCCGAGCCAGCGTCCCGGGCCTGCTACGACAAGAAGACCGCCGCCCAGGGCAAGCACCACACCCAGGCCGTGCTCCGTCTCGCCCGACGTCGGGCCGATGCGCTCTTCGCGATGCTCCGCGACGGCACTTTCCACGGATCCGAGCCCGCCTCGACCTCGGTCACCGGGACTCAGGATCCCCACAGACCGGACAGTCGTACTCGTCCTGCGACTCCATGCCCGCCGGGTGACCGCAGTAGCTGCACGGCCGCACACCGGCGGACACCGAGACGGTCGACTCGTCCTCCATGCCCATCGGACTGCCGGAGGATCTCCGATCGGCCGCTCACCCTCCCTGACCGAACACCTGGGGGTACCCCACCCTCCGGCCGTACGGGACGGCGAACGCCTTCCCCGACGGGACGAGGGCCTGGCGGCTGCGGCGGCCAGGCCCTCGTGGTTCACCCGTTCAGGTTCAGCCGGTCTGGACGGCGGTGTCGTCGATCACGAAGCTGGTCTGGAGGGAGGAGTCCTCCACGCCGTTGAACTTGAGCGTGACGCTCTGGCCCGCGTAGGACGACAGGTCGACCGATTTCTGGGCGTAGCCGGTGTTCTTGTCGAGGTTGCTGTACGAGGCGACCGTGCTGCCGTTGACGCTGACGGTCAGCTTGTCGTACTGGGTCGTGGTGGTGGTCTCCGCGGTGTCGATGTGCAGCCAGTAGCTCAGCGTCGCCCGGCAGCCGGTCGGGATGGTGACGGTCTGCGAGGCGCTGTCGGTGTGGGCGGAGCCGTAGCCGTTCAGCCACGCCTTCCACGATCCGCCGTGCGCCGCCTGGGAGGCGGAGTTGTCGACCACGCCGCTGGTGGTGGTCCAGGGCGCGGCGGAGCCGGTCTCGAAGCCCGCGTTGCCGAGCAGCTGTGCCGGGGTGCAGACGCCGGTGCCGTTGACGGTCAGCGAGAAGGCGGCCGTGTGGGTGGTCGACGTCCCGGCGCCGGTGATGGTGACCGGGTAGGTGCCGGGCGGCGTCGAGGCGGCCGTGTTGACGGTCAGCTGGGAGGTACCGCCGGTCGACACGGAGGCCGGGCTGAACGACGCGGTGGCGCCCGCCGGCAGGCCCGAGGCGGACAGGTTCACCGTCTGCGCCGAGCCGTTGGTGAGCGTGGTGGACACGGTGGCGGTCAGCGAGCTGCCCGGGTCGACGGAACCGGAGGCCGGCGAGACCGCCATCGAGAAGTCGTTGCCGGTGGCCGCGCAGGTCGGGTCACCGGACTGGGCCGGGACGCTGACGGCGTCCCAGGCGGCCTTGACGGTGTTGAACTGGCCGCAGGACGGGTCGAGGTTCTTGGCCGCCTGCAGCGTCCAGGTGCGGTACTTCAGGTACGAGCTGGCCGTGGTCTTCATCAGCTGGGCGTTGTACACGATCTTGAGGGCGTTCTGCACGCCGACGCCGCCGGTGACGGTGGAGCCGTTGCAGGTGGGGCTGGCCGGCCCGCCCGGCGGGTTGGAGCCCTGCGCGAGCAGGTAGAACCAGTGGTTGCCGGGGCCGGCCGCGGCGTGCACCTCGGTGCTCGGGATGCTGCTGGAGTAGCAGTTCGGGTTGCTCTTGATCAGCGACGGGTTGTACATGTTGCGGATCGGGCCGGTGCCCACCAGGTTGACCTGGTTGCCGACCAGGAAGTCCGGTACGGCGTACGGCGCGGGCTCGTTCATGAAGGCCTCGGTCGACGCGCCGTACACGTCGGCGATGAACTCCTGGGTGCCGCCGCCGGAGATGCCGCCGGGGGTGTGGTCGTCGATGCCGTGGCCCATCTCGTGGGCGAGGACGTCGACCGCGCTGATCCACTGGTTGGCGTTGTTGTGCCCGACCTGGACCTGCGAGCCGTCGTAGTAGGCGTTCACGTCGGCCAGGCCGACCCGGATCGGCCAGGCACCGCCGCTGCCGTCCATGCCGTTGCGGCCCAGCCACTGCGCGAGCATCCGGAACTCGCCCTGCGCCACGTACTCGGCGTCGACGCAGCCGGTCTCCCTGCTGGTGGCGTCGCCGTTGCCCCAGGTGTCGGTGGTCTTGCTGAACGTCGTGTTGTTCGCGGCATCCTGGCACGGCATGTTCGTGATGTTGGTGGGGCTCATCGTGAACTTGCCACCGGAGGAGGTGGTGCTGATGGTGAGCGGCGCGGGGCCGTTCCAGGCGCCGGTGCCGCTGCCGTGCAGCACGTGCTCCTGGGTGTGCAGCACGGCGCCGGTGCTCGCGTCGACGTCCACGCTCAGCCGGCTGTAGCCGTCGTCGCCGACGCCGTTCACCGTGGACTCCCAGGCCAGGGCGGCCGGAGCGTCACCGAGCGCGTACACCACCAGCCGGGTGCCCTCGACCTTGTTCACCGACTTCAGCTGCGCCGACGCCACCTTCTCGGCCTGGGCGCGGCTCAGGCTCGGGCTGGTCGACGGCGTGCCGATCGGGTGCTGCTGGGCGACCGAGTTGTACGTGACGTGCCCGGCGCTGTCGGTCACCACGACGAAGTCGCCGCCGACCACCGGAACGCCCGCGTACGTGCGCTCGTAGGGCACGTACTGCGCCCCGTTCGAGGAAGCGACCTGACCTCGGACGAACTGCTCCTGCGGGCCGGCGAGCAGGAAGGCCGGACGGCTGGCCACCAGTGCGTCGGCGCTGGTGGCGGCCGACTGCTGGGAGGACTCGGGCGCGGGCGGCGTCGGCGCCGCCACGGCCGCCGTGCCGGCGGCGGTCAGAGCGGCGATCACGAGCCCGGCGGCGGCGAGCACCGCCGTGCCGGAGCGAACTGCGCCGCGGCGCCGGGGGTTTCTGACATGGGTGTGCAACTGGCGGCCCTCCCTGGGGGATGGGGGACGGCACGCAGGAACGGCGTCATGAGTCGCCCTCGATCGGTGCCGGCCCGGGAACGGGAAACTCGCGCACGTGCAGAGCGGACCGCGGCAGGCCACCTGCTCCCCGGGCGTCACCGGATCAGGGTGAACGGGCGCAGTGTGGCCGGGGGTTGCCACAGCCGTGGGGGTGCGGGACGGCGGTGGCCGCCCAGCGGCAGAACGGTAGCGAAGGTGACGGATCGTCAACAGCCGGTACTCATGGCGAGAACATGCCAATGGTTGATCTCTGCCGGACTGGCGGGAGCCGGCCGGGCCTGCCGGCGACCGAACCGGCGATCAAAAACCATCCCGGGGACCGACCGACCGGCATCGAGGCAGGCAGACAGGCCGCCGCGCCGACAGCGACGAACCCGGCACCCAGGACCGGACCCACGCCGGGCGGGGATTCGATGACCTCGCGCCGTGAACGGGGCACTCCCGCGCGGCGCAGCGTCCGGGCCGGGGACGGTGGCCCGGCCGTGGGCGGTGGCGGTGGCGCTCGGGCTCGGAGCCCTGTCCGGGTGACCTCACGACGGGCCGGGCGGTGCACCGGGGGGCGGGCGCTGCACCATGAGGGCGCGCGGGAGCGCTCCTGACTCCGGGCGGATCCTCGAGACGGCCGGGGTAGGACCGAGGATGGGGGACCACGGCGGGTTCGTCGACACGGCCGAGCGCTCCTTGTCCCGGGCGGCCGGGCACGCCAGCGCGGAGACGAGGCCGTGGCCCTGTTCCTGCCGCCCTGGCTGGAGTTCCTACCCCGCGCGCCGCCGGCGCAGGCGAACCCGACGCTCCTCGCCGACAGCGGCGATCCGATCATGGCCGCGCCGGGGTACCCGACCGGTCGCGTGATGCCCGGACAGGGTCGGCCGCTCTGCCACGGTCGAAGCTGTTGCGGGGGGAAGCTCTTGGGGACCACGGCCACCGTGCTGGGACACGGCTGCGGGCCTCCCGGTCGCCGGTTCCTCGGTCAGCGGGCGGCTCCGGTCCGGCCGGCAGGCCTCACCAGGCCCGTGTCCGCCTGGGGTCCGGCCCGAGTGAGGGTCGAGCGGTACTCGACCTGACGGGCTGACGGTCCATCAGGTACCGCTCCGCCGTCGCCGACGGCAAGAGCGGTCAGCCACCTCCGCAACGGGCGCCCCGACGGGCCCGGTGGCGGTCCGGGAGTTCAGCCGCCCGGGCCGCCGCCCGGTTCCGCCCCGGGTCTCCGGACCGGCGTCCATCCCCCAGCAAGGGAGATCCACATGTCCGACACCACTGCGCAGCACGCCTTCGACCTGGAGGACCTCGACCTGAGCGACCTCACCGTCAGCTCGCTGCGCGACACCGCCGCGCTGCCCGAGACCGGCGCCTCCTGGGGCTCCTGCTCCTGCCAGGGCTCGTCCTCCTGTGCCCAGCCCGAGGTGGACACCCTCGCCTTCTGACCGGCACCACCGGTCCGTACCGGCACCCTTCCGATCCCAGGGAGACCAGATGACCGATCACCAGAACGGCTTGAGCTTCGAACTCGAGGACCTGGACCTCGGCGAGCTCACCGTGACCTCGATGCGTGACACCGTCGCGCTCCCGGAGACCGGCGCCTCCAACGGCGGCAGCTCCTGCTCGTGCGGCTCGTCCTCCTGCGCCCAGCCGCAGTTGCCGACGCTGCCGTACTGACCCCGTACGGTCGGGGGCCGCGCCCCGGCGCGGTCTCCGACCGCCCTCGACCCCGATCCCGATCCCGATCCCCCAGATCCCACCGACCCACCGATCCCCCGGGAGCGTCCGGCATGCCGTACACCGCAGGGCCCGCGGCCGCAGCAAGCGCGACGCCGGCCGACCCCGACGGGTACGGGTACGCCGTGCGGTCGGCGCCGTACGCGCTCGTACGGGCCACCGTGCTGCGGTACCCGGCCCAGAGCCGGCCCGCCGCGGCCTTCAGGGCCCGGCTCGCCGAACTGGCCGACCTGGAGGCCGGTGCCGCCGCGTCGGCGCCCGAGCTGTGCGACGCGCTGTACGCCGCCCGGTCCCTCCACTCCCCCGCCTTCCACCGTGACGTGGTGCTCCCGCTGCGGCGGGCGCTGCACAACGGCCGCGAACCGCGACCTGCCCTGCTGGAGCGCCTCGGCGACCTGCCCGTCCGGGTGCCGCAGCTCGGGGCCTGGCTGGTGCGGCGGGCCCGCCGCGCGGCGCTGCTGGCCGACCTCGACGCCGAGGCCGGGACGGCCGACGGCACCACCCCCGCCGCGCTGGCCGCCGAACGCGCGGCGCTCGCCGCGCTCTGCCGGGAGCCCGCCCTCGCCCGGGCGGTCGCCCTCACCAGCGGCGACCTGCTGCGGGCCGTCGGGCGGGCCGGCCGCGGCGCCGACGACCGCCGGGCCCGCAAGGAGGAGCCCGGGGTGCTCCGGTACGCGCTGCGGGCCAGCACCAAGACCAGCCCGCTGTCCTGGTTCACCGCCGTCGGCTGGGGCCCGGCCGACAACACCGCCGACGCGGGGGCCGGCGACGGCTTCGAGGCGGACGGCCTGCGGACCGTGGTCCGCGCCAACCGGACGCTGGTGAGCGCGCTGACCGAGGCCCTGCTCGACGCCCCGCACCGCCGGGCCGGCCTGCCGCACCGGATGACCAGCACCGCCCGGATCACCGCCGGCCGGGCCGCGTACGCCCGCAGCCGGGTGGTCTTCGCCGGCGGCCGCTACCTGGTGACCAACGAGGACGAGGCCGAACTCGCCGCCGGGCGCCCGCTGGAACTCCTCGCGGCCGGCGACGGCGCACCGGCCACCCTGGCGGAGCTGACCAAAAGGCTGGCCGGCGCGCTGGGCGGCCCCGGCGCCCACGAGGCGGCCGCCGGGTACCTGGCCCGGCTCGCCGAGGCCGGACTGCTGGTGCCGACCGACCCGGTGGCCCCGCAGGACACCGACCCGCTCGCCCGGCTCGCCGACTGGCTCCGCACCTGGCCCGAGGACACCGCACTGGCCGGCCGGATCGACGACATCGCCCGGCTCGGCGCAGACCTCGCCGCGGTGGAAGCCGGCCGGCGCCCGGCGCTGCTCGCCGAACTCGCCACCCTCTGGCGCGAGTTGCTCACCGCAGTCGGCCGGCCGGTGCCGGCCGGCGGCGCGCCGCTCACCGTGCTCTCCGAGGACGTGGTGGCACCCCGGCCGGTGCCGCACGCCGGCGCGCCCACCCCCGCCGACCACCGGGCGCTCGGCGAACTCACCGCGCTGGCCGAGCTGTTCGACCTCGGCCACCTGATGCGTCGGATCACCCGGGACCGCTTCGTCGCCCGCTACGGCGCGGGCGGCACCTGCCGCCACCCCTGGGAGTTCGGCTCCGCCTTCGCCGAGGCCTGGGAGGAGGCCGGCCGGCTGGCCGCCCTCGACCCGCACGACCGCGACCGCTTCCCCACCGGTGCGGCCGAACTGGCCGCCCTGCGCCGGGAGGTGCTCGACACCGCGCACGCCGCCGCCCGCGCCAAAGACCCCGCCGCCGACCTGGTGCTGCCGGCCGACCTGATCGCC
The DNA here is from genome assembly GCF_000710465.2 of Kitasatospora sp. MBT63. Taxonomy (GTDB): domain Bacteria; phylum Actinomycetota; class Actinomycetes; order Streptomycetales; family Streptomycetaceae; genus Kitasatospora. Next base: position 2,272 of record NZ_JAIZ01000027.1, on the reverse strand, counting down.
GGGCTCGGCGACCGGCTGCCCGCCTGGACGACCGCACGGCCGGCCGGCTACGCCTACTTCGTACAGCGCGAGCAGACCGCCGGCGGCCTGCTCTGCGTCAACCACGTGTACGGCGGCTGGGGCCGCTTCACCAGCCGCTTCCTCGACGCGCTCGACCCGGCCGCCGCCGCCGCGGTCCGCGAGCAGATCCGGCACGGCCTCGGCGAGGGGGCCCGGCCCGCCCAGATCCGTCCGGTCGGCGGGTTCAACGCCAACCTGCACCCGCTGCTCGTCCCGGACGAGATCGGGCCCGACCGCCGCTGGGCGTCGATCGGCGAGGCCGAGGTCGACCTGGTGCACGACCTAGCCAGTGACCAGCTCAGGCTGCGGCTGCGGGCCACCGGCGAACTCCTCGACGTGCTCTACAGCGGCTTCCTCGCCCCGATCATGCTGCCGCAGCGGCTCGCCCCGTTCCTGTCCGACCAGCCGCACGGAGTGGCCGACTTCCGGGCCCTGGTGCACCGCCACGCCGTCCCGGCCCCCGGCGGCCAGGTGGTTCGCTCCGCCCGGCTGCGCCACCGCCACCTGGTGCTGCACCGGCGGCGCTGGCAGCTGCCGGCCGACGTGGTGCAGGCGCTGCGCGCGGACCTCGCGGCCGACCGGGCCGTGCCGGCCGCCACCACCGCCCGCTGGCGGGCCCTGCTCGACCTGCCCGAACAGCTCTTCCTGCACCCGGCCCCGGCCGCCCCGGCGGGCCGCCCGACGGACGACTTCCTGGCCCATCTGCGCCGCCCCAAGCCGCAGTTCCTCGACCTCGGCAACGCGCTGCACCTGCGTTCCCTGGCCAGGTGGCTGGCCCGGCACGACGACGGCGCGGTGCTGGAAGAGGCACTGCCCGCCCCCGGCGCCCGTACGACGGCCGGCCGGGCCGTCGAGCTGGTGGTGGAGACCTACCGCGCCGGGCGGCCCCGATGACCGCCCCGGACCCGACCGAGCAGGGAGCAGCCCCGGTGACCGAGACCCCCACCGACCCGGCCGACGGCGCCGCCCGTGACGTGGTCGCCTACTACCACCATCCGGTCAAGGGGCCGCTGCTGCGGGGCGTGGTCCTGCCGCTGGCGGACCGCTGCGCCGCCGAAGGCCTGACCGTTCACGTGGAGCGGCACTGGCTGCACGGCCCGCACCTTCGGCTGCGGCTGCGCGGCCCGGCGGCGCAGGTCGCCGACACCGCCGCCCGCGGCGCCGCGCAGCTGCGCGACTGGCTGCGCCGCCACCCCTCGGTGAGCGACCAGGGCACCGGGGAACTGCTCGCCGCCGCGGCCGAGGCCGGCCGCGCCGAGCTGATCGCACCGCCGTACGGGCCGATCGTGCCCGACAACACCGTCCGGGTGGAGCGCGTCGACCTCACCGGACTACGGTCCCTGATCGGCGCCGACGGCGTGCTGCTGCGCGACGAGCTGCTCGGGATGGGCCGCCCGGCGCTGCACGCGGCGGCCGACTTCCTCGGCCGGAACCGGGACGGCGCCGCGGCCCGGGTGCAGCTCGCCGTGGCCGCGCTCGCCGCGCACGCCACCGCGCACCCCGGCGGGCTGGTCGGCGGCCACTACTCGTACGTCTCCCACCTGGAGGACTTCCTGGTGCACGACGACCCGGACGGACGGCTGCGCCGCGCCTTCGAGGACCGCTGGGAGGCCGCCGGCAAGGCGGTCACCGCCCTGGTCGCCCGGATCGGCGCGGGCGGGGCCACCGGCTGGGAGCAGGCCTGGGCCGGTTGGTCGGCCGCCGCCTGGCGGCTGGCCGAGCGCCGCCACACCGCCGGCGCGGACCTCGGCGGGCACCCGTACGAGTACCGGGTGCGGGCCGCCGCCACCGGCGACGCCGCAGCGGCCGAGCGCTGGAACCAGGACGTGCGCACCCGGTACAGCGAGTTCCACCGGCTGCTGCGCCGCTCGGACCCGCAGGGTGCGATGTGGAGCCGACCGGAGTACCTGGTCTACCGCGCCTGCACCAACGCGCTGTACCGGCTGTTCGCGGTCTGCGATCTGCGCCCGCTGGAGCGCTACCTGGCGGCCCACCTGGTGGTGCGCGCCGCCCCCGCCGTGACGGGGCACGACTGGCGCCGTCAGGTCGACACCGTCATCGACGCCGTGGAGCGGGCCTCGTGACGCCCGGGCGAGTCACGCCCGTCGCCGCACCCGCCGGGGCGCTCGCGCAGGGCGCGGCCGCCGGGGCCGGGCCCGAGGCGTACCCGGCGGCGACGCCCGACCCGCTCCGGGGCCTCGCGGGTCTGCGG
>NZ_JAIZ01000026.1 GCF_000710465.2 Kitasatospora sp. MBT63 | reverse complement strand
CGCCCTATTCGGACTCGCTTTCGCTACGGCTACCCCACACGGGTTAACCTCGCTACACACCGCAAACTCGCAGGCTCATTCTTCAAAAGGCACGCAGTCACGGCCCACCGAGCAAGCTCGGCGAACGACGCTCCCACGGCTTGTAGGCACACGGTTTCAGGTACTATTTCACTCCGCTCCCGCGGTACTTTTCACCATTCCCTCACGGTACTATCCGCTATCGGTCACCAGGGAATATTTAGGCTTAGCGGGTGGTCCCGCCAGATTCACACGGAATTTCTCGGGCTCCGTGCTACTTGGGAGAAGCTCAAGTGAGCCGTACAGGTTTCGTCTACGGGGGTCTTACCCTCTACGCCGGACCTTTCGCATGTCCTTCGACTACCCAAACGGTTTCTGACTCACCCAGCCGCCGGCAGACGACTGAAGAACTTTCCCACGACCCC
>NZ_JAIZ01000025.1 GCF_000710465.2 Kitasatospora sp. MBT63 | reverse complement strand
AAGGCGGCGGGCCCGCCGCGTCGCGGGCCCGCCGGTCAGGCCGGTCGGCCCGGGGCCAGCAGCTCGGCGGCCGTGGCGCGGTTGCCGGAGCCGGCGGCGCGGGACATGGCGGTGGCGGCCAGCAGCGGGTCGGTGTCCGGGGGGACGACCAGCAGGACGAACTGGTCCTGCAGCCCGCGGGTGAGGCTCATGGTGTCGCCGCTGGCGGAGAAACGGGCGATCCGGACCTCCAGGCCGTGGACCTGGACCGAGCGGGGGACGGTGTCCCAGGCCGAGGTGTCCAGACCGACCCTCAGGATGTGGCCGTAGTGCGCGGACAGGGCCGTGATCAGGTCCGGCAGTTCGTCCTCGATGTGCAGGGTGCGGGGCCACCAGGCGCCGTCGAACATGCCGTCCCGGGAGAGCGTGGTCTCCAGGGCCAGGCGGGGGAGGAGCATCGGGAACGTCGGGGGCTGCTTCGGCAACACGGGTGCCGCCCGTCCCGGCCCGCGCGCGGGCCGACTGTCCGACCAGGGTGACACCGGCGTGGTCGCCGGAGGGGATACGTCCTTGGTAGCTCCCAACGGTACTCCGCGTGCGTGCACCCGCGGAGTACCGTTGGCGGTGTCCAGGGCACTTCGCCATCCGGTCACCCATCTCCGGGGCGTTCTGGGTGAGTGACAACGCCGGGCAGGTGTACGGCCGGCCCGGGGGCAGGTTCGGTGCCTCATGACCACCCTGACCACCCTGACCGCTCCGCCGGTACCCGGCAGCCCGGCTGCCACCGTCCGCGACGCGATGACCGACCCCGAGTTCCAGATCGCCGACGACACGGCCGTCGACCGGGTCGGCGAGATCCTGCGCGGGGCGCACGTCCCGTACCTGGTGCTGCGTGACCACGACGGCCGCTGCTCGGGCGTGGTGACCAGGGCCCAGCTCGCGCCCTTCCTCGCGGTCGCCCGGTCCGCGCGGACCGTCCCGGTCCGGGAGGTCGCCCATGACATCGGGCCGTACGCCTGGCCGGAGTTGGGGATCGGGCTGGCCGCCGTGGCGATGGAGGTGAGGTCGCTGCAGGTGTGGCCGGTGGTCGACGACGACGGGTACCTGCTCGGGGTGCTCACCCCGGACGGGCTCCGGCGCGGTCCGTACCCGCGGTAGCCGCCGGGACGGAATCTGGACAGGGCCAGGTCGGCGCGCCGACAATCTGTCCATGACCTCTCTCGAGTTCCGCACCCAGGTGGCCCGGCCGTCGCAGGCCGACCGCGACCGGGCGCTGGACGTGCTGCGGGAGGGGGTCGGCAGCGGGCAGCTCTCCCACGACACCTTCATCCGCCGGATGGAGCTGGTGCTCACCGCCAAGAGCCGGGCCGAACTGGCCACCGTGGTGGCCGATCTGCGAACCTACGGCCGGGTGTCCAGGGCGCTGCTGCGCGCGGTCGCCGGGGTGTCGGCGTTCAAGGTCCGGCTGCGGCGCAGCTGGGAGACCGAGCAGCTGCCGGGGCTGTGCCTGCCGGGACCGGGCGCCGGTGTGCTGCGGATCGGCCGGCAGACCGGCTCCGACCTGCGGCTCGGGGACGCCTCGGTGTCCCGGGTCCACGCCGAACTTCGGCTGGAGCCGCAGGGCTGGGTGCTGCAGGACCTGGGGTCCAGCAACGGCACGTACGTCAACGGCCTGCGGGTGGCCGGCGCGGTGCTCGTCCGGGCGGGGGACCAGGTGAGGTTCGGGCGGCTCGCCTTCCAGTTGATCGGCCAGTGACGCGCTACGGTCCTGTTCCGGCCACCCCGGGCCGGAGTTCGTGACGACCCGTCACGGCCGGGTACCTCCGGCGGGGTCCGGTCCGCTCCGGCGCCGGGCGCGCCCGGTCCGGCCGCCGTGCCGCCGGAGGGCGCCGTGCGCATCCTGCTCCTCGCCAGCGCGTTCAACAGCCTGACCCAGCGCATCCACTGCGACCTGCGCGAGCGGGGCCACACCGTCGCCGTGGAGCTGATGCCCGGCGGGGAACCGCCGTCGGCGGCCGTCGAGCGCTTCGCCCCCGACCTGCTGGTGGCGCCGATGCTGACCTGCGCGGTGCCCGAGGACGTCTGGCGCCGCCACCCGGTGCTGATCGTCCACCCCGGGCCGCCCGGCGACCGCGGGCCCTCCTCGCTGGACTGGGCGATCGCCGACGGCGCCGCCGAGTGGGGCGTCACCGTGCTCCGGGCCACCGCCGAGCTTGACGGCGGCCCGGTCTGGGCCACCGTCCCGTTCACCGTACGGCCGTGCGGCAAGAGCGAGTTGTACCGCACCGAGGTCGCCGACGCGGCGTCCGGGGCCGTCGCGCTGGCGGTCGAACGCTGGGCCGGCGGCAGCTTCGTCCCCGCTCCGGGCGCGAGGGGGCCGATGCGTCCGTACCACGCGCAGGAGTTCCGGCGGATCGACTGGGCGGTGGACGGCACCGACGCGGTGCTGCGCAGGCTGCGCGCCGCGGACTCGCAACCCGGCGTGCTGGACACCCTGTTCGGCCGCGAGTACTACCTGCACGGCGGCCACCGGGAGGACCGGCTGCGCGGCGAGCCGGGCGCAGTCCTGGCGACCAGGGACGGCGCGGTGTGCCGGGCCACCGCCGACGGCGCGGTGTGGATCCCGCAGCTGCGCCCGCGGCGGGCACCGGGCGGCCCGGTGACGTACAAGCTGCCCGCGGCCCTGGTGCTGGGCGAAGCGCTGGCGGGGGTGCCCGAGGTGCCGGTGACCCCGGCCGCGGCGGCCTGCCGGGACACCTGGTCCGAGCTGCGCTACCGGGAGAAGGACGACGTCGGGTACCTCGAATTCGCCTTCCCCGGCGGGGCGATGAGCACCGGGCAGTGCGAGCGGCTGCTGGCGGCCCACCGGGCGGCCTGCGAGCGGCCGACCGCCGTCCTGGTGCTCGGACCGGTCCGGGACTTCTTCTCCAACGGCATCCACCTGAACGTGATCGAGGCCGCCGCGGATCCCGGTGAGGAGTCCTGGCGGAACATCAACGCGATGGACGACCTGGTCGAGGCGGTGCTGACCACCGAGAAGCCGACCGTCTCGGTGCTGGCCGGCAACGCGGCGGCCGGCGGCCTGATGCTCGCCATCGCCGCCGACGAGGTGTGGTGCCGGGCCTCGGCGGTGCTCAATCCGCACTACCGGCTGATGGGCCTGTACGGCTCCGAGTACTGGACCTGCACGCTGCCCCGCCGGGTCGGCGAGGAGCAGGCCCGGCGGCTGACCGGGGACGCGCTGCCGCTCGGCGCACCCGAGGCGGCCCGGCTGGGGCTGGTCGACCGGGTGCGGGACGACACCACCGCGGGGTTCCGGGCCTGGGTCGAACGCGAGGCGGCGGCGCTCGCCGCCTCGCCGGAGCTCACCGAGCGGCTGCTGGCGAAGAAGCAGCGGCGGGCGGCGCAGGAGCGGGAGCGTCCGCTGGCGGCGTACCGGGCGCACGAGCTGGACCGGATGCGGCGAGCCTTCTTCGAGCCGGGCGAGCCGTACCACGCGCTGCGGCGGGCGTTCGTGCACCGCACCCGCGGGGCCGGGACGCCGGAGCACCTGCGCGGACCGGTGCCCCGGGCGGGCGGGGCACCGGGGACCGGCGCGGCGGGGCTCAGCGGCGGCAGAGGCAGAACGGATGGCCGGCCGGGTCCAGCATGACGGTCCAGCTCTCGCCCGGCTGGTGGTCCGGCCGGACGGCGCCGAGTTCCTGGGCGCGGGCGACGGCCTGCTCCACGTCGTCGACGTAGAAGTCCAGGTGGAACTGCTTGCTGCCGTCCGGGTCCGGCCACGCGGCCGGGCGGTGGCCGTCGACCCGGCCGAAGCCGATCGGGGCGCCGCCCCGGGCCGGGTTGGCGAGCATCGTGTACTCGGGCTGGCTGTGGGCGAGCTCCCAGCCGAGCAGGGCGCCGTAGAACTCGGCGAGTTCGACCGGGTCGGCGCAGTCGATGTTGACCATGGCGAGGTCGGCGAATCCGGGCATGGCGCGTTCTCCCTAGCTGATCGATCAGGTGTTCGATAATCATGCCGCATCCGGGCCGTTCCGGGGGAGGGATGGGCGATGCCGCGGCGCGGGCGTGCCGACCGGCCGGCGCGCCGGCTGGGGCGGGTGGGAAACGGATTTTCCTTAGCGAGGGTAATGACATAGTCTAAGGACATGCCCGAGATGTCCGAGGACGACCTGGCGGCGATCAGCCAGCTGCGTTCGTCCGCGATGCGCCTTGCCCGCCGGCTGAGAAACCAGCGGGTCGAGGAGTCGTTGAGTCCCACCGAGATCGGGGTGCTGGGCACCCTCGGCCGGTGCGGCAGCGCCACCCCTGGCGAGCTCGCCAGGAAGGAGCACGTCCAGCCGCCGTCCATGACCAGGATCATCGCGATGCTGGAGGAGAAGGGACTGGTGCGGCGCGAACCGCACCCGGACGACCGCCGCCAGGTGGTCGTCAGCAGTACCGAGGAGGCCGAGGCGATGCTCGCCGAGAGCCGTCGGCGGCGCAACGCCTGGCTGGCCGAACTGGCCGGCGGGCTGACCGAGGAGGAGTGGGCGCAGCTGCGTGCGGCGGCGCCCGTGCTCTACAAGCTCGCCCACCTCTGAGCTGCCCGCTCCGGGCCCGCGGGCCCGGGACGGCACCGGACGACATCAGGCACGGCAACACGAAGGAGTACCGCATCACCGCAGGACCGATCAGGAAGACCAGTAGCGCGGCGGCGCACCTGCCCGCCGCCGCGCACCGAGGGGAGCACCACGTGACACCGCCGGCCGCAGCCAGCGCCGCCAGTCGTACCCACCACCGAGCCACCGACCCCGTGACGGCCACCGCCGCCACCGCCGAGAGCCAGGCGCCCGCCCCCGTGGGCCTGCCGGGCACCGGCGACGACGACCCCTGCGAACGCACCGCGGCGGCCTCCACCGCCGCGTCCGCCCCCGCGGGGGACAGCACCACCCGTACCACCGACGGCCCCACGGGGGCCCGCTTCACCCGGCCCGGCGGGATGTTCTCCTCGCTGCGGGTCCGTAACTACCGCTACTTCTTCGCCGGCCAGATCGTCTCCAACTCGGGGACCTGGATGCAGCGGATCGCCCAGGACTGGCTGGTGCTGAGCCTCACCGGCAGCCCGTTCGCGGTCGGTGTGACCACCGCGATGCAGTTCCTCCCGATGCTGCTGCTGGGCCTGTGGGGCGGCGTGCTCGCCGACCGGCTGCCCAAGCGGCGGCTGCTGATCCTGACCCAGGGCGTGATGGGCCTGCTGGCCGCCGGCCTCGCGGTGATGACCGTCACCGGCGCCGTGACCGAGTACTGGGTCTACCTGTTCGCGCTGCTGCTCGGCCTGGTCACCGTGGTCGACAACCCGACCCGGCAGGCCTTCGTCAGCGAGATGGTCGGACCCCGGGACCTGGCCAACGCGGTCAGCCTGAACGCCGCCAACTTCCAGTGCGCGCGCCTGGTCGGCCCGGCCGTCGCCGGTCTGCTGATCGCCGCCGTGGGCAGCGGCTGGGCGTTCGCGGTCAACGCGCTGTCCTTCGCCGCCGTGATCGGCGGACTGCTCGCGATGCGCACGGCCGAACTGCGGCCGACCGCGCCGATCGCCCGTGAGAAGGGCCAGCTGCGCGAGGGGCTGCGCTACGTGCGCGAGCGGCCCGAGCTGCTCTGGCCGATGGTGCTGGCCGGGTTCATCGGGACCTTCGGGTTCAACTTCCCGACCCTGCTGTCCGGCTTCGCCTACGGCACCTTCAAGGTCGGCCCCGGCGAGTACGGGCTGCTGAACACCGCGATGGCGGTCGGTTCGCTGGTCGGCGCGCTGCTGGCGGCCCGCCGCGGCTCGCCGCGGCTGCGCAGGCTGGTGGCGGCCGCGCTGGCGTTCGGCGTGCTGGAGGTGGCTGCCGCGTTCGCGCCCGGGTACTGGACCTTCGCCGCCCTGCTGACCCTGATCGGCGTGTTCGGGCTGACCTTCAACACCGCGGTCAACTCGGCCCTGCAGCTGGCCACCGACCCCGCGATGCGCGGCCGGGTGATGGGCCTGCTGGTGCTGGTCTTCACCGGCGGCACCCCGATCGGCGCACCGCTGGTCGGCTGGGTCACCTCCGCCTACGGGCCGCGGCTCGGCCTGCTCGCCTGCGGCGCGGTCTCCGCGCTGGCGGCGGCCGTGGTCGGCCTGGTGCTGGCCCGGGCCGCGGACCTGAAGGTGCGGGTCGACCTGCACCGGGGCAGCCGGGTGGTGGCCTTCGTGCCCCGCTCGGTGTCCAGGGACCAGCTGGCCACCGCGAGTTGAGCTCCGGCCGGGCCCCCGTCCGACCGGCGGGGGCCCGGCCGTCTCCCGGCCGTCAGACCCTGATCTCCAGGATCTGGCCCGGCCACGGCCCGCTGCTCTGCTCGACCTCGAAGGCGTCCGTGGCGGTGAAGCCGAGCCGCTCGTACTGGGCGACCAGCCGGCGGTCGTCCCCGGCGTAGCAGTCCACCCGCAGCAGGCCGAGGCCGCGGCGCCGGGTCTCCTCGACCGCGTCGGCGATCAGCGCGGCGCCGACGCCGGTGCCCTTGCGGCTCCGGTCGGTCACCAGCAGCCGGACGTACAGCTCGGGTCGGTCCACCGGGGTGGCGTACGAGGGGATCTCCTCGGCCAGCACGCAGACTCCGACCGTCCGGCCCTCGGTGTCCTCGGCGACCCGCAGCAGGTAGTCGCGCGCGTACCGCTCGGTGCGTTCGACGGCGGTCGGATGGCTGGTCCACGGCTGCTCGCCCCACTGGCCGGTGCGGCCGAGCGAGACCAGCCAGGCGACGGCGGAGTCGAGCAGGGCGAGGGTGTCGGCGGTGTCCTCGGGTCCTCCGGTTCTGATGTTCATGGGACAGTTCTAACCGCCACGGCCGGCCGCGCGCCGGGAAATCGGCAGGAGAGCGCCGTGCCCGGACGGCAGGATGGCGCCATGAGACTCTTCGTGGCGGTCAACCCGCCGGCGGCGGCGCTCCAGGAACTGGTGGACGCGGCCGCACCGTTGCACGAGCTGCCGGGCGCCGACCGGCTGCGCTGGAGCGAGGTGGCCGGCTGGCACCTCACGCTCGCCTTCCTGGGCGAGGTGCCGGCCGCCGAGGTGCCCCGGCTGGAGCCGCTGCTCGCCCGGGTCGCCGAGGAGCACGGCGCGCACCGGCTCCGGCTGGCCGGCGGCGGCACCTTCGGCGACCGGGTGCTGTGGGCCGGGGTGGCGGGCGAGGTGTGGGCGCTGCGGCGGCTGGCCGAGGGCGTGCGCGCCGTGCTGCCCGAGCTCGGGATCGAGTCGGACCAGCACGGCTTCCACCCGCACCTCACGCTGGCCCGGGCCGGCTCCTCGCACGGGCAGCGGCGGGCCGAACGGCGCTCGGCGGTGGGCGACCTGCACGCGATGGCCGGCGCGCTGGAGGAGTTCCGGGGCGCCGAGTGGGAGGCCGCCGAGCTGCACCTGATGCTCAGCGAGACCGGCTTCGGGCCCTCCCGCTACCGGAGCCTGTCCAGCTGGCCGCTGGCCCGCTGGGAGGCCGGCTGAGCGGCGCCGCGGCGCTCCCCCGGGGTGTCACCCCAGCTCGGGCGCCGTGCGCAGCTCCACCGCCGCCGGGGCGGCGTCGCCGAGCTCCAGCACCACCAGCTCGTTGGCGCCCTCGCGTAGCAGCGGCTGCGGACAGAAGAGCGTGACCTGCGGGCCGCCCGCGTCGTACCGGCCGAGCAGGAAGCCGTTCACCCACAGGTACCCGTGCAGGCCGCCGGGGACGGCGAGGAAGGCGTCCCCGGTGGTCTCCAGGGTCAGCGTGCCCCGGGCGAGCACCTCCGAGCCGGGCTCGCCGGGGCCGAACTCCGCCGCCGGCAGCGGCTCCAGGGCCAGCGGCTCGGCCCGGCAGCCGTGCAGGTACTGCCGCTCGAAGCGGACCCCGCCCGTGATGCCCTTGGTCTCGCCCAGCTGCGGGCCGTAGTTGACCCGGCCCAGCGACTCCACCAGCAGCTCCACCTCGCTGCCGCCCGCCACCTGCACCGGCTCCGCCGCGACGCCCCGGTACAGCTCCGCCACCCGCTTGCCGTCCACCCGCAGCGTCGCCCGGTCCCGCAGCCCCTCGACGCGCAGCCCGGCGGCCGACCCCGCGTCCGGTACCCGGAAGGTGTAGCGGACCAGGCCCTGCTCCAGGCCCAGCTCCTCCAGGGTCGGCGGCACCGGGTCCGGCACGGCCGGTCCGAACGGCAGCGCGGCGAACCCGGTCAGCGGCACCCGGCCCGGTGCCAGCACCGGCGGGAGCTCGGGGAAGGCGGGCGTCCGGTCGTCCAGGAAGCGTGCCTGGTCCGGGTGCTCGGCGGCGAACTCGGCCAGTACCGCCTGGAACAGCCGGTACTTCTCGGTCGGCGCACCCCGCTCGTCCAGCGGCGCGTCGTAGTCGTAGGAGGTGGTCACCGGCTGGAACGGCGAGCGGGTCCACTCGGTCGAGTTGAACGGCGCGTCCTGGTGGTTGGCCCCGGCGGTGGTGCCGAAGTTGGTCCCGCCGTGCGCCATGTAGAGGTTGACCGAGCCGCCGGCCGCCAGGATCCGGCGCAGCGTGTCGGCCGCGTCGGCGGCGTCCCGGGTATGGTGCGGCTTGTCCCAGTGGTCGAACCAGCCGTTCCAGTACTCCATGCAGAACAGCGGGTCCTCGGGCCGGTGACGGCGCAGCGCCTCGAAACCGGCCTCCGGCTCGGAGCCGAAGTTGACGGTGGCCAGCACCCCGGGGAGCGTCCCGGCGGCCAGCATGTGGTCCTCCGGTCCGTCCGAGGTGAACAGCGGCACCGTGACGCCCCGGCGCAGCAGCCCGTCCGCCAGGTGCCGCAGGTAGCCGCGGTCGCTGCCGAAGGAGCCGTACTCGTTCTCCACCTGGACCAGCAGCACGTTGCCGCCCCGGTCCGCCTGGCGCTCCACCACGGCCGGCAGCAGCACGTCGAAGAAGGCGTCGACGGCGGCCAGGTAGCCCGGGTCGGCGGTCCTGGCCCGGCGGCCCACCCGGGCCGTCAGCCAGGCCGGCAGCCCGCCGTTGTCCCACTCCGCGCAGATGTACGGACCGGGCCGGACGATCGCCCACAGCCCCTGCCGGGCCGCCTCGTCCAGGAAGGCGGCCAGCTCCGGCAGCCGCTCGAAGCGGCCCTCGGCCGGCTCGTGCAGGTTCCACGGGACATAGGTCTCGACGGTGTTCAGACCCATCGCGCGCAGCGCGGCCAGCCGGGCGGGCCACTGCTCGGGCCGGGTGCGGAAGTAGTGCACCGCCCCGGAGAGGATCCGCAGCGGGCGCCCGTCGAGGAGGAAGCCGGTGGAGTCGTAGGTGAGCATGCCCCCAGCCTGCGGCAACGACCCGGCCGGGACCATGGACAAAGCCCGGCGGCGTGTTGGATTGTCGGACGCACCCGGGCACTCCGGTGAGGGAGGGACGACAGGTGGAACGCTGGTGGCAGTACCTCACCCCGGGCCCGGCCCAGCTGCGCACCGGGCTGGCCTGCCTGGGCGTCGGCATGCAGCGCGGCCGGCTGCCCACGGTCGGGCCCCGCACCCTGGACCACTGGGTGGCGGTGGTGGTGACCCGCGGCCGCGGCTGGTTCGAGGAGCCGGACGGCACCCGCCGGCCGGTGACCGGGCCCGCGGTGCTGTGGCTGCGCCCCGGCGTCGCGCACCACTACGCGCCGGACGAGAGCGGCTGGTCCGAGTCGTTCGTGGACTTCACCGGGCCGGCCACCGCGGCCTACGCCGAGCTGGGTCTGCTGCCCGACGCCGCGGTGGTGCAGCTGGACGCCGCCGAGCCCGCCCAGCGGGTGCTGGCCAAGATCGCCGCGGCCTGCCGCCGCGACGGCCCGCCGGCCGGGGCGGAGGCCGCCGCCGGGGTGCACGAGCTGCTGGTGGAGCTGCACCGGCACCGGGCCGGCCTGGACCCGCAGGGCGCGCCGGTCCTGGAGGCGCTGCGCCGGGACGCCTGCCTGCCGCTGTCGGTGGCCGACCACGCCCGCCGGGCCCGGATGACGGTGGCGGAGCTGCGCCGGGCGGTGCGGGCGGTCGGCGCGGCCGGGCCGAAGGAGTACCTGCTGACCGTCCGGCTGAACCAGGCCAAGGAGCTGCTGGCGGCCGGCGGGCTGCCGGTGGCGGCGGTGGCCCGCCGGGTCGGCTACGCGGACCCGGCGTACTTCACCCGGCTGTTCACCCGGCGGGTGGGGGTGGCGCCGTCCGTCTTCCGGGCCCAGCAGTACCGCGGGGAGGAGCAGCTGCGGCCGGTCCCCGCGCAGGACCCGCAGCCCCGGCCGGCCGGTCCGTACGGCCCGGAGCGGGGTCGGGCCCGGGCGGCGCGGGCCACCGGGTAACCTCGATGACCGTGGACCCCAAGACTCGTATGCGGATCGTGACCGGCGCCCTGGTACTGCTGCTGGCCGTCGTGCTGGTCAGCTCGCTGGCCGGACGCTAGCCGCCGCACCCCCGACGCGGCGAGGGCCGCCACCCGTGTTCCGGGTGGCGGCCCTCGCGCTGTCCGGCCGGGGCCGGAGGTGGGTCAGAGCTGCCCGACCACGTGGTCGATGCAGGCGGTGAGCGCCTGGACGTCCGCCGGGTCGACGGCCGGGAACATCGCGATCCGCAGCTGGTTGCGGCCGAGCTTGCGGTAAGGCTCGGTGTCCACGATGCCGTTGGCGCGCAGCACCTTGGCGACGGCGGCCGCGTCGACGGAGTCGTCGAAGTCGATGGTGCCGACCACCTGCGAGCGCTCCTCGGCCTTGGCCACGAACGGCTGCGCGAAGGAGGACTTCTCGGCCCAGGTGTAGAGGATCGAGGAGGACTCCGCGGTGCGCGCCACCGCCCAGTCCAGGCCGCCGTTGCCGTTCAGCCACTCCAGCTGCTCGGCGAGCAGGAAGAGGGTGGAGATCGACGGGGTGTTGTACGTCTGGTCCTTCGAGGAGTTGTCGATCGCGGTCGGCAGGTCGAAGAACGGCGGGATGTACCGGCCGGAGGCGGCGATCTCGGCGGCGCGCTCCAGGGCGGCCGGGGAGAAGGTCGCCAGCCACAGGCCGCCCTCGGAGGCGAAGGACTTCTGCGGGGCGAAGTAGTAGACGTCGGTCTCGGTGAGGTCGACGGGCAGGCCGCCGGCGCCGGAGGTGGCGTCGACCAGGACCAGGGAGCCCTCGTCGGCGCCGGCCGGGCGGCGGATCGGCATCGCCACACCGGTCGAGGTCTCGTTGTGGGTGAGCGCGTAGACGTCCACCCCGGCCTCGGCGACCGGCAGCGGGTGGGTGCCCGGCTCGGACTTGATCACCGAGGGGTCGCCCAGCCAGGGGGCGGCCTTCACCGAGGAGGCGAACTTGGAGGAGAACTCGCCGAAGTTGAGGTGCTGGGACTTCTCGCGCACGAGCCCGAAGGCCGCGATGTCCCAGAACGCGGTGGAGCCGCCGTTGCCCAGTACCACCTGGTAGCCCTCGGGCAGCGAGAACAGGTCGGCGACGCCCTCACGGACGCGCTTGACCACGTTCTTGACCGGGGCCTGCCGGTGCGAGGTGCCCAGCAGAGAGGTACCGGTGGCCGCGAGGGCGCTCAGCGCCTCCGGGCGGACCTTGGAGGGGCCACAGCCGAAACGGCCGTCGGCGGGCTTGATGTCAGCGGGGATCTGGATCTGAGCCACAGCGGCAGCCTACTGCTCCGCGCAACGCCTGTGTGGCCTTCGTCCGCACGCTGAGATGTCGTCCTGCGTGTTCGAGCGGGCCCGGAGGGTGATTCCAGGCCCGCTCGATCGGGTGACGAGGCTTCAGCGGGTCGACGGCCCGGTGGGCCGCGGACTCAGGACGTCAGCGCGTCCCAGCCCTCGACCTCCTGCGGGCCGCGCGAGGCGGGGCCGATGTAGCGGGCGGCCGGGCGCACCAGGCGGCCGGTGCGCTTCTGCTCCAGGATGTGGGCGGACCAGCCGGCCGTCCGGGCGCAGGTGAACATCGAGGTGAACATGTGCGCCGGGACCTCGGCGAAGTCCAGCATGATCGCGGCCCAGAACTCCACGTTGGTGGCGAGCACGCGGTCGGGGCGGCGGTTGTGCAGCTCCTCCAGCGCGGCCTTCTCCAGCGCCTCGGCGATCTCGTAGCGCGGGGCGCCGAGCTCCTTGGCGGTGCGGCGAAGCACCCGGGCGCGGGGGTCCTCGGCGCGGTAGACGCGGTGGCCGAAGCCCATCAGGCGCTCGCCCTTGTCGAGGGCCTTCTTCACGTAGCCGGCCGCGTCGCCGGTGCGCTCGATCTCCTCGATCATGCCGAGCACCCGGGACGGGGCGCCGCCGTGCAGCGGGCCCGACATCGCGCCGACCGCGCCGGAGAGCGCGGCCGCCACGTCGGCGCCGGTGGAGGCGATGACGCGGGCGGTGAAGGTGGAGGCGTTCATGCCGTGCTCGGCGGCCGAGGTCCAGTACGCGTCGACGGCCTTGACGTGCTTGGGGTCGGGCTCGCCCCGCCAGCGGATCATGAACCGCTCGACGATGGTCTCGGCCTTGTCGATCTCGCTCTGCGGGACCATCGGCCGGCCCTGGCCGCGGGCCGACTGGGCCACGTACGACAGCGCCATCACGGCGGCCCGGGCGAGGTCGTCGCGGGCCTGCTCGGCGGAGATGTCGAGCAGCGGCTTGAGGCCCCAGACCGGGGCGAGCATCGCGAGGGCGGACTGCACGTCCACCCGGATGTCGCCGGAGTGGACCGGGATCGGGAACGGCTCGGCGGCCGGCAGACCGGGAGCGAACTTCCCGTCGACCAGCAGACCCCACACGTGCCCGAAGGAGACGTGACCCACGAGGTCCTCGATGTCCACACCGCGGTAGCGCAGGGCGCCGCCTTCACGGTCGGGTTCGGCGATCTCGCTCTCGAAGGCGACTACCCCTTCGAGCCCGGGTACGAAATCGGACATCAGACGGCTCCTTCAGTGATCCGATACGGCGCGTCGCCATGGTGGTGCGGCGCGCCGGTGACCGATGGTGGTTGGCACTCGGTGTCAGACTGTCAGGCACCCAGTGCATTGCGCCATACACCACCACGGTGATGTTTCCCCCACGGGCCGCGCCGACCCGGTCTCGCGGGTCCGACGTCATCGGCGGACAATCCGGGGATCGCCGGACATTCCCGGACAATCATCCCGTGCGGCGGGCGGTGGAGCGGTGGCGAGACACCTTATCTCCCACCCGGGTTTGCACAGACGTAGCGGTACCCGACGCTTGTCGTACGGGATGATGTTGGGGTGCCTACCGCGGAACGCCACCCGACAGCCCTGACCAAGCGCACCGAGACCCGGTCCGGTCCGGACCTGGCCGCGATGCGCCGGCAGTACCAGCACGACGGCCTGCTCGAGGACCGGATCGCCGCCGACCCGCTCACCCAGTTCACCGACTGGTTCCACGACGCGGCCGACGCCGGGGTGGACGAGCCCAACGCGATGGTGCTGTCCACCGCCGACGCCGCCGGGCGCCCCGGCTCGCGCACCGTCCTGCTCAAGGGCTTCGACCGGCGCGGCTTCGTCTTCTACACCAACTACGGCTCGCGCAAGGGCACGGACCTCGCCGCCAACCCGTACGCCTCCCTGCTCTTCCCGTGGATCACGCTGGCCCGCCAGGTGATCGTCGGCGGCCGGGTGGAGAAGGTCGGCCGGGACGAGACCGCCGCCTACTTCCGGACCCGGCCGCACGGCTCCCAGCTCGGCGCCTGGGCCAGCGAGCAGTCCAGCCCGGTGGCCGGCCGGGAGGTCCTGGAGCGCCGGTACGCCGATCTGGAGGCCCGCTACCCGGAGGGCGAGGGCGTGCCGGTGCCGCCGTTCTGGGGCGGCTACCGGGTGGTCCCGGAGACGGTGGAGTTCTGGCAGGGCCGGGAGAACCGGCTGCACGACCGGCTGCGCTACGTCGCCGACGGCGGCGGCTGGCGGGTGGAGCGCCTCTGCCCCTGAGGGGTCGGGGCCCTTGACCGGGGCCCTGTGAGGGGGCGGGCCGGCCCGTTCCGGGATCGCGGAGAGGCCGCCGAGGGGCCGCGGAGGGGCTGTCGGGGGGTCGCCGGGGGCGCTGTTCCTCCGGACGGGTGATTGTGTCCGCGGGCGGGAACCGGGGCGTTGCGGGTGGCGGTCCATGGCGGGGGCCTGGCGTTCTGACGCTGCGTCAATCCATGGTGACGCGAAGGCCGTCGGGGCGTCGGCCCGGGGTGGCGATCGGGGCCGGTCAGGGCGCCTGCCGGCCGGCCCGGCGGGCGCGCTTCGGCTGAACGAGTGGTCGCCGCGGGCTCCCCGGGAGATCCGGCGGGTGCGTTGACCTCTGGGCGCGCTCGCAGCGGCGGCGGTGTCCTAGCATGGTCTTCTTGGACTCGTGTCGCAGTGGCCCGCCACCGTCGACGGCCTCCGTCATCGGCATCTGAGTGCAAGTCACCTAACTGGTCTCCATCGCGCAAGCCTAAAAGAGGGGCATCGCCATGACCATCACACTTGCCGCCAAGCCCGCCGAGAACCTGACGGACGATCATTTCGACGCGACCCGGCTCTCCCTGGCCGACCTCGCCGCCCTGGGTGTCGAGGAGCTCGCCGCCCAGCTCTCCCGGGCGCTCCCGGGCGGGGCCCGCGGCCAGGTCCCGGTCGCCGCCTTCCAGTCCTCCATCTGAGAGGGAAGAATCGGTTCCCCGGACTCCTGTGCGTCCCTGACGACGGCCCCCCACCTCGATGACCCTCACCCCGGTCCCCTTCAGGCAGTTCGTGCTGAAGGTGCACAGTCGCTGTGACCTTGCCTGCGACCACTGCTATGTCTACGAACATGCGGACACCAGTTGGCGCGGGCGCCCCAGGCACGCGAGTGACGAGGTGCTGGCCAAGGCCGCCGAGCGGATCGGGGAGCACGCCCGTGCGCACCGGTTGCCGGCCGTCCACGTGGTCCTGCACGGCGGGGAACCCCTGCTGGCCGGCCCGGCGCGACTGCGTCGGGCCGCCGAACTCCTGCGCGCCGCCCTGCCCGTGGGATGCACCCTGGACCTGCGGATCCACACCAACGGGGTGCTGCTCGACCGCGAGTTCTGCCGCCTCTTCGACCAGGTCGGGATCAAGGTCGGCATCTCGCTGGACGGCGACCGCGCCGCCAACGACCGGCACCGCCGGTTCGCCGACGGCCGCAGCAGCCACGCCAAGGTGCTGGCGGCGGTCGCACTGCTGCGCGAGAGCGAGTTCCGGCACCTGTACGCCGGACTGCTGTGCACCATCGACGTCGAGAACGACCCGGCCGCCGTGCTGGATGCGCTGATCGAGCTCGAGCCGCCCCGGATCGACTTCCTGCTGCCCCACGCGACCTGGGACACTCCGCCGAAACGCCCCCCCGGGATGGGCCGAACGCCCTACGCGGACTGGCTGATCGCCGTCTACGACCGCTGGACGGCGGCCGGCCGCCCGGTACCGGTCCGGATCTTCGAGTCGGTCCACCGCACGCTGCGCGGAAGGACCAGCCTGACCGAGTCCCTGGGCCTCGACCCGGCCGATCTGGTGGTGATCGAGACCGACGGCGAACTCGAGCAGGCCGACAGCCTGAAGACGGCGTACGACGGCGCACCCGCGACCGGTTTCGACATCTTCGCCCACTCCCTGGATGAAGTCGCGCGCCACCCGGGCATGATGGAGCGGCAGTCCGGTCTCGCCGGGCTGAGCACCGACTGCCGTGCCTGCCCCGTCGTCCGCTCCTGCGGAGGTGGCCTGTATGCGCACCGCTACCGGGGCGACGGCAGTGGCTTCGCCAATCCGTCCGTCTTCTGCGGGGACCTCATGAAGCTGATCACCACGATTCGCGACCTGGCCCCCGGCCCGGCGGGCATCCCGGAGCAGAGCGTCCCCGTCGAACCGGTGCTCACCGAGGCCCAGTTGGACGAACTGGCGCACGGCTACGGCAGCGCACCGACCGTCACCGCCCTCGCCGCCGCCCAACTCGGCCTGACCCGGCGGCTGCTGGCGGCCGTCGCGGCCGGCCGGGCGGAGACCGCCGAGGCCTGGGAACTGCTGACCGCGCTGGACGCGAAGGCCCCCCGGGCGCTGGACGCGGCGCTCGCCCACCCGTACGTCCGCGCCTGGGCGGTGCGCTGCCTGAACGGTGAGCCGGGCGCGGACCTCGGCGCGCTCGCCGGGACCGCCGCGGTGGCCGCGCTGCGGGCCGGGGTGGACTTCGAGCTGGAGCTGCCGGTCCACGAGGGCGCGCTCCGGCTGCCCGGCCTCGGCCGGGTCCTGCTGGACCGGGCCGGCGCCACCGCGCGGGTGACCGGTGACGCCGGGGGCTTCACCGTCCGCACGGCCGCCGCGCCGCTGCGGATCGACTGGGACACCCCGAACACCCCGAACACCGCGGACACCGCGGAGGGCGGCCCCTGGCAGCCGGTGCGCCGGCTCGTCCTGGCGGGCGGCTGGACGGTCGCCCTGGAGGACACCGACCCGCAGCGCGACAGCCACCAGTGGCCGGTCGCCGGGCGGCTGACCGGGGCCGAGGTGCTCGACTGGGCCGGCCCGCTGCAGGAGGCCTGGGAGCTGATCCGCCGGGACCTGCCCGGCTACGCGCCGGGCATCCGGGCCGGGCTCGGCACCGTCACCCCGCTCACCGCAGGCCCGGAAGGGCGCGACATCAGCGCCGCCTCCCGGCAGGCGTTCGGCGCGGTCGGGATCGCCCGGCCGGCCACCGCGCCGATCCTCGCGCTGCTGGTCGCGCACGAGTTCCAGCACGTCAAGCTGGGCGCGGTACTGGACTTCCACGACCTGTACGACCCGGCCGACGACCGGCTGTTCCACGCCCCCTGGCGGCCGGACCCGCGCCCGCTGGAGGGCCTGCTCCAGGGCACCTACGCACACCTCGCGGTGACCGAGTTCTGGGCCACCCGGGTCCGGGCGTACGACGGCCTGCGCAGTGACGCCGCCGACGCCGCCCGGCTGCAGCTGGCCACCTGGCGGGCGCACACGGTGGACTCGGTGGCGGTGCTGGCCGGCTCCGGCTCGCTGACCGCGCTCGGTGAGCGGTTCGCGGCCGGGATGCGGGCGACCGCGGAGCCCTGGCTGGCCGTGCCGGTCGGGGAGCAGGCCGAGCGGCGGGCCCGCGAGGCGGCGGCCGAGAACCTGGCGCGGTGGCGGGCCCGCAGCGGACGGACGGCCCCGGCCGGTACCTGACCGGACCCCGGCGCCCCCTCGCCCCTCCCCGGCCCCCGGCCTGCCCCGGCCGGACCGCGGCGGGGGCCCGCGCCCGGGCCGCGGCCCGCCACGCGGG
>NZ_JAIZ01000024.1 GCF_000710465.2 Kitasatospora sp. MBT63 | reverse complement strand
GCCGGACCCGGCCGCCGCCCTGCAGACGGTCGTGGTGGACGGCCTGGTGATGGCGTTCCAGGAGGAGCTCCCCGGCCGCCCCGGCGCCGACGACGAGGAGGAGCCGCCCACCCGGACCGTGCTGGCCCTGGAGCGTCTGGCGCTGGCCGAGGAGAGCCTGGCGGACGGCCTGGTCCGGGTGCTCTCCACCTTCACCCCCGGCACGGACGACGAGGCCGGCCAGGCTCAGGACGCACCGGAGCCGGCAGCGGAGCCGGCGGACCACGAGGAGCCGGAGGGGCCGGAGGACGCCGACGGGGAGCGCCCGGCCGTTGCCGCACCCCGCCCGGCGGCCTGGGCGGCCGCGGCCGAAGCGGCCCCGACCTCCTCCGCCACCGCTCTGATCCGGGCCGTCGCCGACGCCTCCCTGGTGGTCCACACCGGCGGTGAGGCGGCCCGGGCGGAGCCCGCCGCCCTGCTGGACGCCGCGCACCGCCTCGGGCTGCGGGCCTGGGCCGCCACCTGGACCGAGCAGGGCCGCGACAGCCTGGCCGGGCTGCTCCCCGGCTCCCCCGCCGCCGAGCGGGTGGCCGTGCTGTCCGAGCTGCTGTCCGGCGCCGCCGGTCCCGGCCGGGCCGAGGACGGCTCGCTCGCGCTGGACCTGCTGGTGGTCCTGGACTCGCCGCTGCTGGACGTCGAGCAGGCCGCCACCTTGCTGGAGGCGGTCGCCGACGGCACCCGCCTCGTCCTCAGCGGCGACCCCGGCCAGCTCTGGTCGGCCGGGCCCGGCCGGTTCTTCGCCGATCTGCTGGCCGCCAAGCTCTGCCCGGCGGTGGCCTCCCGGACGCCGGACTTCGGCCCGATCGGCGAGCTGGTCTCCGGCATCGGCATCGGCGAGCTGCTGACCGTCGAGGCGCCCGAGAAGGAGGTGGTGATCCTCGGGGCCAAGGACGGCGCCGAGGCGGTCCACCGTGCGGTGCAGCTGCTCGGTGACTCCATCCCGCGCGCGCTCGGCATCCCCGCCGAACAGACCGTGCTGCTCACCCCCGGGCACGGCGGCGACGCCGGCACCCGGGCGCTGAACGCGGCCGCCAAGGCCCGGCTGAACCCGGGCCCGGGCCGGTTCGGCGGCTTCGACCCGGGCGACCGGGTGGTGTTCTCGCCGTCCTTCGGTGTCGCCCGGCCCGGCCGGGTGCTCGACGGCGACGCGGCCGGCCTGCACCTGGAACTGGCGGACGGCGGGCGGGTGACGCTCTCCCCCGCCGAGGCCTCCGGACTGCGGCACGGCTGGGCGCTCACCGCGCACCAGGCCGTCGGGCGGCGGTGGCCGGCGGTGGTCGTCGTGCTGCCGCCGGACGCGGCGGCGGGTCTGACCAGACAGTGGGTCTACACCGCCTTCGGGCGGGCCGAGCGGCACCTGTCGGTGGTGCACGCGGCCGGGCAGGCGCTGGCGCAGGCCGTCGCCGAGCGTCCCGCCCAGCCGCGCGGCACCCGGCTGCGGGCCATCCTGGCCGAGCACGCCGAGCAGGCGTAGCGCACGGGCGGCCGGCGGTTCACCGCCGGCCGCCGCGCGCAGCGGCCCACCGGCGAGCCCCTCGGACTGTGGCCGAACTACACTGCCTCCTGGTCGGGGGGACCCCGGCCGCGACCAGACCCAGGGGGCACGATGGACAGCAGCACGGCCGACGCCCGGCCTATCGACTTCACGGCGGGGACGCCGCAGGCCCGCCCGCTGGACGTCGCCTGGATCCACGGATCGCCGTCGGCGAAGCACAACACCGACCCAGACATCCAGGTGCACGCCTACGACGAGCACACCTTCGTCCTGCGCCAGAACATGGCGGTCAACTACGAGGGGCCGTTCCTGTTCCTGCTCTTCGGCAACGAACGGGCCGTGCTGATCGACACCGGCGCGACCGAGTCCGCCGAGTTCTTCCCGCTGCGGCGGGTCGTCGACGAGCTGGTCGGGCAGTGGCTGGCCGCGCACCCCCGCGACGGCTACGGGCTGCTGGTGCTGCACTCGCACGCGCACGGCGACCACGTCGCGGGCGACGCCCAGTTCGCCGGGCGGCCGGACACCGTGGTGGTACCGGCCGCGCCGGAGAGCGTGCGGGAGTTCTTCGGCTTCACCGAGGACCCCGACCGGGTGGCCCTGGTCGACCTCGGCGGCCGGGTGCTGGAGTGCCTGGCCACCCCGGGCCACCACGCGGCCGCCGTCACCTACTACGACCCGCCGACCGGTCTGCTGTTCACCGGCGACACCGTGTACCCGGGACGCCTGTACGTCTCGGACTGGGCCGCCTTCGGCCGGTCCATCGACCGGCTGATCGCGTTCGCGGCCGACCGTCCCGTCACCCACCTGCTCGGCTGCCACATCGAGATGACCACCGAGCCGGGCGTGGACTACCCGATCCGGACCACCTACCAGCCCGACGAGCCGCCGCTGGAACTGCCCGTCGGCCGTCTCCTGGACATCCGCCGGGCGATCGACGAGATCGGCGACCGGGACGGCCGGCACCCCCACCCGGACTTCGTCATCTGCCGCTGAGCCGGGCCGGCGCCGGCCGTGGGCGTGGCCGGCCGGCCGGCCGGAGCAGCGGTGAGGGGCGGGGACGCGACTGCCGGCGTCCCCGCCCCTCACCGTGCGGCCTGCGCCGCTGCCGCTGTCAGAGCTCCGCTTCGAAGCCGTCCAGCTCGTCGTCGTAGACCTCGCTGACGTCGAAGCGGCAGATCAGCAGCTGCGGGTCGAGGCCGTCGAAGGGCTCCGGCAGCCACTCGCCGGGTTCGGCCGGGTCGGTGGCCGACACCCAGAGCGTGGAGTCGCCCTCCTCCAGGCCGAACTCCTCCGCCCTGGCAGCGATCTCGTCCGGCTCGTACTCGCCGAACAGCACCCCGATGGCGGCCGTCACGGCGTCCCCGGACCCGCCGCCCGGGGTGAGGCTGCTGTCCACCCGTTCGGCCTGGGACCGCAGCCGGGACGGGTCGGCGACCAGGTAGTCGCGGCGGATCAGCACGCTGATCGCCTCGGGCTGGTCGGGGCCGTGGTAGGCACCGCCGGCCTCGTCGCCGGGGACTTCGAAGGGGGTGACCTCGTCGTAGGCCTCGTAGAGAAGTTGATCGTAGGCGATGGCCGCCGCGGCGAGCTCCTCGTAGGCAGTGACCACAGCGGGTTCGCCGGCTTCGGTGGCGCTCGAAACTGCTTCCAGGTGGCGATCGATTGCGGCCTTGACCGCCTCGGCGGCGGCGCGTACCTCGTTGACGGTGAGCTGCGCGGCATCAGACATGGTGCAGACGCTATCCCCACCCGGCGGCGACACGCACAGCGGTTGTCACCTACAGCCGTTAATTCCGGGCAAGTTACCCCCCGATGTCCGATCCGCTCCGTTCTGTTCCGGAGCGGACCTCGGGCGGAACGGGTGATTCCGGGGGTCGGCGGCCCACCTCGGGGTATCTCGTCCACAGTCGAAAACTGATGGACGATCAGCCCGGACCGACGGCAGGCTCGGCGGACGACCGGGACACCGGACGGCCGGCGGCCCGGCGGACGGGTGCGCGGAAGGGAACACGATCCGCCCGAGGGCCGTACCGCCCGGGCCGGGCAGGTTGTCCGCGGCAGGCTCTAGGCTTGCCGACAGCCGAAACGCAGGAGGAGAGACTTGACGCCACCCAAGCTGACCCGGCAGCCGGAGTACGAGTACCAGTCCCTGCGGCTGCCGCGCGGGACCACCCGCAACGCGGCCCGCCAGCTGCTCACCGAGCACGCCGAGTACGGGCACTGGGAGCTGGACCGTCTGCGGCTGTTCCCGGACGGCAGCCGGACCGTCCTGCTCCGGCGCCGGATCATCCGGCAGGTGCGCAGCAGCTGGTAGCCCGGCGGCCGAGGCCGTGGTGGCCCGGCGGCCGCGCCCGCACGGCGCACCCGGGGCCCGCAGCGCCCGGTGCCCGTAGCGGCCGGTGCCCGCAGCCGCGAGGGGACGGCTGCGGGCACGCGACGGGGTCCGTCAGGCCCCTGCGGGCGCGGTCAGGCC
>NZ_JAIZ01000023.1 GCF_000710465.2 Kitasatospora sp. MBT63 | reverse complement strand
GGCTCGGGCGCCCCGCCGCCGTCCGGACCGCCGCCGTCGGGGCCGTCACCATCGCCGTCACCGCCACCGTCACCGTCCGGGCCGCCGTCCGGCGCCGGGCCCTGCGGGTCCTCGGGCTGTTCGGGCTCCTCGGGCTGTTCGGCGTGGTCCGCCAGGGTGCGGTCCAGCTGCTCCTCGTCCAGTCCGGGCGCGTCGAACGGGTTGCGCCGGCGCCGGTGCGGCAGGGCCAGCTGCGCGGCCTTGCGGACGTCCTCCTCCCGCACCTCGGTCCGCCCGTCCCAGGCGGCCAGCGCGACGGCGGTGCGCGCCATCACGATGTCCGCCCGCAGGCCGTCCACCTCGAAGGCGGCGCAGACCGCGGTGATCTGACGCAGCGCCGCGTCGCCCAGCTCCACCTCGGGCAGCAGTGCGCGGGCGGCGGAGATCCGTCCGGCCAGCTCCCGCTCCTCGTCCGCGAACCGGCCGGCGAAGGCCGCCGGATCGGCGTCGTACGCGAGCCGCCGGCGCACCACCTCGGCCCGCTCGGCCGCGTCCCGGGTGGCGGCGATCTCCACCGTCAGCCCGAACCGGTCCAGCAGCTGCGGACGCAGCTCGCCCTCCTCCGGGTTCATCGTCCCGACCAGCAGGAACCGCGCGGCGTGCCGGACCGACACCCCCTCCCGCTCGACGTACGAGCGGCCCATCGCCGCGGCGTCCAGCAGCAGGTCCACCAGGTGGTCCTGGAGCAGGTTCACCTCGTCGATGTACAGCACCCCGCGGTGCGCCTTGGCCAGCAGCCCGGGCTCGTACGCCTTGACACCTTCGGCCAGTGCCCGCTCCAGGTCCAGCGAACCGACGATCCGGTCCTCCGAGACGCCGACCGGCAGCTCCACCAGGTGCGCCGGGCGCAGCGCGGTGCCCGGCAGGCCGTGCGGAGCGTCCGGGCACTGCGGGTCCACGGCCGCCGGGTCGCAGGCGAACCGGCAGCCGTCCACGGTCGCGATCGACGGCAGCAGCCCGGCCAGGGCCCGCACCATCGTCGACTTGGCGGTGCCCTTCTCGCCGCGCACCAGCACCCCGCCGACCGCCGGGGAGACGGCGTTGAGCAGCAGCCCGAGCCGCAGGTCGGCCATGCCGACGATCGCGGTGAACGGGTATCGGACGTCACTCATCTCTCGTGCCACTCTCCAGACTTGTCACGGTGCCGCGGTTCACGGTGTCGCGGTTCACGGCGCACCGGGCGGTACGAAGGGCAGTGCGCCCTCGGCGGGTACCCCGTTCTCGATCAGCTTCCACAGCGCGTCGGTGTCGGCATGCTCCTCGATCAGATCCCCCAGCCGGTCCAGCCGTTCCTCGCGGGCGGCGGCGAACGACGTGTCCGGCGCGGGAACGAACGCCCGCCCCGCCAGCGCCGCCACCTCGCGCAGCAGCGCCCGCCGGAACCCGTCGTTCTCCAGCACCCCGTGCCAGGTGGTGCCCCAGACCGGGCCCACCCGGCAGCCGTCCAGCGCCCGTTCGTGCCCGTCGGTGACGAACGCCTCGCCGCCCTCCACCTCGGCCACCCCGTGGTGGATCTCGTACCCCTCGACCGGCTCCCCGAACGCCACGCCGACCGGCCGGGCCAGCACCTTCTCCGCGCCGAACACCACCCGGGCGGGCAGCAGCCCGAGCGCGGCGACCGTACCGGCCCCGGACTCCACCTCGTCGGTGATCTCCCGGGTCAGCATCTGGAACCCGCCGCACACCCCGAGCACCGGCAGCCCGGCCGCGACCCGGGCCCGGACCGGGGCCTCCAGCCCGCGCTCGCGCAGCCACGCCAGGTCGGCGACGGTCGACCGGGTACCGGGCAGCACCACCAGATCGGCGTCGGCCAGCTCCTCCGGGCGGGTCGCCCAGCGCACCAGCACCCCCGGTTCCTGGGCCAGCGCGTCGAGGTCGGTGAAGTTCGACAGCCGCGGGAAACGCAGCACGGCGACCCGCAGCACGTCCGCCCCGACCGGCCCGACCGCCGCGCCCTGCGCCACCACGGTGGTCAGGTCCAGCGAGTCCTCGGCGTCCAGCCACAGCCCGGACAGCATCGGCAGCGTGCCCAGCACCGGACGGCCGGTCAGCTCGCGCAGCATCGCCAGCCCGGGCTCCAGCAGCCGCGCGTCACCGCGGAACTTGTTGACGAACCAGCCCGCCACGTGCCGCTGGTCCTCGGCCGACAGCAGCGCCAGCGTCCCGTACATCGCGGCGAACACCCCGCCGCGGTCGATGTCCCCGACCACCACGGTCGGCAGGCCGGCGGCGGTGGCCAGCCCCATGTTGGCGATGTCCCGGTCGCGCAGATTGATCTCGGCGGGCGACCCGGCGCCCTCGCACACCACCACCTCGTACCGGCTGCGCAGATCCGCCAGGCACGCCAGTGCCCGTTCCAGCAGGACGGGCTTGCGGTCGCGGTAGTCCAGGGCGCCGACCTCGGCGACGGCCCGGCCGAGCAGGACGACCTGGCTGCGGCCGTTGGCCCCGGGCTTGAGCAGCACCGGGTTCATCGCCGCCTCCGGCTCCACCCGGGCGGCGGCCGCCTGCATCGCCTGGGCCCGGCCGATCTCGGCGCCGTCGGCGGTCACGAACGAGTTCAGCGACATGTTCTGCGCCTTGAACGGAGCCACCCGCACCCCCTGCCGGGCCAGCCACCGGCAGATCCCCGCCGTCACCACACTCTTCCCGGCATCCGACGTCGTACCGGCCACCAGCAGCGCCTTAGCCACGCCCACACCATTCCTCAGTCGTCATCGGGCCCCCGGCCGGCCCTCCGGGCGTGTCTCGGGGGTGCGTCTTTTCAGGGGCGCGGGGAACTGCGCGCTGCGGGAGGTGCGGCGCGGCGCCTTCCGACTTCGCGCAGTTCCCCGCGCCCCTGGGGGGTGCCCAGCTCTGTGGGGTAGCGCCCCTGGGGGGTGCCCAGCGTGATCGGTTCATCGGGTGCCCCGGGGGTGGCGGCGGGTCAGGGTCCAGGCGGTGCGGGCGAGGACGGTGGTGGCCAGGGCCAGGGTGCCGACGCGGCGGGAGAGGAGGCAGGCCCGTTCGATGTCGTCGGCCGCCACCGGGCGGAGCTCCGCGCCGAGCACCGGCCGGTGCTCGACCCGCGTCCCGTAATGCAGCGTGCCCCCGAGCCGTACGCCGAGGGCGCCCGCGAACGCCGACTCGGCCTGGCCCGCGTTGGGGCTGGGGTGGGCGGAGCCGTCCCGTCGCCAGACCTGCCAGGCGGTCCGCGGGTGCGGCGCCGCGGCGACGGTCAGCAGCGCGGTCAGCCGGGCGCCGGGCCAGCCGGCCACGTCGTCCAGCCGGGCGGAGGCCCAGCCGAAGCGCCGGTGGCGGGCCGAGCGGTGCCCGACCATGGCGTCGAGGGTGTTGACGGCCCGGAAGGCGAGCAGTCCGGGCGTCCCGGCGAGGGCGCCCCAGGTGAGTGCGTTGACCACCGCGTCGGCGGTGTTCTCGGCCACCGACTCGACGACCGCGCGGGCGAGTTGCTGCTCGTCCAGGGCGCTCGGGTCGCGGCCGCACAGGTGCGGCAGCCGTTCCCGGGCCGCCGTCAGGTCGCCTGCCCGGAGGGAGGCGGCGATGGTGCGGGCCTCGCGGGTGAGGGAGGTGCCGCCGAGGACGGTCCAGGTGGCGGCGGCGGCCAGCGCGGTGCGGCCGGCGGCCGAACGCCCCAGCGTGCGTTCGGTGAGGACAGCGCCGGCTGCGACGGTGCCCACGCAGGTGGCGGTGTAGGCGGCGCCGACGGCCCGGTGGTCGCGCCAGACGGCCCGTTCCAGCCGGCCGGCGGCCGAGCCGAACAGGGCGACCGGGTGCCCGCGCCGGGGGTCGCCGTACCGGGCGTCGGCCAGGTAGCCGGCGACGGCGCCCAGCAGCCAGGGCAGGGCGGGGGTCAGTCGGCGCACGGCGTGGCGGGCGTGGCTCGGTCCTGGGCAGCCTGCATGGCTAGGTGTCCTCACTCAGGGTCCGCGCCCTGGATCGACGAACGGTGGTGAGAGTCTCCTGGCTCCCGGCCTGGCGACCGCCCGCCGCTGCGGGGGCGCCGACCGGTGACAGTGGCGGGACCGCGCCGGACTCGCACCGGCTTCCTCTGCTTGCCTCCGTATGGCGCAAGGATCCCATCACGCGCTTCGTCCGGGAGTCAACAAGACCGCCGGAGGGCTTGATCACACGTCATCACCCCAGCTCACCGGGCCCGCGGCCCGGGCTGTGACCCTGGCCCCGGCCGCGACCGGAGGCGGCCGCCGGCCCGCGCTCCCGCGCACCTCTCCTACGGAGCGGGCACCCGCGGCGTCAGCCGTCTCTACCTCCGAGTAGCCGGGCGCCTGCGGGGCGGACGGTTGTCGGTTCGACCAGTCCACTGTGGATCTGTCCAACGGGGGTTCGTGCGTTCAGCGGCTACAGGGGGCGGCGGCCCCGGCCCTAGCTTCGGTCCCATGCGACGAAGACAGCCCGCCCCCACCCCGGTGCCGTTCTCCCCGGCGGCCGCCCGGGCCCACCGCGTCGGTCTCGGTCTGACGCCGGACCAGGTGGCCGAGGGCATGGCCGCCCACGGGGTACGGCTGCTGCCGGCCCATGTGATCGGGTGGGAGAGCGGTGCCGTCCGGCCCTCCGAGGAGGAGTTCATCGCGTTGGCGCGTGCCCTGTGGTGTCCGCCGGCGCAGCTGATGGGCGCCCGCCCGGCGAGCCTGCGGGACTTCCGGGTGGCCCGCGAGCTCGGCCAGGAGCAGGCGGCCCGGCAGATCGGGGTCACCCCGCAGAGCTATGCGAAGGCGGAGCTGACCGGCCGCTGGGCCGGTGACGCGGAGCAGACCAGGGCGCTGGCCCGGGTGCTCGGACTCGGGCTGCGCACCCTGGTGTGGATCACCGGTCACCAGGACGACCTCGACCAGCGGCTGCGGCAGGTGGTGCAGGGCCGGTGGCAGGGCCAGCTGAAGCCGGTGGCCCGCCTGGTGCCGGTGGACCAGGAGGTGCTGGCGCTGGTACTGGCCGAGCTGCAGGGCGAGTACCAGGTGCCGATGCACTGGGGTGCGGCCGCCCCGGCCGCCGAGGAGCAGCCGCGGCAGCTGCCGACGCCGCGGTTCTGGGAACTGCTGTCCCGGCACCGCACCGAACTCCCGATCTGACGGGCGCCGCCCCGGCGGCCCGGCCCGCGGCCCCTCGAACGGCCCCGCCCGGTGGCCCGGGCCGGGGCCGGACGGTGGACTGGGAGCGCATCGATTTCGGTCCGCGATCAGCACACCGGGGAGCACAATGCGCTGGCAAACCGCCGCCGTCGTGGCAGCCGCCGTCGTCGGGACCGGGACCGCGGTCCTGCTGCTCGGCCGCAAGGTCTCCGACCGGGTGCTGAAGCCCGCCGACGGCGGCGGGGGCACCTCGCTGCGGGTGCACGGGCTCGGCCCCGGCCAGGTCACGCTGACCCGCACCACCGCCTCGGTCCGGCCCGGCCGGTACGCCCTGGAGTGGGGGGACGGCGGTCACGCGGTGGTCGGCGACGTCCTGCGCACCGATGTGCAGACCGTCACCCGGCGCCTGGAGCGGGCCGACGGCGGCACCCTCACCGCCGGCACCGAGGTGCGGCTGACGCCCCGGGTCTACGTCGGTGACCCGCTCACCGCGCTGGGCATCGAGTACGTCGACTCCTCCGTGAACGCCGAGATCGGCGAGCTGCCCGCCTGGTACGTCCCCGCGGTCCGCGGGACCTGGGTGGTCCTGGTGCACGGCCCGGGAGCCGACCGCACCCAGGTGCTGCCGGTGCTGCCGCTGCTGCGCTCGCTGCGGGTGCCGACGCTGACCGTCACGTACCGCGGTGACGAGGGCGCGCCGCCCTCGCCGGACGGGCTCGGGCACTTCGGCGAGACGGAGTGGCGCGACGTGGACGCGGCGGTCCACACGGCGCTGGCCTCCGGTGCGGGCCGGGTGGTGCTGTACGGCTGGTCGCTCGGGGCGACGATCGCGATGCAGACGGCGGTCCGCTCGGACTGGCGCGGGTCGGTGGCCGGGCTGGTGCTGGACTCCCCGGTGCTGGACTGGCCGGCCACCGCGCGGCGGGGTGCGGCGCGCTCCGGGGCACCGGCCGCGGTGGCCGAACTGGGCGCCCTGGCGGCCCAGGGGCGCTCCGGCGTCGACCTGGCCGATTTCGCACGCCTCGCGGACGGCCGGGACCTCCAGGTGCCGGTCCTGCTGATGCACAGCCGCTCCGACGAGATCGCCCCGTGGGCGGCTGCCGAACGGCTCGCCGGCCGCCGGGAACAGCTGGTCAGCCTGTACGGAGTGCCGGGCGCCGAGCACGCCGCGCTGTGGAACGCCGACCCGGACCGCTATCTGGAGCACCTGCGGCGCTGGCTCACCCCGCTGATCTGAAACCGGCCACTCCCGGCCGGTCGGACCTCGGCTTGTTGTCGTGTACGGGGCGCTTACGGCGGTCACCTCGGCCCGGTTTGCGGGCCCTTGCCCGCATCCGGGGCCGCCGAGGGGCCGCCCCCCGCAAAGACGCGCCGCAGCCGATGTGACAGAACGCCCGTACAAGGGGAAGACTGCACGGCGTGACGTCTCGGAACCCGCGCGACCGTGATGCCCCGCTCCCGCCGACGATCCGTACCGGTGCGACGGTGACCCGTCTGCCAGGCACGGCCCGCCGAGCCGACAGCGCAATCCAGGGCAGCCCCGCCGCAGCCCGCCGCCGTACCCCCCAGCCCAAGCCCGGGCGGGGCCGGGTACCCGTACCCGACGGCTTTCCCGCGCCCGCGGAGCTGGCCCCGCTCGCCCGGCGGATGCTCGCCGACGCGGTCCGGGTCGCCCGCTGGGCCGGAGAGCTCGGCGAGGTCGACAAGCGCGGCGAGCTGCTGCCCGACGACGCCAGGGCGGCCGGGCTGGCCCTCGCCATGACCGTCGGCGCCGCCGCCAAGGCCTGGGGGCAGGCGCTGCAGATCGGCCTGGTCGAGCTCCGCGACAGCGGCGCCGGACCCGGCTGGCGGCTGCACGCCTGGGAGCACGACGACGAGGCGGTGGTCCGCGGCTGGTCCGCGCTGTTCGACGCCTGGACGCTGCTCGCCCCCGTGCCGCCCGCCGCCATGCGCGGCGTGTTCGCGGTGCTGGCGGGCCAGGCCGTCGACCAGGCCCCGCAGCTGCTCTCCTTCCTGCACCTGGTGGACGGCCCGGTTCCCGACAGCGAGCTGCTCGAGCTGCTCAAGCGCGGCCTCGACGAGCGCCGGGTCGGGGTCGCCGTCGGCGCCGGTCCGCTGTCGCCGGTCCCGCACGCGGCCTCCGCCGTCTCCGCCGTGCGCGGCACCTGCCGCGAACCGCAGATCGACACCCTGCCCTCGGCCGGCGACGTGGCCGCGGTGCTCGACTGGATGCTGGACGGCCTCGCCGCCGTCGGCGCGCTGACCCGCCAGGACGAGGCGGCCGAGTTGTCCCCGCTCGGGCACTGGGCGGTGCGGGCCAAGCTGGAGGAGATCTGCACGGTCGCGCAGACCGCCGCCGGGCACATCGAGCAGAGCGCCCCCGAGCTGCTCAGTGCCTGCGCCGACTACTCGCCGGGCCCGGCCCGCGCCGAGTACCGCGCCTGGGTGGCGGCCCGGCCCGCCGACCGCGCCGTCGCCGAGCTGCTGGACGCCGCCCGCGGCGAGGACGCGCTGGTGCGCGGCCTGGCCTTCGAGGCGCTCCGGGTGGCCGGCCGGACGGCCGAGGCGGCCGTCCGCGGGGCGGTCGAGGAGTCCGTGCTGCGCCCGTACGCGCTGCTGTGGCTGGCCGAGCAGCTGGACGAGGACGGTGTCTCGCCGGCCGACGTGCTGGGCGCGGAGGACGCCGCCTGGCTCTGGGTGGACACCGCGGCCGCGGTGCTCGACCACGGCGAGACCGGGCTGCTGGTCGGTCACGTCGAGGGCGCCTCGGCGGGCGAGCCGGTCCGGCTGTTCAACCGCGCCCGGCAGTCGGGGCACCCGCGGGCGGCCTCGGTGCTCACGGCGGTCGCCGGCGTGCACCCGGACCCGGCGGTGGCCCGCGCGGCCCGCAGGTCGGCCTTCAGCGTCCACCGCGGCGGCGCGTAGCCGGCGACGGCACCCCGTGCACGGCGAAGGGGCCCGGATCCTGGTGGATCCGGGCCCCTTCGGTGCTTCTACGGGATGATCAGCAGCCCCGCGACTCGGCGCGGCGGGCGCGCACGTCGCCGACCTTCTGGCCCACCTTGCGGCGGATGACCAGCAGCGGCGCCATCGCGGCCAGCGTGATCTGGGCGATCGCACCGATGTGCATCAGCGGGTCACCGCCGGGCAGACCGGCCGCCCAGGCCGCCAGGCAGCCGATGCTGACCACGATCCAGGCCAGCGTGGCGGTGGCCAGCAGGCCCTGCGGCTTCGGGTACTCGATCCGGCTCACCATCAGGTAGGCCACACCGAAGATCATCAGCAGACCCGGCACGAACGGCGGGTCCAGCAGGACGATCGCGATCACCGTCATCGCACCCATCGGGCAGGGCATGCCCTGGAAGATCCCCGGCCGCATCTTCACGGCCGAGAACCGGGCCAGCCGCAGCACCACCGAGAGCAGGACGGTGAGCGCGATGAAGGCCGAGAGCTGCTGGTTGCTGTCGGGCGAGACGATGCCCCAGACCGCGACGAAGTAGGCCGGCGCGATACCGAAGCTGATCAGGTCGGCCAGGTTGTCCAGCTCCGCGCCCAGTGCCGAGGAGCGGAGCTTGCGGGCCACCAGGCCGTCGAACAGGTCGCACATCGCACCGATCAGCAGCAGCGTCACGGCCGTGGCCGCGCTGTGCTTGTCCGGCGTGTTGGACTCGCCGGTCAGGTGCGGCATCAGGACCCCGGTGGTGATCGAGTAGATCGCCAGGAAGCCGCAGACGGCGTTCCCCAGGGTCAGGAAGTCGGCCGTGGACAGGTGCTGCGGCGAACGGGGGGCCCGCAGCTCGCGGTCGCGCGCCCAGCGGCGGCGACGCAGGTCGGTCTCCTCGTCCTCGTTCAGGCCGACGAGAGTCTCAGGATCAGTCACGGTCAAGGCGTGTCACCCCGGCGGTGGTCTTCTGGCCGACCTCGACACCGGCCTCGATGCCGGCCGGCAGGTAGGTGTCGACCCGGGAACCGAAGCGGATCAGACCGATCCGGTCGCCCTGCTCGACCTTGGTGCCGGCGTCGACGTACGGCACGATGCGGCGGGCCACGGCCCCCGCGATCTGCACCATCTCAATGTCGCCGAGCTCGGTGTCGAAGTGCCACACGACGCGCTCGTTGCGGTCGCTGTCCTTGTTGAACGCCGGGACGAAGCCACCGGCGACGTGCTCCACGGACGTCACGGTGCCGGGCAGCGGCGCCCGGTTGACGTGCACGTTGAGCGGGCTCATGAAGATCGCGACGCGGGTGCGGCCGTCCGGCCACGCGTCGATGGACTGCACGACGCCGTCGGCCGGCGAGATCACTCTGCCGGTGCCGATCTCACGCTCGGGGTCGCGGAAGAACCACAGCATGCCCGCGCCGAGCGCACAGGCGGGAACGGCCGCCAAGGCCCACTTGCCGTTGCGCTTGGTGAGAGCGCTGGTGACGGCGGCGGTGGCCAGGGTGGGGACGAACCAGGGGGTGGCTCCGCGCGCGATGGTCACGCGGGGTCGCCGGCCGGCCGTCGGGGCGGCGAGGGCATCGCGGTCCTGGACGGAGGTGTGAGGGGACGGGCTGATGGGCATCGAAGACCTTTGTCGCGGGCCCCGAGGGACAGAGCATGGCCGCTGGACGGGGGCCACCGCGGGGATCGGGTGATATGGGGACGGCTGCTGTCCCGGTGGATGCTATCGGGACCAGACGGTAGGTGGGCAAGCCGCCTGCTCGTGGAACTCTCCAGTGCGGTACCCAGGTGCACGTGCTATGTGTACGACCGTAGCTCGGGGTGGACCGGTTCCCCAAGGGTCGGGGCGAATCGCGTGACCCATGTCTCACGGTGGGGTTCCGCAGGGCTGTCGCCGGATCGCGGCTGGAGCGGGGCTGGAGCGGCTTCGGGGGTCGCGGTGGACCGGGGGCCCGTCGGCGGGCCCGACGCGGCTGCAAGGGCGTGCAGAAGCGGCCGTAGGGCGTGTACTGAGAGCGACGCGCCCTACGGCCGCTTCCGGCGCCGCACCGGCGCGGAGGCTGACCAGGCCCCGCGCCGGTGCGCGGAGGCCGGGTGCGGGCCCGCACGCCCGCACCCCGCCGGGACGGAAGGTTCAGTCGGCGAGCCGGTACTCCTCCAGCAGGCGGCGGCCCACGATCATCTTCTGGATCTCCGCCGTACCTTCACCGATCAGCAGCATCGGCGCCTCGCGGTAGAGCCGCTCGATCTCGTACTCCTTGGAGAAGCCGTAGCCGCCGTGGATCCGGAAGGAGTCCTCGACGACCTCCTTGCAGTACTCGGAGGCCAGGTACTTGGCCATGCCGGCCTCCAGGTCGTTGCGCTCGCCGCTGTCCTTCTTGCGGGCGGCCATCACCATCATCTGGTGCGCGGCCTCGACCTTGGTGGCCATCTCGGCGAGCTTGAACTGGATCGCCTGGTGCTCGGCGATCTTCTTGCCGAAGGTGGAGCGCTGCTGGGCGTACTGGATGCCGAGCTCGAAGGCGCGCCGGGCGACCCCGCAGCCGCGGGCGGCCACGTTGACCCGGCCGACCTCGACGCCGTCCATCATCTGGTAGAAGCCCTTGCCGGGGACCCCACCGAGGATCCGGTCGGCCGGGATCCGGACGTCCTGGAGCACCAGCTCGGTGGTGTCGACGCCCTTGTAGCCCATCTTCTCGATCTTGCCGGGCACGGTCAGGCCCGGGACGGTCTCGTTCGGCCCGAAGCCGGCCGTCTTCTCGATCAGGAAAGTGGTCATGTTCTTGTACGGGGAGGAGCCGCCCTCGTCCGTCTTGCACAGGACCGCGACCAGGGTCGAGGTGCCGCCGTTGGTCAGCCACATCTTCTGGCCGTTCAGGACGTAGAACTCGCCGTCCTTGACGCCCTTGGTGGAGATCGCCGAGACGTCGGAGCCGAGGCCGGGCTCGGACATCGAGAAGGCGCCGCGGATCTCGCCGGCCGCCATCCTGGGCAGGAAGTACTCCTTCTGCTCCTGGGTGCCGTGCGCGTTGATCATGTGGGCGACGATGAAGTGCGTGTTGACGATGCCGGAGACCGACATCCAGCCGCGGGCGATCTCCTCGACCACCAGGGCGTAGGTCAGCAGGGACTCGCCCAGGCCGCCGAACTCCTCCGGGATGGTCAGGCCGAACAGGCCGAGCTGCTTCATCCCCTCGACGATCGCGGTCGGGTACTCGTCCTTGTGCTCCAGCTCGGTGGCGACCGGAATGATCTCCTTGTCGACAAAGTCCCGCACGGTGGCGAGGATGTCCCGCTGGATCTCGGTCAGGCCGTCGGTCTGTGCGAGGCGTCCCATCGTGCGGCTCCGAATCTGCATCTACGGCAATGAGGGTGGGGGGAGATGTGGGGGCTCCACGGGCGTGACTTCCGCGGAGCCCCCTGGACCGGGTGGGGATCGGCCGATGACGGCGGCCTACCCGTCCGGGGTCTAGGACAGGGGCGTGGGACGGCCGGGCTGCTCGCCGCCGCGCTCCTTGATGTAGGTCTCGGTCGGCACCATCACCTTGCGGCGGAAGATGCAGACCACGGTGCCGTCCTGCTTGTAGCCCTTGGTCTCGACGTAGACGATGCCGCGGTCGTCCTTGGACTTGGACGGCCACTTGTCGAGGACCTCGGTCTCGCCGTAGATGGTGTCGCCGTGGAAGGTCGGCGCCACGTGGCGCAGCGACTCGATCTCCAGGTTGGCGATCGCCTTGCCGGAGACGTCCGGGACGGACATGCCGAGCAGCAGCGAGTAGACGTAGTTGCCCACCACGACGTTGCGGCCGAAGTCGGTGGTCTTCTCCGCGTAGTTGGTGTCCAGGTGGAGCGGGTGGTGGTTCATGGTCAGCAGGCAGAAGAGGTGGTCGTCGTACTCGGTGACCGTCTTGCCGGGCCAGTGCTTGTAGACCGCGCCGACCTCGAACTCTTCGTAGGTGCGTCCGAACTGCATGGGAGTGTCCTTGGGGGTCAGGCCTGCGGGGGCTCGAACTTGGAGGTGCGCTCCATACCGGCGGCGCGGCCCTTGCCGGAGATCACCAGGGCCATCTTGCGGCTGGCCTCGTCGATCATCTCGTCACCGAGCATCGCGGAACCCTTGGCGCCGCCCGCCTCCGAGGTGCACCAGTCGTAGGCGTCCAGGATCAGCTCGGCGTGGTCGTAGTCCTCCTGCGAGGGCGAGAAGATCTCGTTGGCCGCGCCGACCTGGTCCGGGTGCAGCACCCACTTGCCGTCGAAGCCGAGGGCGGCGGCCCGGCGGGCCACGGCCTTGTAGCCGTCGGCGTTGCGGATCTGCAGGTACGGGCCGTCGATGGCCTGCAGGTCGTTGGCGCGGGCGGCCATCAGGATGCGCATCAGGATGTAGTGGTAGGCGTCGGCGTCGTAGCCGGGCGGCTGCTCGCCGACCACCAGGGACTTCATGTTGATCGAGGCCATGAAGTCGGCCGGGCCGAAGATGATCGTCTCCAGCCGGGGCGAGGCGGTGGCGATCGCGTCGACGTTGATCAGGCC
Source organism: Kitasatospora sp. MBT63 (assembly GCF_000710465.2). GTDB lineage: Bacteria > Actinomycetota > Actinomycetes > Streptomycetales > Streptomycetaceae > Kitasatospora. The sequence continues at coordinate 4,826 of NZ_JAIZ01000023.1, read as the reverse complement.
CTTGGCGTTCTCGATCTGCGCCTCGATGCCGATCTTGCCGACCTCGAAGCCCATGGTCTTCTCGATCTGGGTGAGCAGCAGGTCGAGCGCCTTCACCTGCTCGGCGTCCTGGACCTTCGGCAGCATGATGCAGTCGAGGTTCGGGCCGGCGCCCTCCACGACGGTGATGACGTCGCGGTACGTCCAGTGGGTGGTCCAGTCGTTGACGCGGACGACCTTGGTCTTCTTGCCCCAGTCGCCGTTGTTGAGGGCGTCGACGATGTGGTGCCGGGCGCTCTCCTTGACCAGCGGGGCGCAGGCGTCCTCGAGGTCGAGGAAGACCTGGTCGGCCGGCAGGCCCTGGGCCTTCTCCAGGAAGCGCGGGTTGCTGCCGGGTACGGCCAGGCAGGAACGGCGGGGCCGGAGGCGGTTGACGTTGGTCATGAGGGTGGTTGGTCCTTCCCGGGTCAGCTGGTCGCAGCGGTGGCGGCGGCCCAGGGCTGAAGCCTGTTGGCCAGCCGGATCTCGTCCACGATCCGGCCGATGATGGTGGTGATGCCGAAGTCCTTGGGTGTGAAGACCGCGGCGACACCGGCGGCCTTGAGAGTCTCGGCGTCCGCTGCCGGGATGATGCCACCGACGATCACCGGCACATCCTCCACCCCCGCCCGGCGCAGCCGGTGCAGGACGTCCGGGACGAGCTCCGGGTGCGCCCCGGAGAGGATCGACAGCCCCACGCAGTGCACGTCCTCGGCGACCGCCGCGGAGACGATCTGCTCCGGGGTGAGCCGGATGCCCTGGTAGACCACCTCGAAGCCGGCGTCGCGGGCGCGGACCGCGATCTGCTCGGCGCCGTTGGAGTGGCCGTCCAGGCCGGGCTTGCCGACCAGCAGGCGCAGCTTGCCGGTGCCCAGCTCGGCCGCGGTGGCGGCGACCGCCTCGCGGACCGCCGCGAGCTCGCCGCCGGGCTCGGCGGCCACCGCCACCGGCGCACCGCCGACCCCGGTGGGGGCGCGGTACTCGCCGAAGACCTCGCGCAGGGCGAACGACCACTCGCCGGTGGTGACCCCGGCGCGGGCGCAGGCCAGCGTGGCGGCCATCAGGTTGTCGGTGGTGGCGGCGGTGGCCTTGAGCTCGGCGAGCGCGGTCTGCACGGCCGTCTCGTCGCGCCCCTCGCGCCAGGCGGCCAGCGAGGCGAGGACGGACTGCTCGGAGGCCGGGTCGACCACCATGATGGCGGTGTCGAGGTCGGCGGTGAGCGGGTTCTCCTCGGTGGTGTCGAAGCAGTTCACCCCGATGATCTTGTCCTCGCCGGCCTCGATCCGGGCCCGCCGGGCGGCGTGCGAGGAGACCAGGTTGGACTTGAGGTAGCCGGACTCGACGGCCGGGATCACCCCGCCCATCTCCAGCACCTTGGCGATCTCGGCCTCGGCGCCCGCCAGCAGCTCGGCGGTCTTGGCCTCGATCACCTCGGAGCCGTTGAAGATGTCGCCGTACTCCAGCAGGTCGGACTCGTAGGCCAGCACCTGCTGGATCCGCAGCGACCACTGCTGGTCCCAGGGGCGGGGCAGGCCGAGCGCCTCGTTCCACGCGGGCAGCTGGACGGCGCGGGCGCGGGCGTCCTTGGAGAGCGTGACGGCGAGCATCTCCAGCACGATCCGCTGGACGTTGTTCTCCGGCTGGGCCTCGGTCAGGCCGAGCGAGTTGACCTGGACGCCGTAGCGGAACCGGCGCTGCTTGGCGTCCTGGATGCCGTACCGCTCGCGGGTGACCTTCTCCCAGAGCCGGCCGAACGCCCGCATCTTGCACATCTCCTCGATGAAGCGGACGCCCGCGTTCACGAAGAAGGAGATCCGTGCGACCACCTCGCCCATCCGCTCCGGCGGCACCTGGCCGGAGTCGCGGACGGCGTCCAGCACCGCGATCGCCGTGCACATCGAGTACGCGATCTCCTGGACCGGGGTGGCCCCGGCCTCCTGCAGGTGGTAGCTGCAGATGTTGATCGGGTTCCACTTGGGGATGTGCGCGACCGTGTAGGCGATCATGTCGGTGATCAGGCGGACCGACGGGCCGGGCGGGAAGACGTGCGTCCCGCGCGACAGGTACTCCTTGACGATGTCGTTCTGGGTGGTGCCGGTGAGCTTGGCGATGTCCGCGCCCTGCTCCTCGGCGACCACCTGGTAGAGCGCCAGCAGCCACATCGCGGTGGCGTTGATCGTCATGGAGGTGTTGGTCTGTTCGAGCGGGATCCCCTCGAACAGCGTCCGCATGTCGCCGACGTGGCCCACCGGCACGCCGACCCGGCCGACCTCGCCGCGGGCCAGGATGTGGTCCGAGTCGTAGCCGGTCTGGGTGGGCAGGTCGAAGGCGACCGACAGGCCGGTCTGGCCCTTCGCCAGGTTCCGCCGGTAGAGCGCGTTGGAGTCGCTCGCGGTGGAGTGGCCGGCGTACGTGCGCATCAGCCAGGGGCGGTCGCGGTCGGCCATCAGATGTTCCGGAAGCGGTTGATCGCGTCGATGTGCTTGGCGCGCAGCTCGGTGTCGCGCACGCCCAGGCCTTCCTCGGGGGAGAGGCAGAGCACGCCGACCTTGCCCTGGTGCTTGTTGTGGTGGACGTCGAGGGCGGCCTGGCCGGTCTCCTCGAGGGAGTAGACCTTGGACAGGGTCGGGTGGATCTTGCCCTTGGCGACCAGGCGGTTGGCCTCGAAGGCCTCGCGGTAGTTGGCGAAGTGCGAGCCGACGATGCGCTTCAGCGACATCCACAGGTAGCGGTTGTCGTACTGGTGCATGAAGCCGGAGGTGGAGGCGCAGGTGACGATGGTGCCGCCCTTGCGGGTGACGTACACCGAGGCGCCGAAGGTCTCGCGGCCCGGGTGCTCGAAGACGATGTCCACGTCCTCGCCGCCGGTGAACTCGCGGATCTTGGAGCCCAGGCGCTTCCACTCGCGCGGGTCCTGGGTGTGCTCGTCCTTCCAGAACTTGTAGCCCTCGGCGCTGCGGTCGATGATCGCCTCGGCGCCCATGGCGCGGCAGATCTCGGCCTTCGCCTCGTTGGAGACCACGCAGATCGGGGTGGCGCCGCCGGCCAGGGCGTACTGGGTGGCGTACGAGCCGAGGCCGCCGCTGGCGCCCCAGATCAGCACGTTGTCGCCCTGCTTCATGCCGGCGCCGTTCTGGGAGACCAGCTGGCGGTAGGCGGTGGAGTTGACCAGGCCCGGGGAGGCGGCCTCCTCCCAGGTGAGGTGCTTGGGCTTGGGCAGCAGCTGGTTGGTCTTCACCAGGGCTATCTGGGCCAGGCCGCCGAAGTTGGTCTCGAAGCCCCAGATGCGCTGCTCCGGGTCCATCATCGTGTCGTTGTGGCCGTCCGGGGACTCCAGCTCGACCGAGAGGCAGTGCGCGACGACCTCGTCGCCGGGCTTCCAGGCGTTGACGCCGGCGCCGGTGCGCAGGACCACGCCCGCGAGGTCCGAGCCGAGGATGTGGTACGGCAGGTCGTGACGCTTGGTCAGCGGCGACAGGCGGCCGTAGCGCTCCAGGAAACCGAAGGTGGAGACCGGCTCGAAGATCGAGCTCCACACGGTGTTGTAGTTCACCGAGCTCGCCATGACGGCGACCAGGGCCTCGCCCGGCCCGAGCTCGGGGAGTGCGACCTCGTCGAGGTGCAGGGACTTACGGGGGTCCTTGTCGCGGCTGTCCAGGCCCGCGAACATCTGCTCCTCGTCCTTGTGGAGCGTGACGGCGCGGTAGGACTCCGGGAGCTTGACCGCGGCGAAGTCCGCCGGGGTGCTGTCGGAGCTGAGGATCGCGTCGAGGATTTCCTGCATGGCTGCCTCCGAAGGCGTACCTGTGTTGAGGGCGCACAGGGCGTCTGGGGGAGCCGGGAGCGGACACCGGCTTCGCTGAGGGTCTGTGGGTGGTACTGCGGGTGCGACGGGTGGGTGGGTCGCCGTGGTGGTGCTGGTCCGGCCCCAACGGTGCGGGGACGGCGGACACGGCGCGCCGAGGTGGGGAGCCGCGGCGCCGCGACCGATGGGTAACAAAGTAGTGGCACCCTGTGCCACTCGTAAAGACACCGGGTGTCATCAGTTCGGGTGAAACCCGATAACAGTTCGACCGGCGCTCCGGCGGCATGGGGAAGGCCCGCCCCGGAAAACCGGGACGGGCCTTCGAATCTGCTGTGACCTGTGCGGATGGCCTGCGTTAGCCAGCCTGCGAGCCGGTCAGTGCCGCCCTGATCGAGTCCACCACCACGTCCAGCGGGGCGTCGGTCCGGGCCACTGTGATGAGCACCTCACCGCCCGGGCTGGCACTGAGTGCGCTCACCGCAGCCGCCTCGACCGGTGACAGTGGGTCACCTGTGGCACCCGGTGCCACCGGGGTGCCGCGGCGCCTGGCACCGCTCGGCGGGGTCGGCCAGAAGGTCCCGCGGATCACGTCGAAGGAGTGGTCCAGCTGGGACTCCACGTCCCCGTGCCCGCCCGCCCGCAGCCACCGCCGCAGCACGTGGTTGTGGGCCGCGACCACCGCCGCCGCCGACACCTCGGCCAGCATCGAGTCGTCGTCCCCGCCGCGCTGCCAGCTCGGCGGGGTCTCCTCCGCCGCGTCGAAGCGCCCGAGCAGGTACCGGGTGAACAGCCGCTCGTACCGGGCCACCACCGCGATCTCCCGCTCCCGCAGCGCCGGCACCTGCCGGATCAACTGGTAGCGCGCGACCGAGACGGCCGGGGTGGAGGCGTACATCCGGAGCACCTCCTTGATGCCCCGGCACACCACGTCCAGCGGGTGCTCCTCCGACTCCGCGCTCGCCAGCAGGTCGGCCACCCGGACCAGGGTGTCGTCGTGGTCCGG
>NZ_JAIZ01000022.1 GCF_000710465.2 Kitasatospora sp. MBT63 | reverse complement strand
TGATCCCGCCTACGCCCGCCCCACCGGACTGGCCCACCCCTGCGACCGTGAGAACCGCTTCCCGTCCCAGCCCGCCGCCGCACCACGAGGACACCCCGTGACCCGCCGCCTGCCACCCCCGGCCGCCGACCAGTACACCGCCCTGCCCGAAGCCCGCCTGGTGGCCACCCGCTCCCTGCTGACTGTGCGCGACAACCTCGCCGACACCATCGCCGCCCGCGCCATGACCTGCATCTACGGCGGCGCCGGCTTCGGCAAGACCGTCGCCGTCACCAGTTGCCTACGCGAACTCGAACCCGCCGAGGACATCCACCGCATCACCTTCCACACCCGCCCCACCACCCGCGCGGTGCGCCACGAACTCTTCACCAGCCTCCAACTACCAGGCCAGCCCCCGCGCTACGCCAGCGAGTTCGACCACCTCCTCAAGACCACCCTCGCCGCCCACCCCCGCACCCTCGTCCTGGACGAGGCCCAGTGGCTCTCCAGCGACCAGCTCGAGTACATCCGCTACCTCTGGGACGACCCCTACACCCAGCTCGCCGTCGTCTTCGTCGGGGGAGAGGGCTGCTACCAGACCCTCCGCAAGGAGCCCATGCTCTCCTCCAGGATCTTCATCTGGCAGCGCCTGACCCGCCTGGCCCCCGAAGAGGTCTTGGACGTCATCCCGCTCTACCACCCGATCTGGGCCGAAGCCGACCCCGCCGACATCGCCTTCGCCGACCAGCACGCCGCCCACGGCAACTTTCGCAACTGGGCCCGCCTGACCGCCCACACCCACACAGCCCTCCAACGCACCGGCCGCACCCACGTCGACCAAGAAGTCCTCCGATGGGCCTTCAGCCGCCTCGCCCCAACCGGCTGAAAATCGAACAAGAGCGCTTCAATTCAAGCGCTCTTGTTCGATTCCCATCCCGTTGCCACCGCCCACTCCACCCCTGTGCTCGGCAAGCCCCGCGAGCTGGCCCAAGAGCTCGGCCTGGATGTCGCCGCCCCACCCGAACTCCCGCAGCTGCGCGACGTGCAGAACCCCGGGGGCAAGCGCCCGAAGCGGCTGCGCCCGCCTCCCACTGGCCGCTACCGTCGGCGTTGCCCCCAGCACACCCGCCCCTGTGTGGAGACTCCACCCATGACGCTGCGACACAGTGACCTCCACTACCGCAGAGGCGTGCTGCCAGGGCATGGCGGCAGGTTGTGAAGGACTATTGATCAGTTGAATCCCGGACGATACGATCACGACCCTCACCGTGCGTTGCTCAGCGGGCACTGTCGGCTCGCGTGGTCGATTGGTCAACCGTGGGGGTGTCCATGCCCGATCAGGCGATAGCCGTTGCAGCTGGTGTTCCGCCGATCAGTTTCTCCGCGCACGAGAACCGGAGCGGCAGTGCGGGTGGCGCCCGGGACAACTTCGAAACGATGATCGCCCAACTGGCCGCTGCTATCAGGCCAGGCGTCCGCAGGATCGCCGCCCATCCCGGGGACTGGGGCATCGACGCCTTTGTCGGAGACCTGGGCGGCGCGATTGCGGTGTGGCAGTCGAAGTACTTCTATCCAGTCACCAAAGCCACGCACAAGCGGACGATCCAGGACTCATTCGACTCGGCCCTCGCCGCTGCAAAGACGCATGGGTACACGGTGGAGATGTGGGTGCTGTGCATCCCCTCCAGCATGGACGGGCCCACGGCGAAGTGGTGGGATGGCTGGAAGCCGAAGCAGGAGAGGGACTACGGGCTCGTCATCGAACTGTGGGACGAGACCGCGCTCCGGACCGCCCTGCACTCCCCCGAGGGGGACTCGGTCCGGCGCGCTTACTACGAGCCCTTCACTCCGGTCCCCCAGCAGGGTCAGGGGCACGAGCAACTGCGGCTCGTGCTGGACGTCGAGGAGGAGAAAGGCGCCGAGCTCGAGGCCGCGCTCTTCGTTCGGCAGATGACCGCAGCCGGCCACGTCGAGCTCGACTCCGCGAAGCGCCAGTTCTTCAACGCCGACCTGGTCGCCCGCGAGATCGCGCACAAGGCGGTCCCCGCCGAGACCGCCGCCCTGAGCTCAGCCGACGCGACACTGCACGGACTGTGGGAGATGCAGTTCAACGATTGCACAGCCGAAGGCGTCCTCGGCTCCCTCCACAGCAGGGTCTGGCGTGACGTGCGAACCGAACACGAACGCCTTCCCAAGATCCTCCGGCTGGAAGTCGTCCACGCATGGGGCCTGGTCCACCGCCTCGTCGACAACCGCAAGGCCGGTTGGGTCAAGCACTGGCGTGAGATCGCCGCCACCCACCAGGACATCTGACCCACGAGAGGAGCAAGCCCATGCAGACCCGCCGCTCGGTCGTCATGCCCGAGGACGAGGTGCAGTTCCGGCTCGCCCAGCTCCTCCTGCTCCTGGACGCCGTCTCCGGCCACGATCAGTACGGCGCCAGCCTGGAGCGCATCGGATACTACGACTTCCTCTCCGCCAACCCGTTCCTCGTCGTCGCCTCCGACGACCGGGACGCCGGGAGACTGCGCCTGGCGGGCTTCGACCCCCAGGTCCTGGCCTACGCTTCCTCGTCACAGCGCTTCACCAGCCGCCGCGAGCGCATCCAGCACGACCTCGCCCTGCTGGTCGCCTACGACTGCTGCGCGGTCAGCAACCACGACAAAGCACTCCACTACGCGATCACCGACACCGGCCGCACCCTTGGCACCCGCCTCACCGCCACCTACGCGACCAGCTTCAGCACCGCGGCCGCCATCGTCGTGCGCCGCCTGCGCAGGCTCAGTGACAAGGCACTGCGCGAACAGACCGCCCAGTGGCTTCGCCCAGCCGGCCACGACGGCCCCGCCGCCGCACTCCTCGGCATCCTCGGCACCGGGCCGACTCCCTTCACCGACACCCCCTGGGGAGAGTGACCGCCGTGCAGATCCCGCAGGGCATCCGCATCCGCCGGCTGCGCCTGGCCGGCGTCGGGCGGACCTACGACGTCGACTTCACCGCTGGCGGCCAAGTCCGCAACCTCTCCCTGGTGGCCGGCGCTTTCAGCTCCGGCAAGACCGCCGTGCTGGAGTTCATCGCCTACGGCCTCGGCGCCAAGCGCCACCCCAGGCACCAGGAGATCCTCAGCAAGGTCCGCTCCTGCCTCCTGGAGGTCGAGCTCTCCGGCGATCCGTACGTCATCGAACGATCGGTCGGCGAACCCTCCAAGATCGCCTACATCCGCGGCGGCACCATCGATGCCCCCAGCCTCACACCGCCCGAAGCCCGGCGCCTAGACCCCCCCGAGAGTCTCTCCAGCCTGCTCCTGAGCCACTGCAAGCTCGAAGGCGTCCAGCTCCGCGAAGCCCCCACCCAGAGCGAATCCCGCACCGACCCGCTCAGCTTCCGCGACCTCATGTGGCTCACCTTCCTGCCCAACGAACGCGTCGCCGACAAGAACTTCCTCTTCGAGAACGACCGCATGCGCAAGCACAAGCTGCGCCAGGTCGTCGACGTCATCTTCGGCGTCCACGACGACCGCGCCGTCGAACTCGGCAACCGGATCCAAGCGCTCGAGTCCCGTCGCAACCACGCCAAGAACGACCTATCCGCCGCCCGCGCCTTCGTCGCCGAACAGGACCCCAGCGCCCTCAACACCGACCCGACCGCCAGCAACCCCGCCGAGCAGGAACTCGCAGACATCACCGCCCAGCTGGCCCAGATCGACCAGCACGCCCGCGCCGCCACCGACTTCGCCGCCGGGCTGCGCCACAGCCACCAAGAAGCCGCCAAGCAAGCCCGCCGCACCGCCGCAGTAGTGCGCGACCACGAGACCCAGCTCGCCCGCATGATGCCGCTGCGCGCCCAGTACGTCGACGACCTCCTCAAGCTCGGCATGCTCGCCCAGGCGAAGCAGCTCTTCGACCCCCTGCGGGTCACCACCTGCCCGGCCTGCCTCAACCGGCTCCCCGCTCCGCCCGCAGCGGAGGCCGGCCACTGCACCCTCTGCGCCCACGAGCTGCAGCCCACCGCCAGCACCCTCACCCTGGGTGAGGCAGCCCAACTCAGCGCTCCTCCTGAGGGGCAGCTGGACGTCGCCGCAGAGGTCCGCGCCACCAAGGCACGCCTGAAGGAGATCACCGCCTACATCGAGGACCTCGGCACCTCACTCTCACACGGGAAGCTGCAAGCAGAGCAAGCGCGCCTGGTAGAAGAACGAGCCGCCGCCGCCCTCGATGAGGCAACAGCCCCCGCCGTCTCCACCTACCTCGCGGCCCGGGACGAGCTGCACCGCCAACGCGAACAGGCCCTGCGCCGTCTCGAGCAGGCCCGTAGCACAGCCAAGCTCCAAGAGGGCATCGCCAAGCGCGCCACAGCGGTGGCCCGCCTCGAAGGACAGCTCACCCAGCTGCGGGAAGAACTCAGCAGCCTCGGCGACGCCACCCGCGACAGGGACGCGGTGATCGGCCGTGTCAGCGCCCGCTACGGCGAACTGCTCAGGGCGTGGCACTACCCGAAGGTCAGCCTGCCGCGCATCGGTGAGGACCTTACCCCGTTCGTCCGCGGCGAGTCGTACCACGAAGCATCCTCAGGGGCCCGAACGCTTCTGACCCTGGCCTGGCAGCTGGCCGTCTTCGAGATCGCGGTCGAGAGCGGCGCGGCCCACCCCGGCTTCCTCATGATCGACAGCCCGCAGAAGAACCTCGGCCACGGTGGCACCCTCGACGCCGTGATCGCCGACGCTGTGAGCATCAGCGACTTCTACGACCACCTCGCTGCCTGGCTCGGCGACCGCGGCGTCCGCGCACAGCTCATCGTGGCCGACAACAGTCCACCGCTCACGGTGGAGGACTGCGTCGTGGTGCGCTACAGCCGCAGCGAGGACCATCCGCCCTATGGCCTGATCGACGACGAGACCGAAAGCGCTGATACCCGGACCTGATGTGCTGCTCCGGGTAGCCTGGCCAGGAGGCAGGTGCCGTGGACGGGCGGTGGCGGGCTGCTTCCGTGCGCGTCCTTTTGACGGTGTGTCAGGGCAAGGCTTGGACGAGCACCGGCCTGCTGAGTTCGTGAGTGTGGCGGGAAGCTCGGCTCGCCGTCGAGCTGCTGTTCTTGGTCGGCCGTCCGTCCCTGACGGAGGGCCGACCAGTCCTGACCTGCCAACCTCGTGGTGAGTGGGAATCGCGGGAGTGTCCGGGGAATCCCACTGGCTATGCCTGCGCCCACTCCACCCCGTGCTCGGCGAGTTGGGCGAGCTGACCGGGCGTCAGCTTGGCGCGGCGGGCCTTGGCGTTGTTGAGAAATGCACCCAGGGCCACCTCGATGACGCCCTGCTTCTCGCCGTCCGCTCCAGCCTCCACCTCCACGACCTGGCGGTGCGGGCGCGGAACGCGCGGGTGGTCGTGCTCGGCGACGAACGCGGCCAAGGCGGCGATGCCGAGCGCGAACCTGTCGGTCCGGGAGACCTTCGGCCGGGCGTCGGCCGCGGCCTTCGCCGCCACCAGCTCGGGGTCGGCCTCGATGCCGATCGCGGCCAGCAGCTCCTGCTGCTCCGTCTCCAGGCCCGGGTGGCTGGCCCGCTGCGCCAGCACCCACCGGCCGAGCTGCTCACCCTCGAACACCGTCGACTCCGGCAGCTCCGCCCACTCGACCTGGCCGTCCGACTCCAGCCACCACTGCCTGGCGGCGCTGTAGGTGCGCTGCCAGGCGATCGGCCAGGCCGGGCACCACCAGGGGTCGATCTCCTCCAGCGCCCGCCTGCGCTCCGGCGCCAGCGCCCCCAGCTCACCCTCCGGTACCTGCGCGGCGGAACGCAGTTCGGCCAGCCAGGTGCCGATGGCGTACCCGCCGATCGAGGCCCGAGCCGGGGCAGCCAGGCTCCCGCCGTGGTCCTTCGCCCACACCCGCGCCCAGGAAAGGCCGGCCTCGAACCGCGCGTCGCTGACGGACCAGATCATGCCGAACCCGTCGAGCTGCTCCACCCTCCATGGCGCCAGCTCACCGGCCGCATTCTCCACCCGCCGGTCCGACAACCACCGCCCCAACGGATAGTTACCGTTCTCCCCGACCAGAGCCGCATAGGGCGCGTCAAGGTGCCCATGCTCCTTGTACCAATTCCGCACGTGGCCGATCGCCTCGCGCCACAACTGCGTTTCTCCCTTCAACACTCGGGAGGCGATGAACAGGGCCAGGACGTCGTCCCCGGGTTCGGACTCGAACCGCACCGGGAGCGTGAACGCTCCAGTGCCATCGCTGCCTCCACCATGCCCCTCACCAGGAGCATAGGCTGCCTCGGCGCTGCGCCCGGTTGTGCGGCGGCTGCTGCGCTGCGGCACCGCGAGGGCTTCGACCATGCGTTCGTCGTGTGACCGAAAAGCGGCCAGAATTTTGACGAGCCCGTTATAACTGTCAGACTCCAGAATATCCCCCGGACGCTCCCCGGGCTTGAGAAAGACGGGCACGATAAGGCTCGCCGTCTTCTTCTCCCCAGGCTTGACCCGAAGGGCCCGTCCGACGGCCTGGACGATATCGACCATGCTGCCACGGCCCGAAATCAGAACCGAATCTGCATTCGGGATATCGACTCCCTCGCCGAGAACCTTGCACTGGGCGATCACCCGATACCCCAGACCGTCATCCTCCTCGGTCAATCCAAACTCCCCGATGACCTCCGCCCGGAAATCCACCGAGTGCTCCCCAGAGAGCCACTGCGACCAGACCTCAGCCGGGTATTTCTCCGGGTCGCTCTTGTGAAGCCGCTCCACGGTCTGGTTCAGTGTCTCAGAGAAATATCGCGCCTCCAAGGTGCGGTTGTGGAAGGTGATGGTGCGCTTCAGGCCGCGCTCGGCCGCGACCTTCAGCAGCCCGGCCTGCATCGCCGCGAGCTGCTCGGCGGGCACCTCATCCGCACTGCCGTCCGGCGCCTCACCCACCCCGGCACCCCACGGCACCGGCTGCGCCTTGGCGGCGTCCCGGTCCGAGCGCGGGTCCCGCAGCTCGACCACCACCACCTCGAAGGGGGCCAGCAGCGATTTTTCCACTGCCTCGGCCAAGCCCATGGAGAACACCATCGGGCCGTAGATCCGCACGTCATCCATCGACACCGCCAGCTCCTCCGGCAACGGCTGGTGCGCCCCCTCACGGCCGGTGGAGGCCCTGAGCGCCTTGCCGGGCGGCGCCCAAATGCGCGGCGTAGCCGTGGCGTAGAGGCGCCTGGCCGCCGGGATCAGGCCCTGGTCGTGCACCACCGTCCACGTCTTCTCGACATGCCCCGACGAGCGGTGCGCCTCATCGCAGACCATCAGGTCCAGCGGCGCCAGCAGCTCCCCCTTGGCCCGGGCCCAGAAGGCGTACGCGTCCGCGACCGCCCCGACCGAGGCGTAGGTGGCGAACAGGGTCAGCGGGCGCCGGCCCTGGACCGCGTCGGCGATCCAGGAGGCGACCAGCAGGCCGTTGGTCGAGGCCTGCACCCCCACCGGCAGCTCGTCCTGGACCAGCGAGCACACCGCCCGCATCTCCCCGGAGCGGCCGGCCGCCAGCCAGGACCCGATCATCTGGGTGAGCAGGTTCAGGGTCGGCACCACCACCAGGACCACGCCGCGGGGCGCCAGGCGCTGCGCGGCGAACGCGCCGACGTACGACTTGCCGGTGCCGGTGGCCATCTGCACCGTCACCCGCAGACCGTTCGGAGCCGACTGCCCCGGACGCGGCGTCAGCCCCCGTACGATCGCCGCCACCGCCTCCTCCTGGTGCCCCCGCAGCTTGACCCCCTTCGAAGCTTCCACCGCCAGCAGACCCGGCTTCACAGCACCCATGGACCCTCTCCCCTCACCGAATACGAAATCCCGCACACCGCACCGCACGGATTGCCTGGCACCGCAGTCCTGATACATTTCACCGACTGGAGGCCTGAGAGTCTCAGGCCGGAAAAAACTGATTCGCTTTCTCGGGGATCTCAAGCCGCTTGAAGGACGGGAATTCGGAACTCCACGAAAAGCCGTGAGATCCAGGGTCCACAGGGTGTCTGCGGCAGGATCATCCGATGGCCAAGCTTGATACATCAGAGTCAGCGACACCAGACCACCGTAGCGCACCCGACCGTCCCATGAGGTTCGATTCACAGATCTGATGGACCACGGTCTAGACCAATCTGGCGGGAGTGAAGCTGGCCCGCACGCGCCCCCGCCGACCAACCCCGCCCTCTTAGTCAGCCCGTCGTAAGTCCAGCCATTTACCCAGCTCAACTATCTGATCGAGCGCCAGCCACCCGGGGCCGTGAAGCGAAGCGGAGCGGCCCCAGTCCG
>NZ_JAIZ01000021.1 GCF_000710465.2 Kitasatospora sp. MBT63 | reverse complement strand
CGTGGGCGCACCGGGTGGCGGCGACCGATCACGCGGACGCACAGCTCTCGGGTGATCTGGTGGCCGAGGCAGCTCGCGAAGCCGCCGCCGGGAACCTCCCTCGCGCGGCGACCCTGCTGCTGTGGTCGGCGGACCTGACCGAGGACCGTGCCCTGCGCGAACACCGCTTCCTGACCGCGGCCGTCCACACCTTCTTCTCGCACAACGGCAACGGCATTCTGGCAGGGCATCAACTACGTCAGGCGGTCGACGCCTGCAGACCTTGTGCCATGCGCACCATCCTCCAGAGCGGCTACGCCTATCAGAACGGGAGTTTCCACGAAGCACTGCGGCTGGGAGAGCGTGGGCTCGCCGAAGCAGAGGCCGAGGGAGACCGCTCATTGATCATCCAGGCCTGCGTCAGGCTCTCCAACGGCGCTTTCCACAGCGGCGACCGACAGACCGGCAGCAAGCTCGCACGACGTGCGGTGGAGGAGGGGGCCGGTCTGGCCGGCTCGGCCAATCTGCAGTGGACGCTGGGCTGCGGCATGTTGTTCACGGACGGGCCTCGGGAGGTACTCGGAGAGCCATGGATAACCGCACTGCCCGACGCCCCCGAAGCCACCCGGGTCACCGACACCATCGTGCTGGTCAACCGCGGTCATTGCCGATTGGCCCTGGGTGAACTGCACTCCGCGCAGGCCGACTTCGCCGAGGTGATCAAGCCCGGGCGGGCGGAGGGCGTCTCGGCGCTGGCCAGGATCCATGCGAGCTTCAATCTGGCGATCTGTCAGTACCTGCTCGGTGACTG
>NZ_JAIZ01000020.1 GCF_000710465.2 Kitasatospora sp. MBT63 | reverse complement strand
GTCCCGCCCCGTCCCGTCCCGTCCCGTCCCGCAACCCCCCGAGGTGACCCTGATGGCCAGTTCCCCCGACGACGCGAGAAACGGCTCCCGGCTCTGGAAGGTGGTCGGTGCCAGCCTGATCGGCACCACCATCGAGTGGTACGACTACTTCCTCTACGGCACGGCCGCGGCCCTGGTCTTCGGCAAGGTCTTCTTCCCCAACAGCGACCCGCTGACCGGCACCCTGCTCTCCTTCCTCACCTACGCGATCGGCTTCGCCGCCCGGCCGCTCGGCGCCCTGGTGTTCGGGCACTTCGGCGACCGGATCGGCCGCAAGCGGCTGCTGGTGCTGAGCCTGCTGCTGATGGGCGGGGCGACGACGCTGATCGGCTGCCTGCCGACGTACCGCCAGATCGGGGTGGCCGCACCGCTGCTGCTGACCGCGCTGCGGCTGGTCCAGGGCTTCGCGCTGGGCGGCGAGTGGGGCGGGGCGGTGCTGCTCGTCTCCGAACACGGCGACCAGCGGCGGCGCGGCTTCTGGGCCTCCTGGCCGCAGGGCGGCGCCCCGGCCGGCAACCTGCTGGCCGCCGGTGTGCTCTCGCTGCTGACCACCGTGCAGAGCGACGCCGACTTCCTCGCCTGGGGCTGGCGGATCCCGTTCCTGCTGTCCGCGCTGCTGGTGATGGTCGGGATGTGGATCCGGCTGTCGGTGGACGAGTCGCCGCTGTTCAAGCAGGCGCTGGCGGCCGCCGAGGCGCGCGGCCGCGAGGAGCGGCCGCCGCTGGTCGCCGTCCTGCGCGACCACTGGCGGGACGTGCTGGTGGCGATGGGCGCCCGGATGGCCGAGAACATCTCGTACTACGTGATGACCACCTTCGTGCTGGCGTACGCCGTCGGCCACGTCCACCTGCCCAAGCAGACCGCGCTGAACGCCGTCCTGATCGGCTCGGCGATCCAGTTCACCCTGATCCCGGTCTTCGGCGCGCTCTCCGACCGGGTCGGCCGCAAGCCCGTCTACCTGGTCGGCGCGGTCGGCGTCGGGGTCTGGGCGTTCGTCTTCTTCGGGCTGGTCGACACCAAAGACTTCGGCTCGCTGGTGCTGGCGGTCACCGTCGGCCTGGTCTTCCACAGCGCGATGTACGCCCCCCAGGCGGCCTTCTTCTCCGAGCTGTTCGCCACCCGGATGCGGTACTCCGGGGCCTCCATCGGCGCCCAGTTCTCCTCGGTGGCCGCCGGCGCCCCCGCGCCGCTGATCGCCACCGCGCTGCTCAAGGACTACGGCAGCGCCACCCCGATCGCCGTCTACGTCGCCATCGCCGCCGCGGTCACCGTCCTCGCCGTGCTGTGCGCCCGCGAGACCCGGGGCCGCGACCTGGCCGCGATCGAGCCCTCCGGCCCGGCCGGGGACCGCGCGGCGGGGCAGGCGGTCACCGTCTGAGCCCCCGTACGGCCCGGCGCGCTCCGCCATCCGCGCCGGGCCGTTCCGCCCTCCACCGAGAACTGGCACGATGTCCCGCACCATGGACCACCCCGACACCAGCTCCGTACCCGGCGCCCGGGCCCCGGAGGCCACCGCGGCCCCGGCCCTGCGCCGGCTGCTCGACCTGCTGGCCACCGGCGCGGCCACCGAGGACTTCGCCGCGGTGCTCGCGGACGCCCGCCACCGGGGCGCCCCGCCGCAGGTGCTCGCCGAGATCGACGACGCCACCTGGCAGGCCCTGCGGGTGCACCGGACCCTGCGTCAGCACCGCCGCCGGGAGACCGAGCTGACCGCGCTCTTCGACACCGCCGGCGACCTCGCGGCCTCCCGCGACCTGGACTCCGTGCTCCAGGCGATCGTCCGCCGGGCCCGGATGCTGCTGGGCACCGACACCGCCTACCTGACCCTGCCGGACGAGGCCGCCGGCGACACCTACATGCGGGTCACCGACGGCTCGGTGTCCGCGCTCTTCCAGCACCTGCGGCTCAGCCTCGGCGACGGACTCGGCGGCCTGGTCGCCCAGACCGCCCGCCCGTACGCCACCCCCGACTACCGCACCGACGGACGGTTCCGGCACACCGGCCGGATCGACGCCGGGGTGCTGGACGAGGGCCTGGTCGCGATCATCGGCGTCCCGCTGCTGCTCGGCGGCCGGGTGATCGGCGTGCTGTTCGCCGCCGACCGCTCGGCCCGCACCTTCTCCCCCGACGAGGTGGCGCTGCTGTGCACGCTGGCCGCCCACGCCGCGATCGCCCTGGACACCGCCGAGTCGCTCGCCGGAACCCGCGCCGCCCTGGCCGAACTGGCCGGCGCCAACGAGGTCATCAAGGCCCACGCCGCCGCCGTCCAGCGCGCCGAGCAGGCCCACGACCGGCTGACCGACCTGGTGCTGCGCGGCGCCGAGGTGGCGGACGTGGCGGCCGAGGTCGCCGCCCTGCTGGGCGGCGAGGTCTCGGTGCACGACAGCGAGGGCCGCCCGGTCACCGGCCGCCCGGCCGCCGCCGAGGACCTGGCCCGGGCGCTCTCCGCCTCCCGCGGCGAGGCCCGCGCGGTCCGGCACGGGGACGGCTGGGTCTGCGCCGTCCTGGCCGGACAGGAGCTGCTCGGCGGGCTGGCCCTGCACGGCCGCCCCGACCTGGACGACGCCGACCGGCGGATCTTCGAACGGGCCGGGGTCGTCACCGCCCTGCTCCTGCTGCTGCGGCGGTCCGTCGCCGAGACCGAGAACCGGATCCGCGGCGAACTGCTCACCGACCTGCTCACCGCACCCGACCGCGACCCCGCCGGCCTGACCGCGCGCGGCCGCCGGCTCGGCGTCGACCTGGCCCGCCCCCACCTGGCGCTGGTCGCCGACACCACCCCGGACGGCCGGACCAGGCTGGCGGGCGCCGCCGCCCGCCACCTCTTCGGCTCGCGCGGGATCAGCGCCGAGCACGGCGAGGCCGTCGTCCTGCTGCTCCCGGAGGACGGCACCGCACCCGGCCGGGTCGCCCGCGACACCGCCGACCGGCTGGCCCGGCTCACCGGCGCCCCGGTCACCGTCGGCGTCGGCCGCCCCGCCGCCGGGCCCGCCGCACTGGCCGCCGCCCACGCCGAGGGGGTGCGCTGCGTCCGCGCGCTACGGGTGCTCGGCCGGGAGGGGGACGGCGCCTCGGCGGCCGACCTCGGGTTCCTCGGGGTGCTGCTCGGCGACGGCCACGAGGTGGACGCGTTCGTCACCGGCGCGCTCGGCCCGCTGATCGACTACGACGCGCGGCGCGGCACCGAGCTGGTGCGCACCCTGCGGGCGTACTTCGACAGCGGCGGCAGCCTCACCCGTGCCAAGGACCAGCTGCACGTCCACGTCAACACCGTGGTCCAGCGCCTGGACCGGGTCGAGGCGCTGCTCGGCCCCGGCTGGAACCACCCCGAGCGCGCTCTCGAACTCCACCTCGCGCTGCGCCTGCAACTGCTCGCCGCCCCCTGAGCCCCCCGACCGCGCTCCCCACCGTGCACCCCGCACCGTGCGCACCCCGCGCTGTGCACCCCGCGCCTTGAAGGGTGCCGCGGCGCGGGGCGTACAGTGACGAGGTTGGTCTCGAACGCCTGGCAAGGAGCAGCGGTGAGCGAGCGGATACGGTTTGTGCGGTTGGGTACCGGCGAGGCTGCGGTGCCGTACCAGGAGGCCTGGGCCGAGCAGCAGCGGCTGCACGCGCTGCGGGTGGCGGACGAGATCCCGGACACCGTGCTGCTGCTGGAGCACCCGCCCGTGTACACGATGGGCAAGCGCACCAACCCGGCCGACCTGCCGCTGGACGGTACGCCGGTGGTGGAGGTGAACCGCGGCGGTGAGATCACCTGGCACGGTCCCGGCCAGCTGGTGGGCTACCCGATCGTGAAGCTGCCGGACCCGATCGACGTGGTGGCGTACGTGCGCCGGCTGGAGGAGGCGCTGATCCGGGCCTGCGCCGAGTTCGGTGTGGAGACCACCCGGATCGAGGGCCGCAGCGGGGTGTGGAAGCTCGGTGCGGAGATCCCGGACGCGGTGGTGGACCCGTCCCAGGTGGTGGAGATCGGCAAGCTCACGCTGCGGATGGGCCTGCCGCTGGGGATCGACCCGCGGCTGGCCGGGCCGGAGTACGCGCCCTCCAACGCCGGTCAGCGCGGCGACGACCGCAAGCTGGCGGCGATCGGCGTCCGGGTGGCGCGCGGGGTGACGATGCACGGGTTCGCGCTCAACTGCGACCCGGACATGACCTGGTTCGACAAGATCGTGCCGTGCGGGATCCGGGACGCCGGGGTGGGTTCGGTCAGCTCCGAGCTGGGCCGGGACTTCACCGTGGCCGAGGCGCTGCCCGCGGTCGAGCGGCACCTGTCGGCGGTCCTCGCCGAGCTGCCGGAACCCGCCCTCACCCGCTGAGGTAGGGAATCCAGACCGGGTTCCGGTTGTTGCCCTGCGATTGCAGGGCCGGGCCCGGCACAACCGATGAATGCACAGGCGTACCCTGGGGGTACCCCGTCTAGTCCTAGGAGTCGCACGTGTCCGCTGTCGCACCCGACGGCCGGAAGCTCCTCCGCCTCGAGGTCCGGAACGCCGAGACCCCCATCGAGCGGAAGCCCGAGTGGATCAAGACCCGGGCGAAGATGGGCCCGGAGTACAACGCACTGCAGTCGCTGGTGAAGAAGGAGGGGCTGCACACGGTCTGCCAGGAGGCCGGCTGCCCCAACATCTTCGAATGCTGGGAGGACCGCGAGGCGACCTTCCTGATCGGCGGCGACCAGTGCACCCGCCGCTGTGACTTCTGCCAGATCGACACCGGCAAGCCCGCCGACTTCGACCGGGACGAGCCGCGCCGGGTCGCCGAGTCGATCGTCACGATGGACCTCAACTACGCCACCATCACCGGTGTCGCCCGTGACGACCTGCCCGACGGCGGCGCCTGGCTGTACGCCGAGACCGTCCGCCAGGTGCACGCGATGACCGCGGAGCGCCAGGCCGGCCGGACCGGTGTCGAGCTGCTGATCCCGGACTTCAACGCGGTGCCCGAGCAGCTGGCCGAGGTCTTCTCCTCCCGGCCCGAGGTGCTGGCGCACAACGTCGAGACGGTGCCGCGGATCTTCAAGCGGATCCGCCCGGCGTTCCGGTACGAGCGTTCGCTGGACGTCATCACCCAGGCGCGCGCGGCCGGACTGGTGACCAAGTCCAACCTGATCCTGGGCATGGGCGAGACCCGCGAGGAGGTCAGCCAGGCGCTGGCCGACCTGGTCGGGGCCGGCTGCGAGCTGATCACCATCACCCAGTACCTGCGGCCGTCGCTGCGCCACCACCCGGTCGAGCGCTGGGTGAAGCCGCACGAGTTCGTGGAGCTGCAGCAGGAGGCCGAGGAGCTGGGCTTCGCCGGTGTGATGTCCGGCCCGCTGGTGCGCTCCTCGTACCGCGCCGGGCGGCTGTACCGGCAGGCGCTGGAGCACCGCGCGCAGGCAGCGGTCTGAGTTTCGTCCGATGATGGGGCGGGTCCGGTCGGGCCCGCCCCGTCGCCGTGTCCGGGCCCGTCCGGCGTGCCCGCAACACGCCGACGGGCCCGGTCTTCATCGGCCTTTGACGCCGGGGTCACCGGTCGGCAACACCGGTGGGCCACCATGAACGGTGTCGGATCCACCTCGACAGCTACGGGAGCACGCGAGATGCAGGCAGGAATCGGAGCGGTACGGACCGGCCGGGGCATCGGCCGGGTCCGCTCGGTCGGGGACGCGGTGCGGCTGGCGGAGCGCGCCCTGCTGGGCGGCGCGCGGCGCAACGCCTGGTCGGCGGTGTGCGAGAACCGGCGGCACGCGGCCGACCGGGTGCAGGACGCGGTGCCGTCCGCCGCGGCCGGCCCGCGGGTCTGACCCGCGGCAGGGCCCCGGTCGGCGGCGGTACCGCGGCCCGGGGAGCGCCGCGCGGGCGGCGGTCCGGCGGGGACTCCGGGGAAGACGCAGGTCACGAACCGGCACCGCCCTTGGATATCCCGTACCTGCCACACGTACCATGGCCGGTATGGCGAGGGAATCATCCGTGAACCCCGGGCGGCTGCAGCAGATCCGCACGGCGTACCAAATGACCAAGAAGGTCGACACCAAGATCGGCCTGATCATCGGAGGCATCGGCCTCCTCACCTTCGGCGTGTTCCTCGCCATCGGTTTCCTGATCGGTCACCCCATCTACCTGGGCATCCTGGGCTTCATCGTGGCGTTCCTGGCCATGGCGATCGTCTTCGGCCGCCGGGCGGAGCGGGCGGCCTTCGGACAGATGGAGGGCCAGCCCGGCGCGGTCGCGGCGGTGCTGGACAACATCCGCCGCGGCTGGAGCGCCAACACCACGCCGGTCGCGGTGACCCGCAACCAGGACGCGGTCTACCGGGCGGTCGGCCGCGCGGGCATCGCGCTGATCGGTGAGGGCAACCCGAACCGGGTCCGGCCGCTGCTGGCGTCCGAGAAGCGCAAGATGGCCAAGGTCGTCGGCGACGTCCCGGTGCACGACATCATGGTCGGCAACGGGGAGGGTGAGATCCCGCTGAAGAAGCTGCAGATCCACCTGATGCGGCTGCCGCGCGCCATTACCCCCGGCCAGGTCACCGAGACCAACGACCGGCTGCGCGCGCTGGGCGACCTGCTCTCCAAGGCGCCGATCCCCAAGGGCCCGATGCCCAAGGGTGCCCGGATGCCCAAGGGCGGCCAGGCCCGCTGACCCCGCCTGCTTCGTTTGACACCACGGCCCCGCCGCGAGAGATCGCGACGGGGCCGTTCGA
>NZ_JAIZ01000019.1 GCF_000710465.2 Kitasatospora sp. MBT63 | reverse complement strand
GCACCCGCCGCAGCGGCGGGCCCTTCCCCGGCCCCCTCCCGCAACTCCCGTTCCGACGAATGGAATCCGCACGTGAAGCTCACCATCGACCCAACTCGTATCCCCGGCCCGGCCATCGCCGCGCTCGGAGCGCTCAACGCCTTCTCCGTCCAACCGGGCTCCGCCGCCTTCGCCCTCAGCCTCTGCGTGACCGTCAGCGGCTTGCTGAGCGCCTTCGACGACATCCACGAGCTGGGCCTGCGCCGCGACCGGAAGGTCATCGCCCACCTCGCCAAGGTGCTGGACGGCGCCCGCGTGCGCCAGATCGGCAACGCGCTCGACCTGGCCGACCGCACGGTCGCCAGATCGCTCGACCGCCTGGCCGCTGACGGCCTCGTGGTGCTCGGAGCCGAGGGCGAATCCCTGCCGATGCGCTCCTACCGGCTTGCCGACTGAACCAACCTCGCCGGGCCGCATCGCCCGGGATGAACCGCCGACCAGCAGGGAGAGGCCCACGAGCACCCACCACGCCGACTTCCACCCGGTGGTCGTCTCCGCGACCACCGAGCACCAGGCCAGCCACGGCATCCTCGCCAGCGTTCACCTGCGGATCGTCCGCGCCGACCAAGTCTGCTCCGGAGACCTGATCGTCTCCGCCTTCGAAGCCGCGCGACCCCGACGACTCCACCGGACCGGCTACTTCGCCGCCGGCCCGTACCGGGCTTGCCCGGAGCCCTACGACCCCACCTGCGGCTGCGGCGTCTGCGGCCTCCCCGAAGTCCACGGTCCTGACGGCACCGTCGTCCTCACCACCGGCCAACCCTGGAACACCTGCGACCCGTGGCCCGCCGACGACCTCGTCCTGATCCGTCCCCGCCGCGACCTGCACGGCACGGCACTCCCCTCTCCGGAGTTGACCGCCCCACCGACCACGAGGACCTGATGGCAGCCCACCGCGCCCCGCTGACCAACCACCACGCCGACCGCAGTCTCTGCCCGCCCGAACACAAGCACACCAGCTCCGGCAAGCCGCTCCACCCCGACTGCCCCGGCCGCTCCTACTCCCAGGCCGTCTGCACCTGCGGCGACTGGGAGTTCAAGAACTCCGGCAAGGGCTACGTCAACGAATCCCGCAGACGACACCTCGCCACCCACCCCAAGCCCGCCTCGAACGGCCCGGCCGTCCTGCGCGAGCTGCTCCGCCTCGACCTCCCGTAACCGCCGCCCGCGCCCACCACCCCATCTCTGCTCGGAGACCCGCAATGCCCCAGCACTTCACCGTCGCCCACCTGATCGCCCAGCTCCAGAACCTCGACCCGACCCTCCAGGTCCGCCTCGCTGTCAACCCCGACTTCTCCTTCGCCCACTACGTCGGCGCGGACGTCGTCGTCCACAACGGCACCGCCTACATCGGAGAGGACGGCCAGGAGGGCTACCTCCCGCCCGCCGTCCGCGACCACCTCGCCTGGCCCTGAACCACACTCGCCCGAAGGAGACCCCCATCCCCACCACCCGTCGCGTCGCCCGCCCGCAGCCGCTCGACCGCTTCGCACTGCACCCGATGCCGCCCTGGGCCAGCGGAGCGCTCGTCCGCCACGTCCCCACCGCCCCCGACCAGCCGGTCGAGGCCCTCTGGCTCCCGGCCACCTCGCCCCGGCTCCCCTTCGGCCGCATCCTGCTGCGCTGGGAGAAGGCGCCCGAGGCCGGCTGGGACGTCACCGCCCGCCTCGGCCTCGCCACCGGCGACGTCCACCTCGCCACCTGGCCCGCCGCCCCCGACGACTGGCCCCGCCTGGTACGCCCCACGCTGCACGAGGTCACCGGCCTGTGCTCCGCCCTCTCCGTCGCCACCGCCGCCCTCGAACTCGCCAACCGCCTCGCCGACTCCTGAGCACCACCGCACAAGGCCGCCCCGTGCCGACCAGACCGGGGCGGCCTCGCCGTACGCCCGCCCGACCGGCGGCGCGTACGCTCGTCACCGAACCACCGAGGAAGGACACACATGGCCGACGACCAGCAGCTCTGGGGCTACGCCGAGGTCGCCGCGCACCTGGGCATCAGCGTCGGCGCCGCCCGCAACCGCAAGAACCGAGGCACACTCCCCGCCCCCGACGACACCAGCATCTCCGACCGGCCCCGCTGGAAGCCCTCCACCTTCCAGAGCTGGAAGCCGGTCGGCCAGGGCCACCGAAGCGACCTCCTCGACAACCCGGCCACCGACACCAGCAGCTGATGGAGTCCACCGTGCCCACCTCTGCGATGCCCTCGCCCCCGTTCCCCGCGCCCGACTCCGCCGTGCTCGCCCTGATCGTCGCCAACGCCGTCAACGCCGTGCACTCCGGCGAGGCCAGCATCGAGCAGGCGATCCTGCACGCAGCCGTCCACGGCTGGTACGAGGGCCACATCGAGGGCGAAGACGCCTGCCCCGGCTGCGACTTCCGGGGCCCGATCCAACCGCGCCCGTGACCGGACAAGCCACAGGAGACCACCACCCGGTGACCGATCGCCCGATCCACCGCCCCGGCCCGCTCATCGCCTGCTGCACCCTCGCTGCCCTGGGCGCCGCCGCTGCTGTCCCGGCCGCGCTGGCCGACGCCTACGCGGTGTGCGCCGTTGGACTGTTCGCCCTCGGCGGCGGCGCGCTGGCCGCCTACCGCACCGTCCGAGGCACCGAGCACCGGACCGACCACGCCGTCCTCGAGCGGCTCCGGCAGAACCCTGCCCTTGGCCCCGAGGCCCTCGCCGACCATCTCGGCCTGCGCCCGGCCGCCGTACGGCTCAGTCTTCGCCGACTGACCGTCTCCGGCCAACTCCCCCCGCCCGCAGCGCCTCCCGGCTAGGGGCACTGACCAGCAACGATGAGGACCGTCACCGATACTGGTGGCGGTCCTTTCTGCTGTCCGCTCTAAGCTACCGGCGGAGATCACTTATACCTGCGGTGTCGTATTCCCCAGTCTCCGCGATCGGTGTGAGTCAGCCGCCGATCTGCTCGCGTATACGGCGGGACGGGGCGAAGGTGTAGAGGTCGAGGATGTCGGGCGCCTCGGCGAGTCCTGGTCCGCCGGCCTTGACCCAGGCGGTGATGTCGGCTGCCGCGTCGGGATCGTTGACCAGGCCCAGCCAGACGGGTCGTCCGCCGGCCTTACGGCCTTCGGCGGATGGCTGGATGACGATCACGTTGGCCTGCTCGCATGCGTCCAGGCAGTCGGTGGGCCGCACGTTGGCGACGTCGGCCAGGGATGCGCGCAGGTCGGCGAGTTGGGCGCGGTGGTCGAGGCCGGGGACCTTGGGGGTGCCGCAGCAGCAGCCGCGGCAGACCGTGACGGTGCAGGGGGCCGCCCCCACCTTGGTGGTGGAGGCGGCCCGGCGGCTCTGCTTGCTCACTTGGTGCCTTCTGCGCCGGCCCGCTTCCACGCTGCTTCGCGCAGCAGCCGCAGGCCGTTGAGGCCGACGATCACGGTCGAGCCCTCGTGCCCGAGGACACCGAGCGGCAGCGGCAGGTGTCCGACCAGATCCCAGATGACCAGGCCGGAGATGAACACCGAGGCGATCACCAGGTTCTGCACCACGAACTTGCGGGCCCGGCGGGAGAGGGCGACCACGGTGGGGACGGTGGCGAGCTCGTCGCGGACGATGACCGCGTCCGCGGTCTCCAGTGCGAGGTCGGAGCCGGCCCGGCCCATGGCGATGCCGGTGTGGGCGGCAGCGAGGGCGGGGGCGTCGTTGACGCCGTCGCCGATCACCAGCACCTTGCGTCCGGCCTTCTCCTGCTCCTGGACGGCGGCGACCTTGTCCTGCGGCAGCAGTCCGGCACGGACGTCCGTGATACCGACCTCGCCCGCGAGGCGGGCGGCGGCGCGCGGATTGTCGCCGGTGACCAGCATCGGCGCGTTGCCGGTCAGCGCGGCCAGCGCGCCGACGGTGGCGGCGGCATCCGGCCGAAGGCGGTCAGCGATGCCCAGCACACCGGCCGGCACGCCGGCGACCTCGACGAGCACGGCGGTACGGCCGCCGTCCTCCAGCTCGCCCGCGACGGTGGCCGCGCGGGCGGAGAGCGCGTCCTCGGCGCCGTTCAGCAGCCGGGCCGGGGCGCCGACGGCGATGGCGGTGCCGTTCACGGTGGCGGTCACACCGATGCCGGGGGCGGAGGCGAAGTCCTCGGCGACCGGCAGGTCTAGGCCCCGCTCGCGGGCTGCGTCCACAACGGCGCGGGCCAGCGGGTGCTCGCTGGGGTGCTCGGCGGAGGCCGCGAGCGCCAGCAGCTCCTCCTCGGACAGGCCGGAGCCGGCCAGGGGGCGGATGTCGGTGACGCGCGGCGTGCCCTCGGTCAGGGTGCCGGTCTTGTCCAGCGCGACGGCGTCGACCTGGCCCAGGCGCTCCATGACGACGGCGGACTTCACCAGCACGCCGTGGCGTCCGGCGTTGGCGATGGCGGACAGCAGCGGGGGCATGGTGGCCAGCACGACGGCGCACGGGGAGGCGACGATCATGAAGGTCATCGCCCGCAGCAGCGAGCCGGTCACCGCAGCGCCGAAGGCCAGCGGGATCAGGAAGACGGCCAGGGTGGCGAAGACCATGCCGAGGGAGTACCGCTGCTCGACCTTCTCGATGAACAGCTGCGTGGGTGCCTTGGTCTCGGATGCCTCCTCGACCATCTTGACGATCCGGGCGATCACGGAGTCGGAGGCGTCGCGCTCGACTTTGACCCGCAGCGCGCCGGTGCCGTTCAGGGTTCCGGCGAAGACCTCGTCGCCGGCCTGCTTGGCGGCGGGCAGCGGCTCACCGGTGATGGTGGCCTGGTCGACGTCGCTGGCGCCGTCCAGGACGCGCCCGTCGGCGCCGACCCGCTCGCCGGGGCGGATCAGGATGGTGTCGCCGACAACCAGCTCGTCGGTGGCGACCGTCTCCTCGCCGCCGTCGTCCAGCAGCCGGGTGGCGGTGGTGGGGGCGAGGTCGAGCAGGCCGCGCACCGAATCCTGGGTGCGCGCGGTGGCCAGCGCCTCCAACGCGCCGGAGGTGGCGAAGATGACGATCAGCAGCGCGCCGTCCATCACCTGCCCGATCGAGGCCGCACCGATCGCGGCAACGATCATCAGCAGGTCCACGTCGAGGGTCTTCTCGCGCAACGCTTGCAGCCCGGCCCAGCCGGGTTCCCAACCGCCGGTGACGTAGGCGATGGCGTACATCGGCACCCAGGCCCAGGCCGGGGCGCCGGTCAGCTGCAAGGGCAGGGCGATGAGGAAGGCGACGGTGGCGGCGGCGGCCCAGCGGGCCTCGGCCAGCGCGAAGACGCGCGTGCGACGCTTGGGAGCGACGCTCTCGCGCGGGGCCGCGGCGGGAGCCGGGCGCTCGGTGAGGGTCGTGGACATGGCTGTGGCGTTCCTTCGCGCAGGCAGGGCGGGGCGACTCATCCACCATACAGGAACACATGAACAGCTCTTCATTCGTCATCGGTATGATGGACGCATGGGTCATGGAGCCGTCACCAACGCCGAGAACGCCGTCCCGCGGGCGCGCCTGGACGCGGCCAACGCCGCGAAGGTCGCCACGACACTTCAGGCCCTGGCCACCCCCTCCCGGCTACTGATCCTCGCCCGCCTGCGCGAAGGCCCCTGCGCAGCCACCGAGCTCGCGCACGAGGTAGGGATGGAGCAGTCCGCCTGCTCGCACCAGCTGCGACTGCTGCGTAACCTCGGGCTGGTCGTCGGCCAGCGCAACGGCCGCTCCGTCGTCTACGCGCTGTACGACAACCACGTCGCCGAACTCCTCGACCAGGCCGTGTACCACATCGACCACCTGCGCCTGGGGATGAGCGACGCCGCAGACACCGAGGACGCTCTCGGCTTCGAGGGCGGCACGGCAGCCGAAGCGGCGCACTGACTGGCGCCCCGCCCACCCGCCGTGCCATTCCTCGGTTGCAACCAATAGGTGTGGCGCCCTGAGAGCCAGCCGCCGCGCGGCCATCCCGCCCAGTTGCCCGGTGCAGACACCGCGCCGAAGTTGGCGTGCTTGAACTCGAGCTCATTGGCCGCGCTAGAAGAACCCCAGGTTGAGGCCATTCATGCACGGCGCCGCATGCGATGCCGCTCGCTATACCGGCGGCGAGCGGTCGTTCCTTCGGTGCCGTATTCCTCGGAGCCGCGCCCGAGCGTGGGTTGTCAGCAGCAGCCGCCGGCAGGAGCGTCCTCGGCGGGGGCGCCGATGCTGATGGCCACCGGGACGGGCGCGGCGGCGGGGGCCGTGCAGCAGCCGCCACCTGCGTCCTGCTGGGCGTCGGGCTGGTCGAAGAGGCCGGCCCCGCCGCAGACGCCGGTTTCGGGGAGGGTGAGTTCGACGCGGGTGGCGGCCTCGTGGTCGCCGGCGAGGTGGGCGGTGATGGAGCGGACCTGCTCGTAGCCGGTCATGGCGAGGAAGGTCGGGGCGCGGCCGTAGGACTTCATGCCGACCAGGTGGACGCCCTGCTCGGGGTGGGAGAGCTCGTTCACGCCGTGCGGGTAGACGGTGCCGCAGGAGTGCTGGTTGGGGTCGATCAGCGGGGCCAGCTCGGTCGGGGCCTGGAGACGCTCGTCCAGGCCGAGCCGCAGTTCGCCGAGGAAAGACAGGTCGGGGCGCAGGCCCGTCAGGACGATGACCTCGTCCAGGTCCTCGGCGCGGTGGCCGTCCTCGGAGACGAGGGCGAGCTTGTCACCGGTTTGCTCGACGGCCGTGGTGCGGAAGCCGGTGAGGGCGCTCGCGTGGCCGTTCTCGACGGCGGCCTTCGCGGCGAGGCCGAGGGCGCCGCGGGCGGGGAGCTGGTCGGCGCTGCCGCCACCGAAGGTGGAGCCGGTGATGCCACGTCGCAGGACCCACACCGAGTGGGTGCCGTTCTCCTGCTTGGCGAGGTCGGCGAGCACGGCGAGGGCGGTGAAGGCGGAAGCGCCGGAGCCGACGACTGCGGTGCGCTTGCCCGCGTACCGGGCGCGGACCTGGGGGTCCTTCAAGTCCGGGATGCGGTAGGAGATGCGGGCGTTGTGGGTCTTCTCGCCGAGGGCGGGCAGACCGTCGGCGCCCAGCGGGCTGGGGGTGGACCAAGTGCCGGAAGCGTCGATCACGGCGGCGGCGGTGATCCGCTCCTCGCGGCCATCCGCGTGGGTGACGTGGACCGTGAACGGCTGGTCCCCGCGGCCGGAGTCCACGACGCGGTCGCGTCCGGCGCGGGCGACGCCGGTCACCCGGGTGTTGTAGCGGACGGTGTCGCCGAGGGCGTCGGCGAGCGGCTGGAGGTACAGCTCGGCCCAGTCCGCGCCGGTCGGGTAGGTGGTGGGGTCGGGGCGGGTCCAGCCGGTGGGGGCGAGGATCTTCTCCGCGGCGGGGTCCACGAGTTCGGCCCACGTGGAGAACAGCCGCACGTGGCCCCACTCGCGCACCGCGCTGGCGGCGGCCGGGCCCGCTTCGAGGACCAGCGGGGTCAGGCCGCGCTCGGTGAGGTGGGCGGCGGCGGCCAGGCCGATCGGGCCGGCGCCGATGACGAGGACGGGCAGGTCGGAGCCTTCGGACATGGCGGTGGTCCCCTTCGAGGTCGAGCAGGTACGGCCCCGGCCGCCCCGCCTGATTCGACAAACGTCGATGTGTTGACGATCTCGACCTTGCCACTCCGATTCGATGGATGTCAACATAGACACATGTCGAATCTGGAGCCGACCGTCCTGGAGCCCGAAGTCGCACCGTGCTGCCCGCCGATCACCTCGGCCGAGCTGTCCGTGGAGGACTCGGTGCGGATGGCCGCGATGTTCAAGGCCCTGTCCGACCCGGTCCGGCTGCGGCTCTTCTCGAAGATCGCCTCTCACCCAGGCGGCGAGGCGTGCGTGTGCGACATCCAGGACGTCGGGGTGTCCCAGCCGACCGTCTCCCACCACTTGAAGAAGCTCCGCGAGGCCGGGCTGCTGACCAGCGAGCGCCGGGGCACGTGGGTGTACTACCAGGTAGCGCCGTCGGTGGTGGCCGGCATGGCCGCCCTGCTCGACCTCAACCGCTGACCGGACCCGAGGAGCCCTTGTTGCCACACGCTGTCACCGCCCTCGCCCCGATGGGGCCCGAGCACGCTGAGCAGGTCCTGGCGATCTACCGGGCGGGCATCGAGGAGGGCAATGCCACCTTCGAGACTTCCGCCCCCGCCTGGGATGCGTTCGACGTCGCCCGTCTGCCCGACCACCGGCACGTCGCGCTCGGCCTGGGCGGCGAGGTGCTGGGCTGGGCCGCGGTGAGCGCGGTCTCCGCCCGGCCCGCGTACGCCGGGGTCGTCGAGCACTCCGTCTATGTGCACCCCGAGGCGCGCGGCCGGGGAGTGGCCGGCGCGCTGCTTGAGGCGCTGATCGCCTCGACCGAGGCGGCCGGGATCTGGACCATCCAGTCCGGGGTGCTCCCGGAGAACGTCGCCAGCCTTGCCCTGCACGCCCGCGCCGGGTTCCGGGTGATCGGCACCCGCGAGCGGGTCGCCCGCCACCACGGCATCTGGCGCGATGTGGTGCTGATCGAGCGACGAAGCCCCGCCGTCACCTGAGCCACTCTGGTGCATGTGCCGACGGCCCCGCCCCAGCAGGGGCGGGGCCGTCATGGCAGTGGGCGGCTACTTGGCGGCGGCGGCCCGGCGGCGCTGGTCGAAGATCAGCGCGACCAGGAGCAGGCCCAGCACGCCGCCGACCAGCTGCATGCCGATGAAGCCGGGCAGCGAGGCCGGGGCGATGCCCGCGAACGTGTCGGTGAACGCGCGCCCGATCGTCACGGCCGGGTTGGCGAAGGAGGTGGAGGAGGTGAACCAGTACGCGGCGCCGATGTAGGAAGCGACCGCGACGGGAGCGAACCGCAGGTGGCCCGTCTTCGCCAGGCCGAAGATCAGCAGGACGAGACCGGCGGTGGCGACGACCTCGCCGATCAGCAGGTGCCCGGCCGAGCGGTCGTGGGTGGACCACTTCACCAGCGCCTTGCCGAACATGGCGTCGGCGAGAATCGCTCCGCCGATCGCGCCGACGATCTGCGCGGGGATGTACGCGGCGACCTCGCGGGGGCTGAGGCCCTTGGGGTCCTTGCGGCCGGTCCACCACTCGGCCAGCGTGACGACCGGGTTGAATTGGGCGCCCGAGATGGGGCCGAGCAGCAGGATCAGCACGCCGAGGCCGAAGACGGTGGCCAGCGAGTTGGCCAGCAGCTGCACGCCGACGTCCTTGCTGAGCTCGGTGGCCTGGATGCCGGAGCCGACCACGACCGCGACCAGGGCGGCAGTGCCGACAAGCTCGGCGGCCACCCGGTTCAGCAACGGGACCGCCGGCGGCTCAGTGGCCAGCGGCTCCGCCTCGATGGTCTCGGGTCTGGCTTCGTCTATGGCGCTCATCAGGGCACTCCTGTGCAGGGGCGGGTGGGCCGCCGGGATCGGGCTGGGATGGTTCAGCAGGACCGCTTGCGGCCTTCCGCGGCGGCTTCGCGGGCGGTGGCGGCCAGCCCGGCGAACTCTCCGGCCACGGCCTCCAAGGCGTCGGCGCGGAGCTTGTAGTACGTGAAGCGCCCGCAGGGCTCGGTGTCGACCAGCCCGGCGTCGCGCAGGATCTTCAGATGATTCGACAGGTTCGTCTGCCGGGCGCCGGTCTCCTCGACCAGATGCGTCGTGCACAGCGCCTCCTTGGCGAGGAGCGCGACGATCTGCATCCGCAGCGGGTCGGCCAGAGCCTTCAATACGTCACTGTCGACTGATGTCACCATGGGCTGATACGTTACCCGTGTCGGGCCCGCGAAGCGAGCCCCCTTCCTCCCGGCCGCCACCGGGGACACCTGCGCGTCTCACGCACCACGACCCGCTGCCCCGAAGGACTGGACACCCAGATGACCAACTTTCCGCCACCAGCACCGGACTCCAGACTTTCGGCGGGCGCCGCCCGCCTGGCCCTGCGCTACGACGGCACCTTCGCCCCCGAGACCGTCCAGCACCTGCTCGCCGACTCCTACCGGCTCCTCGCCGAGGGCGCCACGGTCCGCACCCACCTGATCGTGCTGGCCGAGCGCCTGGCGAACGAGCGCCTGGACGCCCTCGCCCACTCCTCCCGCCCGGCGGCCGACGCGGCACCGCGCGTGCTGTTCGTCTGCACCGGCAACGCGGGCCGCTCCCAGCTCGCCGCCGCGATCCTCACCCACCTCGCGCAGGGTGCCGTCCAGGTCTCCTCGGCTGGCACCCGGCCCACCGCCGAGCTGGACATCCATGTGGCGGAGGTCTTGGCGGAGGCCGGAGTGCCGCTGCCCGAGGACGTGTTCCCCAAGCCGCTGACCGAGGAGGTCGTGGCCGCCGCCGACGTGGTGGTCACCATGGGCTGCGGTGACGCCTGCCCCCTCCCCGCGGGCCGCCGCTACATGGACTGGACAGTCCCCGACCCGGACGGCGCCCCGATCGAGCGCGTGCGCGCCATCCGCGACCAGATCGGCTCCCGCGTCCAGGCCCTCCTGTCCGAACTCGCCCCCACCCAGGCGAAGTAGACCCATCCCGCGTCCGGCCCACACCCGGGCGCGGCTGTCCGCACCAACCGAAGGAACCGCCCACCATGACCACCGCGCCGACCGCTTCCGTGCTGTTCGTCTGCATCCACAACGCCGGCCGCTCGCAGATGGCCGCAGGCTTCCTGCGTCACCTCGCCGGTGACCGGATCGAGGTCCGCTCCGCCGGCTCGATCCCCGGTGACCAGATCAACCCCTCCGCCGTCGCCGCGATGGCCGAACTCGGCATCGACATCTCCGACCAGAAGCCGAAGGTGCTCACCACCGAGGCCGTCCAGGCGTCCGACTACGTGATCACGATGGGCTGCGGCGACGCCTGCCCGTACTTCCCCGGCAAGAAGTACCTCGACTGGAAGCTGGACGACCCGGCCGGCCAGGGCGTCGAGGCCGTCCGCCCCATCCGCGACGAGATCAAGGGCCTCATCGAGGGCCTGATCGCCGAGATCGACGCCAAGCAGCACACGGAGAGCTGACATCTTCATGACCGAGACCGCCCAGACCGGCGCCGAGGTGCGCGAGGTCATCATCATCGGCTCAGGCCCCGCCGGCTACACGGCCGCGCTCTACACCGCCCGAGCCTCCCTCAAGCCGCTGGTCTTCGAGGGCGCCGTCACCGCCGGCGGCGCCCTGATGAACACCACCGAGGTCGAGAACTTCCCCGGCTTCCGGGACGGCATCATGGGCCCCGAGCTGATGGACAACATGCGGGCCCAGGCCGAGCGCTTCGGCGCCGAGCTGGTGCCGGACGACATCGTCGCCGTCGACCTAACCGGTGACGTCAAGACCGTCACCGACTCCGAGGGCACCGTGCACCGGGCTCGCGCGGTGATCGTCACCACCGGCTCGCAGCACCGCAAGCTGGGCTTGCCCCGCGAGGATGTGCTCTCCGGCCGCGGCATCTCCTGGTGCGCGACCTGTGACGGCTTCTTCTTCCGCGACCAGGACATCGCCGTGGTCGGCGGCGGCGACACTGCGCTGGAGGAGGCGACCTTCCTGTCCCGCTTCGCCAAGAGCGTCACCGTGATCCACCGCCGCAGCGAGCTGCGTGCCTCCAAGGCGATGCAGGAGCGCGCCTTCGCCGACCCGAAGATCGGCTTCGCCTGGGACAGCGCGGTCGAGGCCATCCACGGCGACCCGAAGCTGACCCACGTGACGCTGCGAGACACCACCACCGGCGAGCTGCGCGAGCTGCCGGTCACCGGCCTGTTCATCGCGATCGGTCACGACCCGCGCACCGAGCTCTTCAAGGGCCAGCTCGACCTGGACGCCGAGGGCTACCTCAAGGTCGAGGCCCCCTCCACCCGCACCAACATCCCGGGTGTCTTCGGCGCCGGTGACGTGGTCGACCACACCTACCGCCAGGCGATCACCGCTTCCGGCACCGGCTGCTCCGCCGCACTGGACGCCGAGCGCTACCTCGCCTCGCTGGCCGACCTCGAGAACCAGACTGCCGCCGTCGCAATCTGACCCCACATAGCAAGGCGGGCCCGACTCCATCCGGAGCCGGGCCCGCACCACTCTCTGTTGCATCCAACGCAACATCGTTGCATCGGCTGCGTGTGGGCCTGCTAAGCACGCCGACGCCGGGACCTGCGGCAGCCGATCACCGGTAAAGCCGCAGCTCAGCAGCATCCTCGGCACCTGCCGAATGTTGCGCCCGATGCAATACCGCTCGTTAGTCGAGGTAGATGCCGGCGAAGATGCCGTCGAAGCCCAGGGCCACCCGCCCGGCACCGGTCGACGGGTGGCGGGTCCAGGTCGGGTCGGCGATCAGGGCGTCGAAGTCCTTGCGCGTGATCTCCGGCTCCAGCCAGTCGTTGCCGCAGCGGCAGCACACCCACACGTCGCGGCCCTGGTTGAGCAGCAGCCAGTCCCTGCGGGCCCGGCAGGCGGAGCACGTCACCGGTATACCGCGCAGGGCCAGTTCGGCCGGGTGCAGGATGCCCCGGACAGCTTCCGGGCCGCTGGGGGTCTGGGTCTCGTACGCCAGCTGCCGGAGCGGGTCGGCGCCGACCGGGACCGGGGTGGCGATCGGGGTCGGAGCGGTGGTGGTGTGCTCGGTTCTGGTCACGTGCTCTCCGTTCGCGGTGCTCGGGTACTTGCGTAACACCCGGTGGAACCGGGTGTCGAGGGGTTTCGGGACGGCTGCCCGCAGGGTTGCCGGGTCAGCGGCGTGGTGCCGGGCGGCGCGGGTCGGTCACGGGCTGGGCCGGTGCCGGCTGGGTGGTGCGCGCCTGGGACGGAGCGGTCCGGGCCCGGGTGCCGGCGGTCGTACGAGTGTGGGGGCGTTCGGGGTTGGCGGGCAGGTCGGCGAGGCGGCGGATGCGCCAGACGAGGACGTCTGTGGTGTTGCGGGCGGTTTCCAGCTCCCGGCGATCGACGGCCTTCTCCAGGAGGGCCTTGGGGTCGTGGCCGGCCTTCTCGGCTTCTGCGAGGACGGCGGCCAGGGCGTCGTGCTCGCGGGCCGGGCCCTGCTGGGTGCCGGCACTGCCGAGGACGGTTCGGATGGTGGTGTCGTGGCGGCGGCGCTCGCCTTCCGGGAGGGCGCGGCCGACCTCACGCATGGTGCGCATGGGGGTGGCTGCGGCCTGCTGGTAGGCGGTGCGCAGGTGCTGGGCGGCCTGGCGGGAGGCGGCGGCCTGCTGGGCGTGGCCCCTCGCGGAGTGCCAGCGGGCTGCGGCCAGAGCGACCAGGACGAGCGTGGACAAGACCATAGCGGTGGTGCCGCCGTCCTCTCCACGTCCGAGCGCACTGCCGGCGTGGACTATTCCGCGGGCGGCCGAGCGCAGGGCGCGGATGTCGGCGTTCTCGGCGCGGACGTGGCTGCGGGTGGCGCGTTCGAAGGCGCGGGCGGCGTATCGCAGTTCGGTGCGGGTGGCGGCCGGGGAGGTCTGGGCGAGGGCGTCGAGGAGTTCACCGGCGCCGACGAGGTGGGCGGCGGCTTCGTCGTCGTCCTGGTCGAGGACCGCGGCGGCGCGCTCGGCGGTGCCGGCAGCTTCTCGGCGGCGGCGCGCGGGAGTGGAACGGCCGGAGTGGGTCGGGCGGTTGTCCGTCTCCGGGGTGGCGGTGGCGGGCGCGGTGTCCAGGCGGCGGCGGATGCGCGGGAGGGAGAGGTCGGGGGCCAGGGTGCTGCCGGGGAACCAGATCGGCTCGCCGTCGCGGTTACGGTCGCCGGGCAGGGCGACGCTGTAGCCGAGGACGTCGCCGGAGGGGGCGTTGCGCAGCTTCACGCGAAGGCCGGCCTCGCGCAGCCGGGTGAAGAACTCCTCCTCTCCGGCGGCTCCCGCGACGGCCTGGCGGACGGCTTCGCGCAGGCTCTCGCGCGGGGTCTCGGTGCGGCCGGTGCGCTCGGCCTTCCACTGTTCCTGGCTGGTCGGGTTCTTCGCGGCGGTGCCGTCGCCCGGGTTGAGCTGTCGCAGGCCGTACTCCTTCTCTATGAGGCGGGCTTCGGCCTGGGCCTTGCGCTTGTCGAAGCTCAGGGCAGCCAGGCGGCCGTCCTGGCGGACCAGCGTGGCGGCGATGTGGATGTGGTCCTCGGCGTGGCGCACGGCGACCCAGCGGCAGGCGGCGGTGTCTCCCTCGGGCGCGATGCCGGTGGCGTGGACGATGCGGCGGGCGATGGCGGCCCACTCGGCGTCATCGAGGTGGCGGTCACCGGGTGCGGTACGCAGTGAGCAGTGCCAGATCTTGTTGGCCGGTGCCAGCTTGCCGAGGGCCTTGACCGGCTGGTCGAGCTGGTTGGCGAGCTTGGCGACCTGGTGCCGCTCCGGGTTGGGGCCCGGGTCCGGCGCGAAGTTGTTCCAGGAGGCGACGAGGTGCTGGTTGGTGTGCTCCTCGTGCTTGCCGGGTCCGAAGAGGTAGTCCACGAGGGGGAAGGAGCGGTCGGTGCCGGTGCGGATCTTGGGGATCACCGGCGGACCAGCCAGTCGACGGCCTCGTCGACCGCGTCGATGGAGGCTTCGACGCGGGCCAGGAGCTGCCGCAGCTCGGCGCCCGGCTGGCCGCCGGCGTTCACGAAGTGGGCCAGCTGGTTGAGGTTGTTGCCCACGGCGCCGAGCTGGCGGTTGGACTCCATGAGTTCCTGGATGCCGCGCCGGTAGTCGGCGACCGCGGCGCTGGGGTCGGTGCTGGCGGCGGCGGCCACGGCGGCGGCAGCGGTGTAGCCGCCGGGGGCGAGTTCGGCTCGGGCGGCGGCGCGCTGGAGGAGTGACCACTCGGCGTCGCTGAATCGCGGGCAGATGCGGTTGGTACGCGGCACGCTCTGGCGCAGGCGGCGGCGCGGCGCGACGCGGACGGCTTCGGCGGTCGGCGGGGTCTGCTGCTTCTCCCCCTTCGTCGGCACCCCTGGGCCGACTCCCCGGTTGGCGGCAGGCCCCCCTGGGTCTGCCGCCGACCGGGGAGCCTCCGCCCCCTCCGGGGCGGGGGCGGGGTAAGGACTCCTTACCCCACAACTTGCTCCGCCAGGAGCCTGATCACGGTCACTCTCCGGTGCCTGCGTGGTGCCGTCCTGGTCTGAGGCGGTCACCGGCTGGCCTCGCTGTCGCGCTGGCGGATTTCGAGGAGGAGGTCCTCGACGAAGTCGAGGGCGAGGACGGGGTGGTGGAGGGTCCAGGGGCGGGAATGCCGGCCTCGCTGGACGCTGCGGGCACCGTCCGGCCCGGTTTCGACGCGGTGGACGTGGCCGCGCTGGGTGAGGACGGCGAGCCAGGAGTCCGCCTCGGCCCAGGTGGCGGGGGTGGTGCGCATGGTGGGTGCTCCCCTTCGGCGGTGGTGCGGGTGGGTGACCGCCGGGGTGGCCTGGTCGGTCACCCCGGCGGTCAGGTGTCGGTCAGTCCCTGTTGGCGGTGACCGGCTGACCGTGCTGTTCGCGGAGCTGGGCCATCAGCTGGGTCAGGGTGTCGGAGGACAGGGGGATCTGCTGACCGCGGATCGCCTGCGCGACGACCTTGCGGGTCAGCTTGTCCTCCTGGCTGACCGCCTGCCGTGCGATCTTCAGCAGGTCCTCGGTGTCCAGGTCAGGGCGGCGGTCAGCGTCCCGGTCAGTGACCGGCGAGGAGGTGACCGGCGGCTCGACCGGCTGTCCGGTGGCCTCGGTGGGGCTGACCGGCGGGACAGTGACCGGCGGCTCGACCGGCGGTCGGTCAGTGACCGGCCGGTCGGTGTCCGGGTGACCGCCCAGGTCAGAGGGCTTGGCCAGGCTGACCGCGCTGACCGGGGTCAGCTGCGGCTGCGGGGCCAGGTCGGTGACCGAGCGGCTGACCGTGGCGGTGACCGGGCGGCTGACCGGCTGATCGGGGGCGGGGCGACCGGCGCTGTCCTGACCGGCGGTCAGTGCCACCGGCCGCTCGGTCAGTCCGGTCTGCTCGGCTGTGACCTGACCTCGGGCCGGGGTGACCTGACCCCGGTCAGTCTCGGCCGGTCGGTCAGCCTGACCGCCCCGGTCGGTGGGGCTGACCGGTCCTCGGGCGATGAGGATGTAGAGGTGGACAGCCCCGGCCAGGGCAAGGGGAGCGATGGTGGACAGCACCGCGACCACCGTGTCGCCCAGCCGGAGGCCGGCGGTCGTGTCCTGCTCGTTCAGCCGGACGGCGTGCAGAGCGTTGGCCCACAGGCTCGTCCCGGTGGCCGCGCCGAAGAGCGTCCACACGTAGATCCGGGCCCTCAGCGGTGCGGAGCGCAGGACCAGCAGCGCGCGGACCCCGTAGGCGATGAAGCCGTCGACGATGATCGGGAAGAGGTAGGTGAGGAAGCCCCGGACGTGGATGGCGACGGCCATCTGCTGGAGGGCGGAGAAGCTCAGCGCGCAGCCGGAGGCGCCGAGGGCGATGACGACGGCCCGGTCCCAGGCAGTGACGCGGGCGGTGGTCGGGGCGGTGGCGGTGGCGGTGCTCATGCGGCCGTCCCGAAGTCGGCGCAGGTCAGCTGCGCGGTGCTGGTAGTGCCGTGGGCGGCCGAGGCGGCGCGGGTGGCTTCCTCGGCGATCTGGCGGTGGCGGATCGCGCGTCGGGTCTCGCGGTAGAGCTTGAGGGCGTGCTCCGGGCTGATCTTGAGGAGTCGGGCGAGGCGGTCGACGGGGACGCCCTGGCGGTACCCGGCGAGGACGACCGCGCGGCGCTCGGCCTTCGTGAGGGAGATGTCGCGCCCGGCCAGGGTGGCGTTGACACGGCTGTAGTCGAGGCGGTCGTTGATCCTGGCGTGCAGGGCTTCGCGCTCCTCCTCGGTGTAGCCGCCCCGGATGCCGTGGGTGTCGCCCGTCTCCAGGGCGGCATCCAGGCAGACGCGGGCGACCGGGCACTGGGCGCACAGCGCCTTGGCGGTGGCGATCTTGTCGGCTTCCTCCGGCCCGGGGAAGAAGGTCTCCGGGTCGACGGGGTTGTACTCGGTCGGGGTGCAGACGGCCTGGTCCTGCCAGGTGTGGTCGCCGAGCGAGCGGTGGCGGGCAGGGCTGGTCGTGGTGGTCATGCGGGGTTGCTCCGATCGCTCTCCGCGCGCGAGGTCGGGCGTCGGCGGAGAGGTGCGCTGGGTCGGTGAAGGGCTGGCGGCGCGCCGTGGGGCGGCCGGGCACTGCGGCCGTCAGGCGGCGCGCTGGAGGCGTCTGCGGTCGACCAGCTCAAACTCGACCCGGGTGGTCATCTGGGCGAGCCGGGAGGTGACGCGGTCACCGAGGTGGGCCTTGAGGTCCCTGATCTGCAGGTTCGTGGTGATCAGGGTCGGGAGCATGTGGTTGTACCGGCGGTTGATCAGCCGGTACGTCTGCTCTTCGACGAACTCCGAGCTCTTGGCGGCGCCGAGGTCGTCGAGGATCAGCAGCGGCACCCGGCTGTAGGCGGCGAGGACCCGCTCGGAGTCGGTGTCCGAGCTGGGCCGAAGCTCCGCGTAGAGGTCGGCTGCGGTGGTGGCCCGCCAGCGAACCCCGATGCCGGCCTGCACGAGGGCGCGGACGGCGCCGTACGCCTCGTGGGTCTTGCCCGCGCCGACGACTCCGGCCATCAGCAGGCTGGGGCCGGTGGCGACCTGGCGTCGGGCGCCGATGCTCGGCGCGGTGGCCTCGGCGGCGACCTGCCGCACCCAGGCCAGGACCTGCGGGTGCGTGGCGAGCGCGTCGCGGTAGCGCGGCGGCAGCCCGGCCGACAGCGCCTCCTCCGCCGAGTAGGGCTCCGGCTCGTCCGGCAGGGCGTCGACCGCGTGCTGGTCGATGCCCCGGGCGGCGAGGATGCGGGCCATCCGGTCGAGCACCGAGGGTGCGTCGGCGAGGGTCTGCGGTTCGCGGTGGGTGCGCATCACAGCTCCTCGGCGTAGGCGGTTGCAGCGTCGACCGGGTTGGTCCACGCCTGGTGAGCGGGCACGTTAGGCCGGAATCCCGGCCGCGCCAAACCGGCGCCTCGTGCGTTCATGGCGTCGTTGACCAGGCTCGGCAGCCGGGACGGGTGGCCCTGGATCTCGGCGAACCGCCGCAGCCCGGCGCGGACGTGGTCGGCGGCGATGCCCTCGTCCAGGAGGGCCTTGACGACCTTGCCGAGGTGGCCGATCACGCTGCCCGGCGGGCGCTCGGCGCAGGAGGCGACGTACTCGCCGACCAGCTGGCCTGCCGAGACGGTGTCCGCGTCGGGCGCCGTGCGCCCCGTAGGGAAAGAAGATCCAGGATCCAAGATCCTAGATCCAGGCGCCGAGGGCTCCGGGAGGCTTCGGCGAGCCTTCGGGGAGACTTCGCCGAATGCCGTCTGACCTGCGGCTTTCTGGGAGGTCGGGACGGGCTGCGGCTCGGCGTCGATCGCCGGGGCGGCTGCTCTGGTGGCGGCGGGAGTCGTCTGCGCGGTGGCAGCCGGGATGGGCTCGTTCGGCTGCTGGAGGGCGGCGGGAGCGTTCGCCGAAACCTCGGCGAACACTCGGGGAGCGCTCGCGGCGGACTCGGCCACCGCGCCCGGGGTGTCGGCGAGGGCGGCCCGCTGGATGCAGGAGCCCTTGCAGACCCCGCACCGCTCCGGCTCGCAGTGCGGGCAGGCCGGCAGACGGCTGAGCGACGGCTTGTCGATCTTCTGGTGGTTGCGCCAGGTCGGGTAGTGGAAGTACCGCCGTCCGTCGCAGCCGGTGTACCGGCAGACCGCTCCGGCAGCGGCGAGCTGCTGCAGGTGGTCCTCGACGTCTGCGCGGCTGATCTCCTCGCGCATCGGCCAGACGAGGCCGTAGACGATCGCTGCGTTGTCGCGGTGGCGGCCGTGGTCGTCGGCGTGGTTGGTCATCCCGAGGAAGGTGACCATGGCCGGGATCGACACCTCGGCCAGCGTCTCGGAGACCCAGGTCTCCGGCTTGACCGATCGAATGCGGGCCATGTCAGCGGCCCCGGACCGCGGTGACGGCGAGCTGCCCGGTGGCGAGGTCGAGGCTGTGCGGGCGCGTCCAGTCCGCCTCAGGCCATGTCCGCTGCACCCAGCGGGCCGCGATCTTGGTGGTGGTGCGGCTCAGCGCGAGCTGCTCGCCGTGCTCGTCGATCGCCACCGTGTAGGGGTGGGGCCACTGGCGCTTGGGGTCGGCGAGGCTGACGTGGACGCTGACCGCGCCGGGGATCATGTCCGCGAGCTGGACGCCGAGCCGCTGCTGGCTCGAGCTGGGCGCGGCGTAGCGGGCTTCCCCTGAAGGGCTGGGCATGTGATACTCCTGGATTCGTAGGAGCGCGCGCGGCGGTCTCTCGTGCAAAAGAAGTCCCGCCGCTCGCGAGTTGTGATTCGGCACCCTTCGGGATGCCGGCCCGGCGTCCAGGAGTTGGTAGCTCCCGGGCGCCGGTCTCATTTCGCCCTGATTCGTGCAGGGCTCGCCCTCTGCGGCACCGCTTCCCCTCTGCTCGCTCCGTCCCCTGGGGCGCCGCCCTGCGGGGACGACGAACATACGTAGACGCCTGCGGCAAGTCCATCCCTTACTCCGCAGAGCGGCACGGGTCGGACAGGGCTCGCGACGGCCGGTGTCGGGAGTCGTTCCACGACCGGTCGGCACCACCTGATTGCCGAATCCAGCCGCCCGTTGCGCAAGTGACCGCAACAAGGCAGCATGCACACGGGTCGCCAGAGGCTGGCACCATGGAGAGGCGGAGCCCCTCCGGCGGTGCGATACAGAAACGTACGTCAGTTGCGCAGATGTATCAAGCCTGGACTACAGTGGTCTCAACACCGCGCCGACCTGCCCGCTCATCACCCCGCTGGAGTTCATGTGCCCCCACGTCAGTTCGACGGCCGCCGCGTCCGCGCCGTCCGGCGGGGCCAGGAGCTCAAGCAGGAGGAGTTGGGCGCCAGGGTCGGCGTCAGCGGCCCCACCGTCGCGCGGTGGGAGAACGGCGAGGACCACCCCAAGGGGGAGAAGCTGCCCGCGATTGCAGCGGCGCTCGGTCAGCCACTTGACGCGCTCTTCCCTCACGACGGTCCGGCTGACCTGCAACTTCTGCGATGCGATGCCGGCCTCAGCGTGGCGCAGGCCGCCGCGATCATCGGCTCGAGCCGCGCGCCGGTGAGCAATGCGGAGTCTGGTCGGCGCAGGCTCAGCGATGCCTACGTGCCACCGCTCGCCGACGCGTACGGGGTGACCGAGGCGGTCCTGCTAACCGCCCAGGACTGCTCGTTCGGAATTCGCCCCGCGGCCTCCGGTGACGAGCAGGCGTCGGCGCCCCGCACTATCGGCGAGAAGATCAGCTATCTCCTGGAGCACGGGTACGTGGGCCAGGAGGCACCGTCTGATGACGAGATCGCGCGCGCCGTGAACGCTCACGCGGGCGAGGCAGTCGTTACGGACGAGGACATCGCCTCCCTGCGCACGGGCGCCACGACCGACGCTTCCGACGTAGTGCGCGCCGGCCTGGCCGACGCACTCCAGGTCGACGCCGCCCTCTTCCAAGACGATGCCGAGGTCAGCCCAGCGGCTCGCGAGTTCCTGGAGGCGATCCGCTTCCTCAGCTCGATCCAACGGGGACAGATCCTCGGTCTTGCTGCACGCGGCAACGGCGGGGGCCTGTCCACCGAGATGATGGCCACGATCAACAATCTCGTCGGGGAGCTGCGGCACAAGCTGCCCGAGGTGGACGAGGACTGAGGAACACACCTGCCCCGCCGGCCACGCCTGACGCGAGCCGTCGTAGACCAAGCCGGGGCAAGGTGCAGGGATGGCTCACCCCACCCCACGCAGCAGAAAGCAGCACCCGAAGTGATCTCCCTGCGGCAGCCCCCCAGTAGCCCTGCGGCTGTCCATCTCGGACTGTCCTCACGTTGGCAGCTCTACGGCTTGATCCCGCTGGCAATCGGCGCCGGCATCTCGCTGGCGGTCGGCAAGGACACCGTCGACCGCGCCGCCTGGCTGATCGTCGGCGCTGCCTTCGCCGTCATCATGACGGCCACGGTCCGGCTGCGCGTGGTCATCGACGGCGACCGCCTGCTGATGCGCAACACGATCTGGTGGAAGACCATCGCGCTGGATGCCCTCACCGAGGTGAAGGCCCACGACGGAGGCCGCAGCGGCCCCGGCATCCGGCTGGAAGACCGCAAGCACCACCACTGCTGGATCCGGGTGGAGGTACTACGCCAGGAGGAGCGGCAACAGCTCTACACCGAGCTGGAGCGACGGCTCGCAGCGGGCTGCGTCCGGCTGACCGGCGACCTGGAGCGCTCCCTGCTGTTCAAGCAGCCGCAGTGGTTCAAGCGGTCCAGGTAGCGCGGCACTCAGCACAGACAGAAGAAGGGGCTGCGGCGTTGCCCCTATCGGGGGACAATTCCGCAGCCCCTTCGCTGTTCTTGCCCAGGACCACCGGGGCGCCGGCCTTACTACGCGGTGAGGTCCACGCCGAGCAGGTCAGAGAGAGTAGCCACCGTCTGCGCGGGGTCCTGGTTGTGCACGCCTGCGAGGCCGAGCTGCTCGGCGGCCCGCACGTACGGTTCGGTGTCGTCGACGAAGATGCACTCGGACGCGGGCAGGTCCATGAGCTTGAGAGTGATCTCGAAAAGCTCGGGGTCGGGCTTGCGCATCAGGTGGTGCTCGGAGATCACCACGACGTCGTACAGCCGCTCGAGCTCGTAGCCGTCGTACAGGTCCCAAGGGGCGAGTCCCACGCTGTTGGACAGGATGCCCACCTTGATCCCCGCGCGCCTCGCCGCAGCAGCCGCGTTGATCAGCCGCGGCTCGGGGCGCAGGTCGCCGAAGATGCGGCCCATGAGGTTGTCGGGGGACACGCCCAGCATCTTGCCGGCAAACTCGTTCCACTCAGTCTGGGAGACCGCGCCACGCTCAAGGTCACTGGTGATCCGGACGCCTACCTCGTCCTTGTACAGGGCCGTAAGGCAGGCGCCCTGCGGCAGGCCCTCGCGCTGCTCGAAGGCGAGCACTGCCGGAAGCAGCGGCGTGGTCAGCACTCCGCCGAAATCGAGGATGAGGCCAGTGCGGTTGGACATGCGGGAACTCCATTGATTGCTGAGAATTCGGACGCCCATCCAGAAAGGACGGCATCGCGGCCCCGGCTACATATGGTGACGACAGCAACTGTGCGTCGCAGGCCAGGGTGCACCTACGGGCGGATCAAGACCTACTAGCCCGCACACCCACGGTACCAAACCAGTCCACGAAGCGGATGGTGCTAAATCTCACTCGCCGACTCGTTCAAGATCGCTACGTCGCGAGCCGTTGCACCGGAATTGAAGTCACCTCGGGGCATTCTTCTTCGAACTCCGCTCCTGTCGCGTACACGAGAAGCTCCTGCGCCTGATCCTCGGCGATATTTGAATAGGCCGCGCTGACTCGTGCGAGCCACGCCGCTTCGCTGTCGGTATCGACGAAGGGCTTTTCTCGCAGAGGGACGGAAGCGTCCACACTCACAGGTGCGGCGTCAACGGCTTTGAGTGCAGCCTTAATCCAATACGCCTCTGCGGTCGGCTCAGGATCGGCGTGCGAGGCGGTAAAGTCCTCTGCGGCAAATATCAGGTCTCGCGGAGCGTAATAGCGCAGTTTTTCACAGGCGTCAGCAATATCCTGGGTCCACCGATCAAGGCGGACATCGATCGGAACGCGTACCTGCATAAATTCCGTGAGGCGCTTCCCGGGTGGATACAGGCTTGTCCCCGGAAATGCCTCTGCAAGGTCGAACCACAGTGGGTAGATCCGGTTTAGGGTACGCCACGTCTTCCACCGGGCCCCTACTGCGCGGCTGGTGGGAATGCTCGCCCCAATAGCGACGATAAGGAAAAGCATGTCCATCCACAGCGATTCGGCGTCTACGACAAACTGCACTGCGGAGTGGCTTAGAGAGAAGGCCACCGCGACCCACAGGAGTCCGGGACGAGCCAGTGAATGGACAAGCCCCATCCACATCGCGAACGCCATCAAACCCAGGCCGACGCGCATGCTCGTACACTCGGCCTGCCGCGCCGCCCTCGTCCACTGGTAGCCGCAAACCGCAGCCGTGATAAGCGGGAAGAAGTAGAAGACGGTCATATAGACCGCGACTCCCCATTGCCCAGCGTGGTCGATGAGGAAATCTTGGCTCTGCATCTGGCGGTTCACCACGGTGAAAAATA
This sequence comes from Kitasatospora sp. MBT63, assembly GCF_000710465.2. Taxonomy (GTDB): domain Bacteria; phylum Actinomycetota; class Actinomycetes; order Streptomycetales; family Streptomycetaceae; genus Kitasatospora. The sequence continues at coordinate 5,182 of NZ_JAIZ01000019.1, read as the reverse complement.
GGACCGTGAGCAAAATGACGCCTAGAGCCCCCGCCTTATAGGACACACGGGCAATCCACCGGGAGACCACTACGTGACGAGGCGCAACTGCCTCCGCGCTCTTCCCGTAGCTAGTAGAGACGTAGGTCAGGGCTGCGATGGTCGCTGCGGTGCTGGCAAAGTGTCTCAGCAGGGCGTCTAGATCCACCACGGGAATACGATCTACCGCATTCATTACTGCTGGCGTGTACAGCCACAAGGCTACGGCGAATCCTGCATAGCCACCCCAGAGCGCCCTGCGGTGAGAATCACCGTAGCGAACCGCAGGGAATCGCCAAACGGCGATTCCGGCCATCACTATCGCCGTCAGGTATTTAAAGTACTCGAACATGTAACCAGCAGTTGTCTGTGCAGGCTACCTATTTGCCGCCCCGAAGGACGGCTGACGGCAGCCTTAATTTCCAGCAGGTGGACTGTTTGATGCGGAGTGAGTCGCAAGGTCTCATCTCCGCGTTCGCCGCGAACTCGCGACTAACGCTTGTGTCGAGGCGGGGCAACTGGGTGGGCGAGCGAGGACTCCAGGAGACTAACCATGTCATCTCCCGTGATCGACTGACGGCGAGCCGACCGCTTTATCAGCGAGGCCGAAAGCTCGGCCTGCTTCTCCTCGGGGCTGTCAAAATCTACGCGCCCTTGCACCAGAGTCGACGGGAAGCGACGGATCACTTCCTGGCGGATGCGTTCAGGGACGTATCGCTCAATCTCGGCAGCCGTCAGAGTGGTCCCGTGGTCCAGCCATTCATGGGCGAGCTCATGCAGGATGATGTGCTCGGTTTGATTTCGACTTGAACGGCGCCGATAGAGGATGATTGTGAACTCCGGCGCCTTGACTCGGAGGCCACACGCCGTGCCAAGCCCCCCATCGGGGTCATCCAGAGGTACTAGCCGAATCTGGCGACCCAGCACTCCCTCCATATTTCGCACTAGCGCCTCGACGCTGAAAGGAGCGGGAGTAGGGAGGTCCGCGAGCAGTTTCTCGCATTCCTTCACGAGTGCGCGCCGTGAAGAGTCTCTACGCCACCGCAGCCAACGCATAGTCGCTCCATTGAAATGCCACTGGTGCTCACCGCCAGCCCCATCCCGATACCCGTCCACGAGGCGCTAGTAGCTAGGAGAACTGTGCTTAAGGTGCACTACAGCCGATTGACGGCCTGACCAGGAGCCAATCGTACAAGGAGGGAGATGCGATATGCCCGGATGGGCATGTTGCGAACATCACGCTACTTAGCGTGATAATTCCAAGATCGAAATTGCACGGCGGAGTCTTAATTGATCTTTGAATACCTCTGCCGTGCGACCGGTCCCGCCGGCCTCCGCCTTGGCCGTCCGGCTGTCAGCCGCGCGAGGCACCGCAGACAGGCGGGTGCACCTGTCACGGACAAGAGCGCCTGGGCACCGCTGGCACCTGCCCCCCACCACCAATCGTGGTGCCCTCAGCGGCCATCCGGTGGGTTACGCACGCGAACTTCGAGCCAGTGAGCCGTGGCGCCATGTCATGGCCGGTGCGTACGATCGGCAACCGCACGCCGGTGGCCCCAACACCCTACGGAGGTGTTGGGGCCACCGGCGTGCGGCCACGGGCAACGGGAGCGGCCCGCCCCCCTTCGCGTGGGGGACGGGCCGCTGGACCTGGTAGCCGGCACGCTACGGACGTGCCGGGGCTGGGTCAGCCCTGGACGGGAACCAGGGCTCCGGTGCCGACCGCCTGGGCGAACGCTGCCCATGCCGCCGGCTGGTGACGGTGGCCCGGACCGGATGGGTTCTTGCTGTCCGCTACGACCACCTCACCGGCCAGGCCGGCGGTCGTGACGCAGTCCGCGCCCTGGTTGCTGTAGCTCGACTTCCGCATGGTGACGCCGAGTTCGGCAATGTTTGGGTAGTAGGTGCTCACTTGATCTGGTCTCTCTTCTCGGTGATGAATGCGAGTGACTTGTCCAGAGGAAGGGCCTCGGCCGTGATCTTCTGGAAAGTCCTGTGGAACTCCGCTACCGCCTGCCGCTCTTCGATCCACACCTCGGTCTGCTGCGCAACGACGAGGGCGACGTCGAGCGGAGGGTCGTAGGGAAATCCGAGGATGGTCAGCGCGCCGTTCATCGCCGGGTTCAGCGCGCAGTCTGACGGCATGATCTGGATGTTGGCGTTGGGGAAGCGGGCGACCTGTATCAGCCGGTCCATCTGCGCTCGCATGACGTCCGGGCCGCCGCCCTTGACGCTCAGCGCGGCCTCGTGGATCACGGCCCAGATCTCCGGCGGCTTCGGACGCGTCAGGACGGCCTGCCGGGCCATCCGTACATCGACCCGGCGCTGGGCCTCCTCGTCGGAGAACCCGCCCAGCTCGGTGAAGATCGCCCGCGCATAGTCGGGCGTCTGGAACAGGCCCGGGATGAAGAACGGTTGGTAGGTCTTGACCGCCGACGCTTCGCTCTCCAACGAGGCCAGGTCGACGGTCTGCTCGTCGATCACGCCGGTGTACGGCAGCCACCACCCCTGCTTCGGAGCGTTCCTGGCGATGTCGAGAAGGCCGGCCTTGACGCCGTCGTCCACCTCGAAGAAGTCGAGGAGCTGGGCAGCGTCATCAATCTTGACCGCGCCCTTTGCGTTCTCGGCGCGGCTGATCTTGTAGACGCTCCAGTTCGGCAGGGCCTTGGCCACGTCCTCGGGCAGAAGACCGCGCTCCTCGCGGATGCGGCGGAACTCGTTGCCCAGCTGGATTCGCCTCACGGTCCGCTGGAATGCCACCTCTCGCCCCTTCTCTGTCGATCGTCAGCACAGTGTGCCTGTCCGCTGGCAGTGCGCGCTACCGCCTTCGAATGGCATATGCATCGACATTGCGTACGACCGTGCAAGCTTGCACAGATGGCGGAAGTGGTTGCGCAGGATCGCGCCAGGGGCCATGCTGTGCGTAACGAACTGCACGCAATGAGTTGGTAGTTGCGCTGGCAGATTCGCCAGTGTTGCCTGCTCAAAGTGATCTTGATTCACCGTCAGAAGCCCAGGTCGGGTCGCCATCGGCCGGGCCACGACGAGCGCGACCGCAACGGCCGCTTCCCCGGAAACATCCCCCAATGCCGTCCGTAGCGGCACGCCCCCGGAGGAACTGTCATGCCCCTGGTTGAATTCGTAACTGCCGCTTCTCCCGAGGTAGTTGGGCAGATCCGGCGGAAGTTCGTGCCGCAGATCAAGGCCGCTCTCGGCCTCACCGACAGCGAGGCCGAGGACCTGGAACTGATGGCCTCCGAGCTGCTGACCAACGGCTGGCTGCACGGCTGCGGCAAGAAGAAGGGACAGCTCGGCTTCCGGGCGCAGCAGACGAAGGAGGGGCGGCTGCGGGTGGAGGTGACGGACCCGGCCGTTCCGAGGATCCCGGCGATGCGGACCCAGCGCCGGAGGGGTGGCTACGACGGCGGCCGGGGGCTGCTGATCATCACCAAGCTCGCGGCGGACCACGGGAGCAGGCGCGATCGGAAGGCCGGCACCCGGATCAGCTGGTTCGAGATGGAGATCGCCTCCATCAAGCCGGTGGAGAAGGAGGAGACCGCTGTGGCTGCCAGCACGGCCGAGGCTTCGCCGAGTTCGGCGCCCACCGCCGCGTCGCCGCACCGCGCCGCGCTCACCAACCGCATCCGGCACGCCCGTCCAGCCCCCAGCATCGGCACCATCGGCCCCAGGTCGATAGCCGCCTAAGACTCCGGCGGCCCCTGCGCTACGGGCAGGGGCCGCCGGGCACCAGCCCCGCCCTTCCCGATCCCGTGGGGGCGGGCCCCGGCACCTAGCCTCCGGCAACACTCCGGCCCCTTCCGTGAAATCGGGCCGATGGAGGGGGTGAGGTGCCAGCGGGTCGCACAACGGCGTGCGCCCCGAGCACAGACCGCCGGCCTCGCAACCAGATGGACAGCGAACGCGGGTCCGGCGGGCACCCAGGCGCCTCACTCAGCGCCCCCTTGCCGGGGGCGGCGAAGGTGCCGGCGTGGATGGCCGAACCGGTGCGGCCACCCACATCCACGGGGGACGGCGCCGGGGACGTACGGATGGGAGGAGCGGGGAAGATGGCCCAGGCCAGAGCCGCGAGCACGAGCAGTACGACGCACAAGCTCGTGAGGCGCGGCGCTCCCCCGCCGTACGTCCTCGGCGCCCACTGGCTCGCCCGCTGCAACAGCGACCCGCGCGCGGCGCTGCTCGGCTGGACCCGCAACGAGCTGGTGGACATCCGGCTCGGCGTGCGGTTCAACGCGGTACGCGTCACCAACCAGCGCCTCGGCACTGCCGCTCTCGGCCAACTGCAGCAGGTCGCGGAGGTGGTCGGACCAGTCGGCCCCGTCATCTTCAACGAGGCGCTGCGGTCCGTGGAGTTCCTGATCACCTACTCCTCCACCTCCATCTGGGACATGCGCGACAGCGAGTTCCTGCGCGACAACCCGAACGTCAAGCACAACCCCGCCCTGCGCTGCCCGCCGCCGGGCAGGGAGCAGGTGCAGGGGCGTCGCTGGCTGATCGAGCCGGACGGCACCGGGCTCCTCACCCACCCCCACAACCTCGCCGCCGCCCTGCGAGCCGCCCGCCGCATCCTCCATGGCCGAGGCAGACCCACCCTGGCCGCCTAAGACCATCCCACCGCTGCCCCGGCCAACCTCCCCAGCCGCCGGGGCCCGCCACCCGGCGCGCGCCTCCCCCCTCGCGCCCCGGGTGGCCACAGCCGGGCCCGCCTCCGCCTGGATCCAGCTGAGTGGCCGCCGAGGGCGCGGCACCGCCTCCGACCGGCACCGCGTCCCACGCGAGCCCGATCGGCGGCATCACTGACTCCCCGGGTGCCGGCCTCCAAGGGCGGGGCAGGCCGGCACCCGGGGCGAACCGCCAACCCGCCAGCACCATACGAGAATTGGAGAACAGGGTGAGTACGCAGACGTGGAGCGACGCCGATCAGGAGTGGCAGGACCCGGCGCGCAGCGCCGTGGACATCGCCGAGCACGTCGCCGCCCTGTTCAAGCCGGAGCAGGCCCCGCTCCTCACCCTTGGCGTGTTCGAAAGGGTCGGCTCTAACTGGACCAGCGACACCCTGCGCCCCTACCTGCCCCAGCACAACGAGCCGTTCCGGCAGCAGCTCGGCTCCCGCCACCCCCTCTCCCCCAACAACTCCCGCCCGCCC